>JBCCTX010000364.1:0-7524 GCA_039197765.1 Bacteroidota bacterium
AATATTTTGATCCAAAGGCGAGCTGACGAAAATTTGTCAATTGCTATGGCCCCTGGTGGCAGCTTCGCTACCTTTGGGCCTACAAACAAACTCAAACTTTTTCGATTTCCACTTGGGAGGTAAGGAAAAAATCTCCACTACAAGTAAAACAGATGGGACTAAGAAAAGCAGACCTACGGCTAAGCCATTATTCCAAGCCATTGCAAAGCTAATCCAAAAGCCCCAAAAGGAGCTAAAAAGGCCCAGCAGGATGAATGGGATCTTTATACCCCTATGATACCTGGCTTTGCTCAGGGCTTGAAAAGCTTCCGTATCGTAGGGTATGTGATCGATTTCTACGTGGCTTGAATCTAATTGGGTAATTACTCCCCGTTTTTTTTCTGAATCACCTATGAGCCAAAAAGCAACCTTGTGTCCTACCTTAAGCTTCTTTTTTAAGGTGCCTCTTCTTTTACGAATAATGTGAAGTTCATATCCTAGGCTATCTTGTGGTTCAAATTCCTTATTCGGCGAAGCAATGGAAGCCAAGGAAGGCGCGGTGGTAAAGAGGAAAGCAAAGCAAAGGAGAAGTTTTAATACCAATTGATTGCGTTTCATGGCGATGTATGATTTAGAACATGTTTGGGATCTGAAGTGGTTCAGAATTGGAAAAAAGGGGAAGCCACTCATATACTTGGAAACAACCAAATTCTCAAGCATGCAAACAAAGTTTACAGAAATGGGTGATTCCCAAAGGGAAATTATCGAAAAGTATTTGAATCATCACCATCCGCGCAAACATGACCTTTGAACGGTCCTAAATCCCTTTCTATGGATTACCCGAAAAGGGAGCCAATGAGGGAAGATGGAGAGTAAGCATCCGAAGTGGCAAAGTGTATATTATCAGGCTCAGAAATAGCGAAGCTACTATGGGCGGCAACAGATATAGACATATTTTTTGGTAGATGCCTTCAAAAATACGAGATATTTGTCTTTAAACGTTCCGTTTTTTAGAATCAAGGAACTCTTTCTCGAATTACCCGTGAAAAGATGGCTATTTTTAATGGGATTAGATGTAGCGGGAGCATTCGAGCGAAAACGGGCGGTTTTGAATTGAGCTGCTATTGGGACCTAATCTTGCCGATTTCTGATCTCAAGTCAGCAAATGTCCTTCTTACATTTCCTGGAGTTTTTGCTTCATTTCTTTTATGCCAAAGGAGTAGTCTTTCTTGCTCATTTTAACGGGACCCTGATTCATCCGATTTGTTAACTCTCTCCAGGGTAATGCCGGTAATTCCCTGTATTGGTATTTCCAATAGTCAAGTTCAAGAAGCCTTTGATTTTGATGTCCAGTTACCTTTCTATCGTTATCTGTTGGCAAAAACTCAACTTTTCCGATTGACATAGAATACGGTAGCATTCCATTTGCCAATCGAGCCTAAGTCTTCACGCTTTTCTAATCTGACAATTCGTTTTATCAGCTTTTTCGTGGTATGTATAGGTGTTACCATTTTTAAAAAGAAGATGACCCCCGTTTTCAGTAAATCCATACAGCCGTGAAGGCCCCTTATTTATATATAGTAAGGAGCCCTGAAAATGGATAAGGAAATGGGAACTGGAAGATCTAATTTTAGCTATGGCCAATTTACTGCTAAAATTTTCGCCTTATGAAGAATAGAAGGCGAAGGAGAAAAGGATACAAGAGTGAAGTTAGTAGCTAGTATGACTGAAAACACGAGTCAAATTAGGTTGTGAATAATGAGTTGCCAGTAGAACACCAGAAAACTAATTTTATTAGAGATAAGCTATTTTAGTGGCTGCCCATAAAAAAGGAAAAAATAACTGCTGATAGGTTAAGACTACCAAGCAATAATTTTTGAAGTTGGCTAGAAGATGGGCTAAACAGCATCGAACACCTGCTATCACCAATTCTCATTATATTCGAACAAGAGATAGCTTGGTCGCTATCTTCAATTCCATCAAAAAACGACGAAATCATGAAAAAAATATCAAGACGCTCATTCTCAGAAAAAGTCGGATATGCTATTGGTGGATCTTTAGTTCTCCCTTCAATCAACACTTTTGGTAATATTAGAAATCAAGTATCAAAAAAATTAAATATTGCACTTTGTGGGCTTGGCCGATATGCCAATATCCTTGCAAAAGGATTTCAAGAAACCGAATACTGTAGATTATCAGGAATTATAACAGGAACACCAGAAAAAGAGGGGATTTGGCAAGCAAAATACGGAATTCCAAATAAGAATGTTTACAACTATGAAAACTTCGATAAATTAAAAGACAATGAAGACATTGATTTGATCTATGTTGTTTTACCAAATGGAATGCACAAAGAATTTACCATTCGGGCCGCCCAAGCAGGCAAACATGTAATTGTGGAAAAACCTATGGCGCTGAATGAAAAGGATTGTCAAGAAATGATTGATTCGTGTAAAAAAGCAAACGTTCAACTCGCCGTAGGCTATCGACTTCATTATGAACCCCACCATATTGAAATACAAAGACTAGGACAGGAACAAGTTTTTGGACCTGTTCGCTTAATTGAAGCTTCTTTGGGTTACAATCTAACGTTTGTACCATCAGATGATTGGCATCTTAACAAATCCCTAGCTGGTGGCGGAGTATTAATGAATCTAGGAGTGTATTGCATTCAAAGTAACAGATACATTTTAGGTGAGGAGCCAGTTTCCGTATCAGCTCAATTTTCGCCAAAAACAAGACCTGAATTATTCAAGGAAGTCGAAGAAAATATCAGTTGGCAGCTAAATTTTCCAAGTGGAGCTGTTGGAACTTCAAACTGTACTTCAAATTGTCATATTGACCATCTTTATGCATCAGCAGAAAATGGTTTTTTTGAACTAGACCCTGGTTTGGGATATGGCCCATTTAATGGGAGGACTAGTGAAAAGAAATTCAACTTCCCTACAATTAACCAACAAGCTGCCCAGATGGATGGAATTTCAAAATGTATCCTAGAAAACAAACCTGTTCCGAATCATGTTGCTGGAATTGAAGGATTAAAGGACTTGAAAGTAATAGACGCTATCTACAAATCAGCAGAGACAGGAAGGGAAATAAAAATAATTTAAAACAACTGAAGATAGCATCGTCTACTCGGCTACTCTCTCCCGTTGGTCATTCGCAGCGCGTAGTCATGTCGTTAGAGCCTTCCTAATCCAAGAGACAAAAGGCGAAAATTTGCTGCAAGCCCAGCCAGAAAACAGCCTCAAAACCACCTTAGGCTATACTCACACTGTCAAAAAGTTTCGCATTACGCTCACGTAATATGAAAATCCGATATGGGGTGAATTCAGAAGGAGAAATGTCTCACTGAAGGGGCGTTTTAGCTTACAACCTCCATCGCTTCGGCAGATTTGAGACTTATCGAGAACCTAAAATCTCTGGAAAAAGGGAAGGCAGGGAGAAAAATTATACTTGATCCTGAAATAGAATATTTTTTCGAACGAAGTAATTGGGGCAACCCCAAAAAAAATTGACTTTTTTGTCATGTACTAAAATAGGCTCCTACAATGCTGAGACTTGGGGAAATTAATCGTAAAAATCCACGGTCCCCCTCAGACACGAATCTACCCAGTCAATCAAGCCTAATACACCAAATACAATAGATTTATTCCCAAAAATCTTTGAAGAATTACATACCACCATCTAACTCCCATAGGTATAGAAAAAACAATGGGGATACCCAAATACACTAGGTATCCCCATTCATTTCTTACCAGAACATAACTACAATAATCGCGGTCAGGATGAGCAATAGCACAGAGAGAATTCTGAAATTCTTATACCAGGGCAATCCTTTGAGTTCTTCGGTTTCCTCGTGGAAGAACTGCTTGGTCCAGGTTAGGGAAGCAACCTTTTCGGGAGCGGGAGGAGCAGTTGCGTGACTTACCAGAATGATGACTGCATAGCACACTACGAGTAGGATGGGTGCGAGATGCAGAAAGTGAATGGCATTTAGGCTTTGGAGAAAGCCGGGGAGGGTCTCAGCACCATTTTGGTCCGCGAGTACGCGTGAGGTCATGAGAATGGCACCGATTCCAAATCCAGTCATTAGCCCTGCAAAGGCTCCGTGTCCATTGGCGCGTTTGTAGAACAGTCCAGCTATAAAGGCTGCGACGATGGGGGGAGCGATAAAGGTGAGGATCAACTGGAGGTATTGGAATAGCGATCGGAACTTCTCAATCTGCGGAGCCCAGGCAGCAGCCAGAATGACAAGGATGATGGTGGCAATCTGACCTACTCGAACCAATTGCTTACTGGTTAGGCTAGGATTGATTTTGTTGACAAAGTCCATGGTAATCAGGGTAGAGGCCGAGTTCAACGTCGCACTGATACTGGAAGAGAGCGCTGCCAAAATTCCGGCCACTACGAGTCCTAAAATTCCTGAGGGAAGTAGCTGGAATATGAGTACGGGATAACTCATGTTCGGACAGTCAGCCAGGCGTTCACAGACCGTACCATCTGCAATCTGGTAGTTGAGGGAAGAAATATCTAAGTCAGCAAAGAGAATAACCGCTGCTAAGCCAGGAAAAACCATGATGAAAAGAACTGGCAGCTTAAGTAAGCCGGCAAATAAGGCCCCCCATCTCCCATGATTCAAATCTTTGGCACTCAGGACGCGCTGCACCATGAATTGGTTGTTGGCCCAGAAATAGAAGCCCAACAAGGGAACCCCAAAGAGTAAACCGGTCCAAGGCATCGCTTCATCATCTATAGGCCTGACCAAACTCAATACCTCGTCTGGAGGGCTGGGAATCTTTCCTGCTTCGAATTGGCTTTGTAAGCCCTCCATTAATCCACTCCAACCTCCTACATCTGGATGAGCAAAGCAGTAATAGGTCAGCAATACAGAGCCTATCATCAGGAGTATGGCCTGGATGACTTCCGTATGAACCACGGAAGAGAGCCCTCCAGGTATGGTATAAGCAGCTGCCAATAAGGCTAGGCCAACAATCAGTATAATCGAATCAATCTCAGGAAATAAGATTTTCAGAATGAGATTTCCCGCATACAGGCCAGCAGCCGTATCAATAATGACATTACCAACTACTGTAATGAAGGAAAAGTAGTAGCGAGATCGGGCATCAAATCTGCGCTCCAGGAATTCAGGCATGGTGTATACGCCAGATTTCAAGTAGAAGGGCATGAAGAAGATGCCAAATATCACCAGCACGACAGCTGCCATCCACTCATAGTTATACACTGCAATGCTCCCACTATAAGCATCTCCTGCAAGTCCAATCAAAGTGGTACTCGAAATATTAGCTGCGAAAAGGGAAATCCCTACAATCGGCCAAACCATGTTTCGCCCTGCGAGAAAGTACTCTTCAGAACTGCCGCGTTTGGCCTTACTTAATCCGTATAAAATGATGATTACGGCATAGGCGATCATGATACCTATGTCCAGCGTAGTCAAGGAGAAGTTTTCCATAAAATCGTGGTGTAGTAGTAGTAGAATCGGTTTCTAGTTTGAGGTTTTTAGTTGGGAGTACGTGTAATACCTGCCTAAAAACATCCCGTGATTCTAAAGGATTTACCTTGCCAGATCACGTGAAATTTGATAACTAGATGTAACTTTAGCCCCCAAACTTCAACCCTCAAACTATTCATTTAGATATGAAAATGCCCATTTTTTTGTCAAAATCAAAGGCTATATTGAAGGATGCAAGGACCTAAACCCAAGCGAATTACCTGGAAACATATTTTTGAGTCTTTCCTAGGGATATTCAAGTTAGAGAAAGGATTACTGTATACCCTAAAAGGCTTACTCCTCCATCCAGGTACCACCCTAAGGACTTATTTATTCGAGGATCGGACCAAATTGATGAAGCCTTTTGCCTTTTTCATTTTTACAACGACGTTGGCAGTTTTGATCTCAGTAAATCTAGATCCGTTTTCAGCAGAGTTAATGAAAGGAAATTTGCCCCAAAGCACGAACATAGGGGATCCTGGATTCAATGGTCAAGACTCTCTGGGAGTAATCTCTCCGAATACTACAAAGGATAGTATTGCAATACCTCAAACAGAAGAGGATACAGCATGGGTAGGCCAGAATACTACAGGTATCCTCAGTCCTTCAGACACGATTACCTCTCAGGATACGGCTCGATCGCAGCCCGATCCCAAGTTCCAAGACCCTAATGAATTGATGGGCATCATTTATCAGAAGTATTTTGCGAAGTATATGCAAGTGATATATTGGTTACTTCTACCCGTAATTACCTTTTTTTCCTACCTGTTTTTTGCTAAGCAAAAATGGTTCTACCCAGAACATTTTATTCTGAATACCTATTTGGCAGGTATACAAAACCTGATGTATGTGATCTTGGTTCCCCTATTATATGTATTTGGAGGAAACGTTATTTATGGCGTTTATTTTGTTTGTTCGTTTGCGTATCTAGCCTTTTCCTATGGAAACTTATTCACCCAATATTCAAAGCTATCCGCCACATGGCGAGCCATCCTATGCAATGTATTATCCTTTGTGTTGTTTACAATTGTTTTTGGGTTCATCCTTGGTATAGCAATGGGAATTTACATAGCGAGACAGGCGGAGGTTTAATTCAGTTGATGCTAATAGCAATTCCTCCAAAAAAGGCCTCCACAGGGGCTGGTTCATAATACCTCCCACCAAATGCGTTAATGCGGATATTGTCAAAATATTCTGTTCCTAGTAGATTGTTCACCCCAAAGAAAGGGGCAATAGACCAACCATTAAACGCTTTCTCGTAGCCCACTCGAACGTTCAACACGGAAAATCCATCTATTTCCGTCTCGTTGGCATCATCTGCAAAAAGGCTGCTATTCCACCTGAGCCAGGCCTTTGTATAAAAGCCATTGGATAAATTGAGGTTGGCGCCTAAGAGCGCCATGTGTTGCGGGATCGCAGGTAGGTGATTGCCGTTGAAATCGCCATCTGGCGTGAGATAGGAGTCGTATAGGAAATCAGAAAAGGTATAGGTAGCTATGAAGGATAGGTCTTTATTAGCCATATATTGTACCTGAGCTTCTACGCCTTGGCGCTGCGAACTTCCTGCATTTCTAAAAAAGGTCCTCCCGGGGAAATCTTCCAATTCGAAGGGAACCAACTCATTTTCAAGGTTGATGAGAAAGCCAGCTAACTCATAGCGGAACTTTTGGGTAAATCCTCCTTTTAAACCTACCTCAAAATTTATGGCCCGCTGGGGATCCAGATTTTCATTAAATCCCCCTTGGCCTGTAGGATTTGTTGAAAGTTCACTTAGGGTGGGGGTTTCAAAACTTGTAGAGACTTGAGCGTATACCGAGTTGGCAGTACCCAGCATTAGGGATGCACCGGCCATGGGACTGAAACGGGTAAAAGACAGGTCCCCGGATTGGTTTCCATCGGCTCCAAAGCGGTCAACAGCTTCTAGTTTCACAGCATCAAATCGGGTCCCAATATGAAAACGCCAAGCATTAACCGTGAGGTCCTGCATCGCATAGGCGCCAAGGGTTCGGAACCTCTCCTCCTGATTAAGTGTC
>JBCCTX010000365.1:0-7522 GCA_039197765.1 Bacteroidota bacterium
CTTCTTTTTGGCCTTCCTTGATATTGCCTTCTACGGTCCAAATAATATTTTCACTCATTTTTAATCATGCATTAAATAGGTTAATATTTACAGTTTTTACGTGTCTAACCCTCGTGAGGGATACCTAGGGTATCAAAGTAATTTTTCGGGTTGAGCCAGTAAGTCTTCAAGTGTCTGGAGAAATCTGGCTGCAGGCGCTCCATCAATTGCTCTATGGTCGAACGTTATGCTAAGGGGTAGTTGCCATTTCCGCTTCAATCGGTTCTCCACGATATCTATGCTAGCTTGGAGTCTTCCAACGCCCAAAATACCTACCTGTGGAGGATTCAAAATTGGGGTAAAAAAATCAATGCCTAGCCCACCCAAATTTGTTACGGTGAAGGTGCCACCATCTATATCCTGATTTTTTAATTTGTTGTTAAGGGCTTTTTGTTGTTGTTCTTTTGCTTTCTGGGTCAATGCTTCAAAGGACAGAGTATCAGCCTCCTTCACAATTGGAACTAAAAGGCCTCTTTCAGTGTCAACAGCAATGCCCAAGTTTACATGGTTAAATACCTTTCTACTATTTTCATCCATCCAAGAAGCGTTCATTTCTCTATGTTCCATTAGGGCCAAAACGGTAGCCCTTAGAACCCAGTCATTCCAACTTGCCTTAGGCATTAGCTCTTTCCGATTTGTGTTAAGTTGGGTAACCTCTATATATCTGCTAAGGGTAAGTTGGGCAGAGTTTTGCAGGCTACTGAACATATACTTGGCAGTTGCTTTGCGAAAAGGCGAATTGGGAACTTCCTCAAATTCTTTTCCATTTTCGAATGTGAGATTCGTTCCTAGATAAGTGTTCAAGGTTTCCATATAGGTCCTGACATCCCTATCGGTAATTTTTCCACCTTTGCCAGAGCCCGTCACCATGGCTAAATCAATGTTATGCGCTTTGGCTATTTTCCTTGCCAATGGGGTAATTTTGAACTTGGAATCACTGGGCTTTGGGAGGGTTTGTTTGTCCTGAACCTGAGAATCGATATAGTTCGAAACATCTGAATCGGTAATTTTTCCACCTACTCCGGAACCCACTAAAAGCCTAAGGTCGATTTGGTTTTCTCGCGCTAATTTTTTTGCGAGCGGAGTAGCTTTTATAGCAGGTTGGAGAACCGTAGCCGTTTGGGAGGGAGGTTTCTGTGCTTCTAGTGGTAAAGAAGTACCTGTAGCTTGGGACTCCTTTTTTTCATTTCCCGCCTTCTTTGCCTTTGCCATTACCTGGCCTACGGCTGCCACTTCCCCTCGATTGACTACAATTTCTTCTAAAACGCCATCAAACTCAGCAGGTACCTCAAAAATGGCTTTGTCCGTCTGTACTTCTACTAGTATTTCGTCCTTTTCGAAGGAATCTCCCGGTTCCTTATACCACATTACGACCAAACTCTCTGCTCCTTCTCCAACTTCTGCGGGTAGAACTATTTCTCTTAAATCTGCCATTTCGTAATTATTATTGAATAAACAAGATGGGAATGCCCTGAATAGAGCTATAAGTAGCCATAGATTCCGTTTAGATTTATGGCTATGACCCTTTCAAGGCACACCCCTATCTTTCAAAATTCTGTTAAGAATTCAGGATCTCTTTTGCTTTGGCTACAATATTCTTGGAGTCAGGGATTACGTACTTCTCTAAAACCGGGCTGTAAGGGATGGGAACATCTGGAATCGCAAGCCTACCAATAGGAGCTTCCAAATGATAGAAAGCTTCACTTGATACCAATGCTGCTATTTCCGCTGTATATCCATATGAGAGGTAGTCTTCATCTACAATTAGGAGCCTATGTGTTTTTTCTACGGATTTGAAAATGGTCTCTTTATCAATAGGCTTTATAGAGAGTAGGTCTATAACCTCTGCACTAATTCCTTCTTTTTCCAACTCCGTAGCAGCATGCATAGCTTCTACGGTCATCATCTGAGCTCCGATGATTGTTATATCTGTTCCTTCTTTTATTACCTTTGCTTTATTCAACGGAACGATATACTCTTCTTCTGGGACGGGGCCTAAAGACGAGGGGATTTGATCCATCCAACCTAGTCCCTGTAGGGTTTTGTGAAACATAAAAACCACAGGGTTATCATCTTGTATTGCAGCTGCCATCATACCCTTTAGGTCATGAGGGAAGGTAGGAGCTACTACTTTCAAACCAGGTAAGTGGCCAAATGATCCATAGAGGGTTTGAGAATGCTGGGCTGCATCACTATATCCTCCTCCCACTGCTGTAGCAATTACTATAGGCATTTTCACATTCCCACCAGACATGTAGGTAATTTTCGCAATGTGATTATAAATCTGGTCCATAACCACCCCATGAAAATCGACAAACATCAACTCGACAATGGGGCGGAATCCCTCTGCAGCTGCTCCTACTGCTGCCCCAATAAAGCCCGTTTCGGAAATAGGGGTATCCATGACTCTTTCGGGTCCAAATTTATCCATCAGGCCTGTTGTTGACCCGAATATTCCCCCATATTTACCAACGTCTTCCCCCATTACAAAGACTTTGTCATCCTTATTCATGGCTTGCTCAATGGCTAATGACATTGCTTTACTACCTGTTAGTTTTTGTACCTTAATAGTTTCCATTATTGAAATTATTTTTTTGAGTTAGGTGTATAATTGAGGATTTTCTGTTTACACAAAGACATCTTCTAATGCCTCTTCTGGTTCGGGGAGTGGGCTATTAATTGCAAATTCATAGGCAGCATCTACCTCTTTTGTAATTTCGACGTCTAGGGCATCCATCTCTGCTTCACTTGCCATACCTTTTTCGAAAAGGTAGTTCTTTACCCTATCAATAGGATCTTTTGCCCGAAGGGAAGGAGCCTCTTCTTTATTTCTATATAATTCGGGATCCCCCTGGAAGTGGCCAAGGAAACGGTAGGTTTCAATTTCGATTATGGAAGGACCTTCTCCTTTTCTTGCCCTATCAACGGCCTCTTTGGATACATGGTACATTTCAAAGGGATCATTGTCTTTTACCAGATACCCTTTAATTCCATAGGCAGCAGCTCGAACGTCATTAAAAGGGACACAAGTAGACTCGTTTTTAGGAACAGAAATTCCCCAAGAGTTATCTTCAATAACCACGATAAAGGGTAGTTTCCAAAGGGCGGCTAAGTTAAGCGATTCGTGGAATGCTCCAGCATTGGCAGCACCTTCCCCAATAAATGCGACCGCCACCCAATCTTCTTTTAGCTTTTTAGCAGCCAATGCTGCACCAACAGCATGCGGCATACCTGCAGCAACAATACCCCCACAAGAGAATTTTACTTCGGGATCGAATAGGTGCATATGCCCGCCTTTCCCTTTCCCAAGCCCCGTCTTTTTACCATAAATCTCGGCAGTCATAAGCTTTAAATCTACTCCTTTTGCAATGGCATTGTGATGCGGACGGTGTGGGGCCGTAACGGTATCTTCTTTTTTCAGGTGGACGCATATTCCAGCTGCAGCTGGCTCTTGCCCATTGGAAAGGTGCATCTCGCCAGGTACGGGACCTGCTCCGATATTGAATACCGGTTGTTTTCCCTCCATGTAGGCAGTTTCCATCCGCTCTTCAAAGTATCTGGACATTTTCATCTTGGAATACATCCAGACCAGGTGGTCTTTGCTGATATCTTTCATAGTAAGTCCTTAATTAATGGTGAAATACAGAGTTTCAACACAGATGTGTCTCTTCTTACCTATTAAAGATTTGTGCCAAAGTCCTGTAAAGCCCATTTAAGAGGCATTCTGATGGAAAAAGCCCATTTATTAAACATGCATGAGGATTGTTCGCAGATTAATTGTAACTTATTAATACCGCAATTTTCCTGGATGTGTAACATTGTTACAAGCTGTTACACCCTACCTCAAAAGGATACTACTATGGTCGAGTCCTTCCACAACTACCAAGCAAAAAATGAATCCCTTCATCGGAATTGGACTACATTTATTGATTCTGGGAAGGTACCTAAAGACCTTCAAGAGTATATTCAACATAGTTGGCTAAGGTGTAAGGATCACAACATTGATACAGATCTGGCACACTCGCCTGTAAATATGGACGAGACAGGAAAGATCCTTTTCCTGAAGGAAAATCAATTCCTCATCGACCAATCTCGCCCCCATCTCCAAAAGTTGATGGATTCTGTAGACTCGGAAGCCTTGGTTATTACCTTGGCGAATCATAAAAGTGAGGTGATAAGCACCTTGGGCAAAAATTTGAAGCAAGCTGAAAAGATTAACCTAATTCCAGGCTCAAGGTGGTCAGAAGAAGACTGCGGCACCAATGGAATAGGAACGGCTTTAAAAGAAACCCGTGCACTTTCCATTTTTGGATTTGAGCACTACTGCCATAGTTGGCATGAATTGGTCTGTACCTCTAGCCCTATTTTGGACCCCTTCACCCAAAAGACCTTGGGGGCAATAACCCTATCTGGTCCTAAAGATTTTGTGCCCTTACACAATGTTGCCTTTGCGAATCATATTGCAAAAATGATAGAAAACAGCATTTATGATCACATTCAGTTTTCTGTAGCCAGTAATTATCTTTCTCATTTTCACTCGAATAATCCCATTGTAATTTTTGACGAGTACTTTCAGATAAAATACGTTAACCTCGAAGCGATTCGGTCTCTTCACCTCACTGTAGGAGAGCATTTCCAATTATTCCCTGGCAAACTCGACCTCATGAATTCTGTTACCATCACGAATCAGTATAAGGATTACAATGAGAAAAAGTGGAATGTAAGCACCTTGCCGTTTATCATAAACAATAGAATTCTGGGTAGGATCGCTGTATTTGAAAAAGCAATTTCCATCTCTGCACCTGCTATTGGGAAGGCTTCCCTTAAACCTATTACACTTGACCATATTGTTA
Source organism: Bacteroidota bacterium (assembly GCA_039197765.1). Classification (GTDB taxonomy): domain Bacteria; phylum Bacteroidota; class Bacteroidia; order J057; family J057; genus JBCCTX01. Next base: position 4,893 of record JBCCTX010000365.1, read on the forward strand.
CAGAGAATACTCAGGTAAAGAACCTGAAAGCCCTGGCTAGTCAGTATGCACGAACAGACCTCAATGTCCTAATTACCGGGGAAACAGGTACAGGGAAAGAACTTTTTGCAAAAGCCATTCACAATTGTTCGGAAAGAAGGGATAAGCCCTTTGTTGTGGTAAATTGTGGAGCTATTCCCAAAGACCTTATTGCAAGCGAGCTATTTGGCTATGTTGAAGGTGCATTTACAAGCGCCTTAAAAGGAGGTAAACAAGGAAAATTTACAGCCGCGCAGAACGGTACTATCTTTTTGGATGAAATAGGAGAATTGCCGATGGATTTACAACCTTATTTATTAAGGGTATTGGAAGAGGGGATGGTTTATCCGGTAGGATCTACAGAGGGTGAAGTGATTGATGTGAGAATAATTGCTGCCACCAATAGGAACTTGCAATCTGCCATATCAGCAGGGGCCTTCCGAGATGATCTGTACTATCGACTCAACATATTAAATTTATACATCCCCCCTATCCGGGAACGAAAGGAAGACATTCCTGCTTTACTGAGCGCATTTCTAAAAGAACAAAATTTTCCCTCTATCCAAGTCGACCGAGAAGTCTTCCATATGTTGCAAAGCCATGAATGGCTGGGAAATGTCCGAGAGCTACGGAGTTGCTTCCACAGAATACTTTTCACCTTTCAGCTCCACAGCAAGCGTAACATTATCACAGTCAAAGACATCCCGGAAGAATATCGAGGTATTGGGCCATCTATTCCCCCAAATTTGGAAAAGATTCCGAGGCACTTGACAATCGAGGAAGCCTTGAAAATAACTAAAGGGAATAAGTCCAGAGCAGCTGATTTACTAGGGATCTCTAGAATGACCTTATATCGTAAGCTTGGGAAGAACTGAGTTGGCAAGTTTATCCTACCGGTCTATCTTAACGCTTTAATTTGCTTGGTGGCAACCCGTAGTATTTTTTAAAAGCAGAACTAAAATGTTGGGGATTTTTGTATCCAATATGTTCGGAAATTGTTCTAACTGGAGCAGCAACAACTCAATAACTTTTGCCTCTCACCTATGGAGCTATGGTAACCGCCAAATTTTAGCCTTTAAAGCTTCCCAATCTCCCTTGCTGACATGAGATCTTTCAATTCACCCAATACTGCAGGGTCTTCAATTGTCGAAGGGGTAGTATAGGGCTTATCATCTGCGATAGCGCGCATGGTCGCTCTTAGGATTTTTCCCGATCGAGTTTTTGGAAGCCGACCGGCGATCACTGCGCGTTTGAAACTGGCTACTGGACCAACGGTTTTCCGAACCATACGGACGAGCTCCGCTTCCAAGTCTTCTTCTTGAATTCCTACACCTCCTTTTAAGACGACAAAGCCTACAGGTACCTGCCCTTTGTATTCGTCTGCTACTCCAATTACGGCACATTCTGCCACTGCATTGTGGGAGGCTACAACTTCCTCTATGGTGGAGGTAGACAATCTATGGCCCGCTACATTGATCACATCATCAATTCTTCCTGTGATGTAGATATACCCCTCTTCATCCTTATACCCTCCGTCTCCTGCTAAATAATAGCCGGGATAGGTGGAGAGATAAGCTTCTCGAAACCGCTCATTGTTTTTCCATAAAGTAGGTAGACAGCCTGGTGGTAAGGGTAATTTGATGGCTACAGCCCCTTCTGTTTCTGGTGCCTGTTCCTGGCCTGCTTCATCTAGGATTCTGATATCATACCCACAAACAGGTCTTGTGGCGGAACCAGGTTTGACCGGTAATAGGCCATAGCCCACTGCATTGCCAATCATGGGCCAGCCAGATTCGCTCTGCCACCAATGGTCAATTACTTCTACCCCCAGAAGATCGCGCAGCCAGTGATAGGTAGCAACATCGCAGCGTTCACCCGCCAAGAATACGTTTCTAAGGCTAGAAGTATCATAGCGCTTGTGCTTTTTTCCTGTTGAATCTTCTTTTTTTATCGCTCGAATGGCAGTTGGCGCGGTAAAGAGTGCCTTGACGTTATACTGTTGAATAATACGCCAAAAAGTTCCTGCATCTGGCGTTCTAATAGGCTTTCCCTCAAATAGGATGGTTGTGCAACCGTGAATTAAGGGGGCATACACAATGTAGGAATGTCCTACGATCCAGCCTACGTCTGAAGCGGCCCAAAACACCTCCCCAGGTTGGATTCCATAGAAGTACTCCATGCTGTACTTCAAAGCTACTGCGTGTCCTCCATTGTCTCGATAGATCCCTTTGGGAGTTCCTGTAGTTCCGGAGGTGTACAAAATGTAAAGTGGGTCAGTAGCATCAAGCTCAGTATACCTACAGGGACGGGCTTCCTTAACGAGGGTAGCCCAATCCAAATCTCTACCGGCTTGCATACCCGCCTTTACAAAGGGTCTTTGCCATACGATCACATTGTCAACGGGGTGCTCGGATAGCGCTAATGCTTTATCTACGAGGGGCTTGTATTGAATTACCTTGCTGATCTCAATCCCGCCGCTTGCAGTAAGCAAGACCTTAGGCTTGGCATCCTCAATACGAATGGCGAGTTCTTTGGGTGCAAATCCACCAAAAACAACGGAGTGTATAACGCCTATGCGAGCGCAGGCCAGCATGGCAAACACGACCTGGGGA
>JBCCTX010000366.1:0-7521 GCA_039197765.1 Bacteroidota bacterium
AGGTCAACCGCTTGTGGACGATGCTATTCGGAAAAGGGCTAGTAGCTACCCAGGAAGACTTCGGTAACCAGGGAAATCTCCCAAGCCACCCAGAATTGCTGGATTGGCTAGCCGTTGAGTTCATGAAAAAGGGTTGGAATATCAAAGGCTTTTTGAAGGAAATCATGCTATCCGCTACCTATCAGCAGCGTTCTATCGCCAGCCCATTGGCAAAGGGATACGATCCTTCTAATACATGGTACTCTCATTACCCTGCCTATCGCTTATCCGCAGAGATCATTCGCGACAATGCCCTAGCAGCAAGTGGGCTTTTGGTGCGAAAGGTCGGCGGCCCCAGTGTATACCCTTACCAACCCAAGGGTATATGGAAGGCGCTAGCAACCCGCAACGCAACAGAATACAAGCAAGGGAAAGGCGAAGACTTATATCGGAGAAGTATGTATACAGTGTGGAAACGCAGTGCTCCTCCCCCTGCAATGATGAACTTTGATGCGCCGGACCGATACTATTGCATGGTAAATCGACAGAAAACGGCTACGCCTCTCCAATCTCTGGTGCTGATGAACGACCCCCAATTTGTTGAGGCAGCTCGTGTTTTGGCAGAACGAACCCTACAGGAACGAGGGAACGAACTCCAAAAGACCCAAATTGACTACATATTTCTACATTTGATTGGCAGGCAGGCTTCCGACCAAGAGTCCGCCACTCTCCTGCGATTACTACAAGAAGAACACAAAGACTTTAGAGCCCACCCTAAGCGGGCTCAAGAATTACTCAGTACAGGAGAACATCCTATGAATGAGGCGCTGGATCCGATCGATGTAGCTACCTATACGATGCTTGCCTCTACGGTAATGAATTTTGATGAATTTGTGATGAAACGGTAAAATAACCTTAACACGATCCCTTACTATGTCCCATAGATTTGATCAAATCGTTTCCGGCATGAATCGCCGGGTATTCATGAAGAATAGCTTGTTCAGCCTAGGTGGATTGGCATATTCTTCCCTGGCACATGCGAATCCGCTAGGGAAAATCTTATCAGATGTAGGAGAACTTCCGCATTTTTCTCCAAAAGTAAAGCGCATCATTTATCTCTTTCAGAGTGGCGCCCCCTCCCAATTAGAGTTATTCGATTACAAACCCAAACTGAAGGAGATGTTCGGGGAAGAACTTCCCGCTTCTGTACGAGGGGAACAGCGCGTAACGGGCATGACGGCTAATCAGCGCTCCTTTCCTTTAGCAATGGGAGACTTCTCTTTCCAGCAGCACGGAAAAAGTGGTGCATGGTTGAGCGATATTTTACCCCATCACCGAAAGATTGTTGATGATGTCGCCTTTATCAAAACCATGCATACAGAAGCTATCAATCACGATCCTGCGGTAACCTTTGTTCAAACAGGATCCCAGCAGGCGGGACGCCCCAGCATGGGTTCCTGGATCAGCTATGGCCTAGGCAGTGAAAATAAAAACCTGCCGGACTTTGTGGTACTCCTGTCTAGAGGGATTCCCGGCGGTCAGCCTCTCTATGCAAAGCTGTGGGGAAATGGCTTTCTTCCCTCCCAACACCAGGGAGTTATGTTCCGGTCTGGAGACGAACCTGTATTGTATCTCAACGATCCCAAGGGGATTAACCGAGATAGCCGACAGCGCATGCTGAAGTATTTGGAAGAGCTCCACGAACAGCAATACGAAAAGACCCAGGACGAAAGTGTTCAAAGTCGCATGGCACAATACGAAATGGCGTTCCGCATGCAAATGTCTGTTCCACAGACACTGGATATTTCCAAGGAACCTGATTATGTATTCGATGAATATGGAGAGCAATCCCGAATCCCAGGCTCCTTCGCCTACAATTGCATTCTAGCGCGGAAACTCGCTGAGAGTGGGGTTCGTTTCGTGCAGCTCTACCAAATGGGCTGGGATATGCACGGCAATTTGCCCAATAGCATTCGCAAAATGGTCAAAACTGTAGATCAGCCTTCAGCGGCCTTGATTCAAGACCTAAAACGCAGGGGTATGCTGGATGATACCCTGGTCATCTGGGGAGGAGAATTTGGACGGGGTTGCTACTCTCAGGGAAAACTGACACCAGAAGTTTATGGAAGAGACCATCACCCCAGATGTTTTACCATTTACATGGCAGGGGCAGGAATTAAGCCTGGAATTACCTATGGAGAAACCGATGAATTTGGCTATAACATAGTCAAAGACCCCGTCCACGTACACGATTTTCAAGCTACCATTATGCATTTAATGGGAATTGACCACGAGCGGTTTACCTACAAATTTCAAGGCAGGCGGTTTCGCCTGACGGATGTACATGGGCATGTGGTGAAGGGAGTGTTGGCCTGATTCATAAATAATCTTTCTAGAGATCTAGGAAAGGATTTAAAATTGTCAACGGCTCAGAATGTTGCTCAGTTTGGAGATTTTCACTGTATAACATGTTGCAATTTCCAAACAAAGCTCCTGCCATTACCAATGAATCATCATTACCATACTTCCATCCACTTCTCGTAATCTGCCTGATCTCCTCGAACATACCATTTTTTAAACTGTTGATTTAGGCTGCTGTTTTCTTTTTAAGCCTTCTCCCTCACTAATCGAATAAGCTCAGCATCTGCAGAGAATGTGATGTTTGTGGAAATTGAACGCAATTTTCGTGTACACTACATTAGTGTAAAACTTTGCTTAAACAAAATTAGCTACATTTATATCACAAATTCAGCAATCAAATCTAAATTCTCATCATGAAAAAATTGTACATACCTTTTTTACTAGGAGTCCTTATACTGATAGGATGTCTCAATTACGTTACTGCTCAGAATTCCTATGCGGAGGATGTAGCGAGCCAAGATGCCATCATCACAGCCCTGTATGCGAGTATCTCCGGAGAAAAGGGAGAGGCCCGGGATTGGGATCGCTTTCGCAACCTGTTTACCGACGATGCTAGACTGATTCCCACCCAAAAAGACGAAAATGGAACCTATGCGCTGACGATCTTAAGTCCTGATGGCTACATCGAGCGAGCGGGCGCTTACCTTGAAAATGAAGGCTTTTTTGAAAAAGAAATCCACCGAGTTTCCGAAGAATTTGGGTCGCTGGTACACGTATGGAGTACCTACGAAGGGCGAAAAAGTTCCTCTGACTCAGAGCCTTTTGTGAGGGGTGTGAACAGCATCCAACTCCTTTACGATGGAAAACGTTGGTATGTGCTCCATATCTACTGGCTAGCTGAAAGCGAGGAAAATCCATTACCTTCTACCTATCTGCCTGAATAGAAGATTTGAGGAGGAACCCCAACCCCTTTTGTACTTTGAGCTCTGGTCAAGGTTTGCCACGGACTCCCGACCACCAACCACACTATTACCGACTAGCTAACCAACGACCATAAAGCATAAAACTAACCGGGAATGCGATCTGATACTCAATTTTCTGTATATTGAGAGTCAATGAAACGGATGATTTGGGCGATATTCCTGGGCTTTCAGCTTTTTACAGGATATACGCAGGAAGTGACGCAAGAGATAGATTCTCTTCAAAAGCTATTGGCAGTAACCCCAGATAGCTTGAAAGCTCCCCTTATGGTCCAATTAGCCAATCGCCTGTACTTCCAAGAACCTCCTCAGGAAGACTCTGCTATTGATTTGATAAAGAATGCAGAATTATTATCTAGGCAATACAAGGACACCGCGAGCTTAATCAATGCGTTATCCTTGATCATTTACCATTTTCAAGAGTCCAAAAAGTCCCGCGACCAGAAAGATTCCCTGCTTCAGGTTTTCAGGCCTTTGAGAGCGGCAATGGGATACCAGATCAGTAGAAAGTTTACCCAGTATGATGATATAGCAGGATATAAGTTCAATGTCCTGTACAATGCCCTATACCTGCGGGTAGATAGTACAGACCTGCTGGACATTGATCAAGTCAGCCAAGCCTCTGCTCGGGATGCCTTTCAGACCAATACCTCTGCCGATATGGACCTGAGCAATCCCAACCTCATTTATTGGGTTCGGCTCAAGCTCTCTGGTTCACCCGACACTTCTGGGATCTATCTATTTATGGTAGGGAGAGATAGTTATTCCTGGCAAGATGTAACCATTTATTCCCCTAAATCCGATAGTACTTGGCTTATCCAGCGGACAGGAACAGAACTTGAGCCGGAAGAAAAATCCATAGAAGACTGGCGCAGTTTTTTTCGAATTTCTCTGGAGAAAGGGGAAGAAAAAGAAATCTACCTACGCATCCATGGACCCAACAATGTGACAATTCCTTCAGAGATTACGCTCCTACATATGGATGAAGATTATATGTTGGAAAATTCTGAAAAAGCTCATCATAACCGAGGAATTTTTCTGGGAATTTTATGGGTTCAAGGAGTTTATTTTCTGCTTTTATTCTTCTCTGTTCGGTATCGCGCCTACCTATTCTATGTAATCTACATTCTCGGCCTGATCCTTATTGTCTCGAATGCATCTTATTACCATTCCTTTTTTCCCAAACATGGAGAATATGAGTTGTTTATTTACTTCGTCGGGATCTGGATAGCCACCTATGGGATTATGCGCTTTGGGGAAATCTACCTTAACCTAAAAGAAAACCTCCCCAAAGCATTGGGATTTATCCTCAGCTACAAAGTGCTCTTTTCACTCGTAGGAGGAGCAATTATCTTGGTCGTAGCCTTTGAGAACCGACTCGCCCAATGGATTTCCCAAGAATCCGTAGCCGGATGGATTAATGACTTGTTCAACATATTTACCCTCTTGATTCCTGTCGGCCTAATTCTCATGATGTATTGGGGATTTCGGGTGTACCAGAAAGGGTACAAGCCTGCCCGATACTACCTCATTGCTAATTTATTCTTGATTCTTGGGGTAGGAATTCCCTTTGGACTGGCTGCCCTCAATCTGGGTTGGATTCCCTTCCGCCAGTCCATGCTTGCGGCTGAGTTTGGAATTATTCTTCAACTGAGCTTCTTTGCCTTGGGAGTGGGTAACAAGCAGAAAGACTTAGAGGAAGAGAAACAACACGCACTAGAACGGAGCTTACAATTGGAACACGAATCCAATGAAAAGTTGCGCAAAGCCGATCAGATGAAAGACGAGTTCCTCGCAAATACCTCCCACGAACTCCGCACCCCTTTAAACGGCATCATTGGCATCGCAGAAGGTATGCTGGCAGGTTTGAGCAACAGTGACTTTGCCCAAATTGAGGAGAACCTATCGGTAATCGTCGACTCTGGTAGACGTCTGAATACCATGGTCAACGACTTGCTTGACTTTGCCAAGCTCAAAAATTTCGATATTGAAATCCAATGCAAGCCCTTAGATATCCGATCGCTAACAGATATTGTCTTAAAAATTCTGACCCCTTCCATTACAGAAAAAGGGCTTACTGTCCGGAATGATATTCACGAGGGCTTGGTCCCTGTATGGGCAGATGAAACGCGGCTCCAGCAGATCTTATATAACCTTATTGGCAATGCGATAAAGTTTACCCCTGAAGGCGAAATTCACATTTTTGCGACTGAATTAGGGGAGTTTCTTCAGATCAGTATCAAGGATGAAGGAATCGGAATACCCCGTGAAAAGCTAAATAGTATTTTCCGTTCATTTGAACAAGCGGATGGCTCCATCGCACGTGAATACGGCGGATCTGGTTTAGGCTTAAGCATAACCCGCCAACTGGTTGAACTTCACACAGGGAAAATATGGGCAGAGTCTGAAATGGGACAGGGCTCGACCTTCCACTTCACCCTTCCCGTTGCCGATGACGAAGATATGGAATACGAAGTACCTGCCTATGATAGGGTTCAAGTAAGCGATGCCTTTACCTCTGTACAGAAACCTCGACAGTTTCTCAAAAGCTTTGAAAATGGAAATATTGAAGAGCTTCCCAAAGGAGGGGATAGACCCGTTCATATCTTGGTCGTAGATGACGAGCCTATAAATCAGCGCGTACTTCGCAACATTCTTTCCCTCGAAAACTATCGGGTTTCTTTAGCCAATAATGGGGAGGAAGCCTTGGAGATGGTAGAAAAATATAGCGACCTAGACCTAGTACTATTGGATATCATGATGCCCAGAATGTCCGGATTTGAGGTCTGTCAAAAAATTCGAGAAACCTACCTCCTTAATGAATTACCTATCATCATTGTTACGGCCAAAAATCAGGTAATGGACCTGGTAACGGGGCTTTCTTATGGTGCAAATGACTACATTTCTAAGCCTTTTTCTCGGGAAGAACTACTAGCCAGGATCAAAACCCACTTGAACTTGTATTCCATTAATATGGCCTATGGCAGGTTCGTTCCCCAAGAATTCATACGATCTCTAGGGCACAAGAGTATTATGGATACTAAGTTGGGGGATGGCAAGGAGGGAAATTATACGGTTATGTTCTCTGACATACGCTCCTACACGACCATGGCAGAGCAAATGACACCCAAGGAAAATTTCGATTTCCTTAACTCCTACTTAGGGCGTATGGGACCCATTATCAAGCACCACAATGGATTCATTGCCCAATATTATGGAGATGGCATCATGGCCTTGTTCCCCAATAAGCCAGAAGATGCGATCCAGGCCTCTATCGATATGTACAAAAAGCTACAAGAATATAATAAAGACCGAACACAAAAAGGGAGAATTCCGATCCGGATCGGTACGGGTGTGCACTCAGGCAATTTACTCTTGGGTATTATCGGGGATGAGGAGCGAATGGATGCAGGGGTAGTATCAGATACAGTTAATACCTCGGCACGAATGGAAGGACTTACCAAACACTATGGCGTGTCTATTCTCATAAGTGCCGATACCCTTATGGCCATGGAAGAACCTGTTGCCTATAAGTATCGATACTTGGGTCAGGTAATGGTAAAAGGCAAAAAGGAGGACATTGGCATCTATGATTTCTATGAGGGAGATACGCCTGAAACTATTGTCCTCAAGGAAAAGACCCTCCCAGACTTCGAAGCAGGCCTACGCTGCTATTACCAAAGAGACTTCGAAGAAGGTCTGCGCTATTTCAAACAGGTATTGAGTGTAAATCCAGACGATATGGCTGCGGAGTTGTATCTCCATCGCTGTCGCGATTACTTGATTGAAGGGATTCCTGATGACTGGAATGGGGTGGAAATGATGCTGAGCAAGTAGGGAGTTGATAGACGGGATTGGGGGATTGGGGAGGGCTAGCGTGGGGCTTATTTGGGTTTTGGAGACAGGATTAGGGGGATTGAGGAGGGGGTTTTATGGATGAATGGGGGAGGGCTGGGCGTGGGACTTATTTGGGTTTGGGGGACAGGATTAGGGGGATTGAAGACGGGGTTTTATGGATGAATGGGAAGCTTCTGAGTATAGGACTGCTCTGTGTTCTTTGGACAGGATTGGGGGATTGAGGAGGGGATTTTATGGATGAATTGGGGAGGCTGAGCGTGGGACTTATTTTGGTTTTGGGGACAGGATTATGTGTATTTAGGAGGGGATTTTATGGTTGTATTGTAGGGGAATGTGCGTGTTA
>JBCCTX010000367.1:0-7500 GCA_039197765.1 Bacteroidota bacterium
TTCAAATTCGTTCTTGTGTAGAATTGGCGGTCGAAATAACGTGGGTAATAATCGAGGACCAACTTGATGTTGGAGACAATTAGCTCCTGACTATGTCTATCAATATTGGATTCAATTTCCTTTAGAATTAATGTATTGTGACATAAGCCGTTCAGGGTTGCAGCCAAAAATACCCTTAAGGGCAGGAAAAAGAATACGGACTAATTGCACATTTTTCATCCCCTCAGCTACGCAAGATATTTACCAAGCAAAAAATATTAAGTGCGCTGAGCGCGATTTCAACAATTGCTGCCCTAACTACGGCAGTATTGGGCATTCCGTCCAGACCAAAACTAATGAACCGCCCTAAGGCAACCCCAGCGAAAATCACGACTGCAACTACAAAGGAGCTTCGTCTAAAATCAGGGATAAGGGTTCCTAGTAAGATAATTACTCCGCCCAAAAACATAACCGCGCCTACTCCTCTTATCTCATTGATCAAATCGGTATCGCTTTCCACCGTTTTTTGGGAATTCTCTACATAGGTTTGTAAGAAAATGGCTTTATGGGGATTGATCAACCGCATAGAACTGGCATAGAACAATGCGAGACCTGATAAACATAAGACAACAATTTTAAAGCTTTCCATTCTTTTGCGTTCAAAATCCTATTTGAGGCAAAAGTCTTCGATAGTAATGAGAAAACCTTTCATCTATCTTAAAAAATGGTAGGCCTTTTATTTTTTCTTTGCCCTGATCACACTCAAGGTTTGTTGGGTTACACCCAGGAAAGACGCTATACTGCCTAGGGAAACTCTATTTTGGAGATTGGGATACATTTCCAGGAAGAGGGTATACCTTTCGTAAGCGGTTTGGAACTGGAGGAGATTAAGTTTTTGAGAAAATAGATCCAACATTTGGATAGAAAAATCTAAGATTATGCGGTTTAATTTGGGGAATCGCTCGCCAAGTATCATAAAATCTTCGTACGGAATTACCTTTATTACGCAGGGTTCAATGGATTCCCATTCATAGCGTTCGGGCTTACGGGATAAAATGCTGTTTGCAGGTACTAGAAAATAATTTTCGTCGAAAAAGAAATGCGTAATATCCTTTCCTTCCTTGACATAAAATATTCTAAGGAGGCCTGATTCTATAAAGAGCATTTTTTTGGAATACCTATTTACTTTGAGAATAGCCCCTCCCTTAGGAATGATTTCCTGTTCAAAAGCACTGTCAATGATCCTACACTCTTCTTCATTAAATAGTCCTTTGTTCTCCAAAAAAGAATAAAGCTCCATGTTCACATGAGTTATTTTAGACCTGCCCTCAACGTTTCTTCTATCCTGGGTGCATGACTCACTCCCATCGTTACGAACACTCTTTCGCCTCTTTTGACTAAATCTATTATTGTGTTCACCATGTGTTCGTCTCTTAAAATATTTGTGTAATTCCAAATCTCATGGAGATATCCTTTGGGGTACCCCTTTCCAGATCCATACGCCCTCCAGTCAATATTGGGGAAGTCATCCTTCCATTTCTTATCTAATTCCTGCCAGGTTTTAAACACTCCACGGATATGAGGATAATCTGTCCGACTTTCTAGATACTCCTGAAGTGCAGATTCGGGGTCATCATATTTCTCATACCTCATATTACTAAAATAGGGCCTAAACGTATAAAACATAGCTATTTCTTCCGGCGTATACTGCTGGAGTAAGAATTCAATTTCTTTTTCTCGCCTTGATTCCCATGAATACAAGTTGATTCCCTTCTCATTGGCGAGTTTTGTTACTAGGCCACCTTCCCCTAATTCTTTCACAGGATCTTGGAACCAAGTGATTAGGTTGCCCACTCTTCCTTCTACCAATGCAACTTCAGGATTAAATATATTCCAATAATGTGTAAGGGAATCTAAATGAGGATTGGTTGGATCTTTGGTATGGTCAATACCCACCACGCATACTTCCCCTTCTAATTTCGGAGGGTGAATAGAATAAATATAGGGCCTTCTGTGAGTGTCCCAAATTTCCTTATAGGATTCCATATCCATTATGGGTACTGCAAGGTCAACCGGCTTTTCTATCTCATAAAATGGTGCTAATACCCAAATCACCTTAAAATAAAACAATGACAGTATGAACAATACCAGGAGTCCAATGCCGATAAAGATTTTCCTGATCATTTTTTTATTCTTTTCATTACAGCTAGCAATTTAACTACCTTTCAGCCACTCGTAGATACCTACGGTGGCTGAGTAGTTCTCGTTATAAGTAAATATAATACCCTCACTACTTTTTCATCACATTGCTTTTACAAGGGGTAAAAAACCATTTTGGGAAGCACTCCATACTGAGGTTAATCCGTCAAGGAAACCCAGCTATCATTATCATTCAACATACTGTTAATCCATGTTTTGACTGTTGTGTTACCAATAGGGTAATCAAACCTTGAGAGTAGAAAGGTATGTTCATCGCCATCCGCTATCAAACTGCGAAAACGCTCTGGAAAGGCAGTATTGAGTTCTGCAGCGGCCTCAATGAGTTGTGCTTCGAAGGCTTCTCCCCCACCTGTTATGATTTCTGCGAAAGTTGCATCTTGCTTTGAGCTTATGTATGCCAAGCGAATAGCAGTGTCTTGTGCCAGTTGATAGTTATGATAATCGGTTAGGTTTCCGTCTGTTCCTATACAATTGGTGCAGCTAAACGGAAAAAAAGCTCCTGCATTCCAATACTCAATGAGGGTTTGCATGCCTCCTGGGTTGGCAATACCCTGTCCAGAATCATTGATGACTTCAATGCTAACATCAGGATACAGTTTTCTTACTAAGGGTAGGGCGGCATGTACAGCAAAACCACCCGCACTGTTCCCTGCAAGGACTACATGGTTAGGCGAAGGATATGTTTGAAAAATCACGTCTAGGGAAGCTGATAAATTTTGAACCCCTCTAAAGAATCGATCATTTACCCCATCGCCATCACTGTCTACTTCCCTATCACCCATCATCCCAGAGCCATCACAATACGGCACATACCCCACATGATAGTTGGCAGTTGGATTCTGTGGATCTGAAGGATCTAACATGCCAAAAGGCACAAAAGGGATGCCTGTTTCAACAGCCTCACATGCGTTAGGGCTACAAAAACCACCTCCTTGCAGAAAGATTAATAGACTGTTGCTGCTACCATCTCTTGTAAACATTGAAAATTCGTTTCCTGTAAAGCAAATCGGTGCATCGATACCGCTAAAAAAATGTTCGGTAACGCTTGATGATACTACTTCTGAGGAAGAAGGCGTAAAAACACCGAGGTACCTATCGATTCCTTGGTCGTAGAGTTCTTGAAACGGTATGCTAACAGAAGGTTCTATCTCTGTCATCTCTTCCTCCGAACAACTAGTGAACATAGTCAGGATCCCTATTATCGCTATAGTGAAATTGATTTTAAATCGCATCATGTTAATTCTTTTAGTTATGAATTTTATTTGATGCAATACTACAGGGAATCAAAACCCGAGAAAATTAACTAAAGTTAAGAACGGGAAGGGTTTACTTTTTCTTGGTAGCCAATCGATTTCTAATTCTACTAAGGGAAACAGGGGTAATACCTAATACATTGGCAATGTATTTATCAGGGGTGCGATTCACCACATTGGGATAATCCTTCATATATTTCAGATAGCGTTCCTCCGGAGACATAAACACAAATGACTCAACACGTTTGAAGGCTTGTCGCATAGCATTTCTCCCTATATACCTTCTATTTATTTCTAATAGGTCAGGATTATTAGACGTCAAATCTATCATAGAATTATAGTCGATTTTATACACTTTGGTGTCTTCGAAGGCCTGGTAGGAAAAATTTGACGGTTCATCAAATAAAACAGAATGGATATTAACAATAATATTGTATTCAGGATACAATTGGAAAGTTATCTCTTCCAACTTTTCATTGTCCCAGTAGTAGCTACGAACTAATCCTTTCCGAATAAAAAAGACATCTTTTCCAGTTGCTCCTGCTGGAATTAATATTTCTCCTTTTTTAAGGTGTTTTGTTGTGGCATTTCTCAGTAAGGTTATTACACTTCCTATCTTCATCGTTACCTACGTTTGATGTAAAATGGTTCTATCAACACTTATTTATTACTATGGCCCCTCCCAATACGCTTAGGGATGCTTTACCAGGTAGGATTGCGAGGGGATACATGGTGTTTCTCCAACTCACCAATTTACATTTAAATCCATAACTAGGGTTTCATTAAGTGCGTCATCATATACTTTGCGCGTGAGATAAAATTGGAAAAGGATGGCGTAAGTTGTTTCTGGCACTTAATTTTTTGCCACTTTATCTACTATTTGAGCGAAAGTATTTCTCCCAAAGAACCATTTTTGCTTTTGTGGGCAAGGGTTTCGCTTCTATAATCGAGTCAAAGACCATTACTTGTTCAGCTACAGAATCATATGCATTCCATTGAGGCAAGCCTGCACTATTTGGATCTCCTGTTTTTATAAAATTTACCCAATAATCAGACATTACATCCGAAATTTCATAGTCAATTTCTGTCCATGGACGGTGAAGCTTATGTAAGTTGTGATATGCGTACGGAATTTCCCCAGAGTGGAATGCGCCAAAATCTCTCCCATTAGAATTTCCGGGTAAGTTGCGTTGGAAATTATATAGGAAAACCTTGGATTTACCTGTTTTGGCCTGCATTTTAGCCCATGTATACATTGCGATTCCTATGGATTCATCCCTGACCATATGCGCCAATGATTGAGTGGCCTCTTCATCGCTTGCTGAGGGATATTCTGTTATAAACTCCTCTGAGAGTTCTCCAAACCTGTTTTGTATCCTCTCCTCAAATTCAGCTTTTGTGATAGTGCCGCCTTCCAAATCATCTTTGTTCCAGCCTAAAAGAATAGGAACATCTATTTGTTTCCCATTTTGGTACGCGGTTAAATTATCTTCCTGTATGACATATCCATCTATCATGGGAACATCGAAACCCTCTGTGGCTTTAAGGATGTCTGAAGCCGGTTTTGCTCTTAGTTCGGCAATGCTCTGGCAATGCAGGGCCTGCGAGAATGCTACTCCCTTTTGTTCCGCAGCATCCAATGAAAAAGCACTCCTACTGTGTTTGGTGCCAATAAAGCTTGCCCCGCCACTTTCAGCGATTGCTTTATGAAATAGTCCTTTGCCCAATGGAGAAGTTGTTAAATAGCTTACAGCCACTGCCCCTGCTGACTGTCCAGCAATCGTTACATTATCGGGGTTCCCACCAAATGCAGAGATATTCCGTTGAACCCACTGCAAGGCGGCAACCATGTCCAACAAGTTATAGTTACCTGAGGAATTGTATGCCGATTCCTTCGAAAGCTCTGGGTGTGCCATATATCCAAATTTCCCAAGTCGGTAATTAAAGTTGACGACCACAATTCCCTTTTTAGCCAATCCCTCTCCATCATATACAGGACAGGCACTCCCCCCACTAATAAATGCGCCCCCGTGGATATACACCAAGACAGGGCGCCTTTCACTGGGTTCATTAGCTCCTGTCCATACATTCAGGTATAGGCAATCTTCACGGATGGGGTCTTTGGGGATTAAATATTCCGATGACCAGCAAAGAAAGGGTTTGGGTTCGTTTTGGATGGCACTAGCCGCAAATTTTGTACAATTCCTCACGCCTTCCCATGATTGGACAGGCTGAGGGGCTTTCCATCTAAGGTCTCCTACAGGTGGAGCTGCGTAGGGGATTCCTTTAAAGATGCGTATCTCATGGGTTGAATCTTTTATGCCTTCAATGACGCCACTGTCTATCGTTATTAAGGTTGGAACTTTCTTATTGGCTTTCAATACAATGAAAATACCCAAAAGTAACAATAATGCGAGCAGAAAGTATTTGGAGTATGTTTTCATAGGTAAAAAGTCAGGATTTATTCTATCATTTGAAGGCAAATTGGGTAGAAATCTCCACATCTAGCAGTGGCTAAGGAGGGTGTCGGAACATCCTAAAGGGTACTACTCACCACGACACTTTCTTAGTTGCTGTTGTCTTTTCTTAGAACAAGGGTGCAGATAATCCAAGCGTTATCCCATAGGACCATCTGTTTTCTGTCCAATAATCTTTTGCCTTTAATGTATGGCTGATTAGCGTTTCAATCGTAAGAAATAATTTGGGAGCCAGAGCGAACTCATACCCCAAACTATATCTCATGATCCCAATGCTCCTGCTATCAAAATCAAGATTTGTTTGGAGGCTATCCCCCATAAAAATGGGAAATCCATAGTTGCGAATTCCACCTTGAATGTATCCTGTAAAGTTATGTTTTCCTTCGATAGCTCTATATCCTATTCCTCCGATTAGTTCAAAAAGTGATACTCTACCTGTAAAAGTTAAGTCTGGATTTACAGGATAGGGAAGTTCCATATTCGAACGCAAGTCATCATAGTTTAGTCGAATTACGATGTTAGAGATATCTCTGTATTCAAGGGAGGTTTGGGTCATTAATCCACCTGAAAGTTGGTCTGTACCATGAAAAACGTACCCCATCTGTATGGCAGGCATAAAGGTTCTATCCCAATCGCTTAGGGTGTCTTTCTTGCTTTGAGCGATTGAAAAACTTGAATATCCCAACATCAAGCCTATGAATATAGTTTTATAGTAGTGTATCAATCTCATTTATTTGTTTGATCTTCAATGGTTTCGCTAAGCGCAATACAATTATGTAGTAAGGGGCTTGGAATTATTTGAATCTCCCGGTGGGAAATGCTAGCAATTCGTTATTCTCCCGATCCGGATTCAATCTTACTCGTTTGTTGCTTGTGTTTTTCTACATCCCAGGTGATTCCCCAATGAGTAATATACTCTTCAATTGTGCCAAGGCCAACTTCCGCTCGTCTCTCATTTACTTTTTCCGGCTCTATTAGTGGCGATACGTAGTAATCCCCTGTTTCTGGGTCCCTACCAATTTGACTTCCATAGATTTGTCTTTTTCCTTGCCGTAAAGCAACTCTATCTTCTAACAACGCCAAATTGTTTGCGCTTGCATTTCCAAGTTTTACAGCTTCGCGCATCATGGGTAAGTACTCCAATTGCGTTTCAAGGTCAGCATGTTGGATGACCAAAAACAAGGTCAAGTTTCCTTGGTCCCCAATTACTTTAGGCCCTACCCAACCTCGTTTATCTAGTATTTCTTTGATTTTGACTAAGTTAATCGAGTCTGTTTCTTGAATGAGTTTCCAGTGAGCTTTCAACTCCTCAGAGTCCCATCCATACTTCCCCTCAATTTCACTTACTGTTTGCCTGTAAGTTTGGTCTAATTGATAGATTGTGTCCAGTTGTGCTACTAAGGGTTTATCCAGGTCCTTTTCATACGCCTCCTTATTTGCTTTCACACGTTCGATTAGCTTGTGCCATCTTTCATCAGAATGAAGTAGGCTCAAGTCCCTATCCGTAGAAATATGGCTTAAATTTCTGTATTTAATCTTAGGGTTTTCAGCCAAATAGAATAGGTGGTAAA
>JBCCTX010000368.1:0-7484 GCA_039197765.1 Bacteroidota bacterium
AAACATCGCATTTGATCTGTACAGATAGTAACAAAATAAGCGCCTGCGGCGCTGTAGTCCCATTTTCTGAAACGAATATGTTTTCTGGACGAGTTCATGGAAAAGGGCTTTAGCATGGAACGATAATATCATAAAGTTATTCTATTTAGGCGTAGGGACGGATGATCATCCGTCTCTACACCTGTATGTGATACAGGCTTACCTGTAAGGTTTCGATAGAAACATCTCGTTTTATTAGAGATATATTCTGTATGGATTAAGAAAAGAGATATTCTCACCGAATGCAGGGTCTAATAATAAAGGAGCTACTTAAGCGAAGGTATTCATTTTTTCCCTTACCCACCCGCATTTCCAATATAGGTATCAGGTCTCAGTTCAAGTAATTGTGCTTTGACTTCCGCCGATACGTCCAATGCCCTGATGAAATTCTGTAGATGTGTCTGGTCAATCACAGATTTTCCTCGGGTAAGGGCTTTGAGGGCTTCGTAGGGTTGTGGATAGCCCTCTTTCCGTAAAACCGTTTGGATGGCT
This sequence comes from Bacteroidota bacterium, assembly GCA_039197765.1. Classification (GTDB taxonomy): domain Bacteria; phylum Bacteroidota; class Bacteroidia; order J057; family J057; genus JBCCTX01. The sequence goes on from JBCCTX010000368.1 coordinate 532, forward strand.
TCAGCCAGAATAGCCCAATTGTGGTTGAGGTCTGCCTGGATGGTTACTTCATTGATTTGCAATTTTCCCAGGCCACGACTGACAGATGAGAGCGCAAGGTAAAAATGGGAGATACCCGTACCAATATTTCGTAGTAGGGTTGAGTCCGTTAAGTCGCGTTGCAAGCGGGAAACGGGGAGCTTTCTACTTAGAAAGCCCAAGATAGCTGAAGATAAAGCTGCATTTCCTTCTGCATTTTCGAAGTCTATGGGATTTACTTTATGCGGCATAGCCGAGGATCCAACCTCATCTTTGCGAATCCTTTGAAGAAAGTACTCCTGACTGATGTATAGCCACATGTCTTGACAAAGGTCCACGAGAATGGAATTTAAGCGGCAAAAGCAATCAAAGATGCGGCTCAATCCATCATAATGGTCGATCTGCGTTGTGGGGAAAGAACGGGAAAGCCCTAGTTTTTTTTCTACAAATTCATCGGCGAAGGTATCCCAATCTATCGAAGGGAAACTTACGTAATGGGCATTGAGATTTCCAGTGGCTCCTCCAAATTTAGCAGGAATGGATATGTCCTCTAGTTCGGCGAGTTGGAGCATTAGGCGCTTGGCAAACACGTGGATCTCTTTACCAACAGTGGTGGGAGTTGCTGGCTGCCCATGGGTCCGTGCCAACATCGGAACTTCCTTCCAATTATCCCCTAATTCTAACACATATTCTGTGAGACTCCTCAGTCGGGGTAAAATAACTTCTTGCAGCGCATCCCGTATCATTAAGGGAATAGCCGTATTATTAACATCCTGAGAGGTTAACCCAAAGTGAACAAACTCCTGTTTTTGTGAAAGCCCATTGACCCCCAACTTCTCCAATTGTTCTTTGATAAAGTATTCAACTGCTTTTACATCGTGGTTGGTGCGCTGTTCAATCTCTTTCACTCTCCTAGCTTGATCTAGGGAAAAATTAAGATAAATGCTCCTTAACAGTGCAATTTGGTCGGGGTTTAAAGGATGAATCTGGGTTGATTTGTGGTTCAGTAACTCAATGAAATACTCTATTTCCACTTGGATCCTATACTGAATGAGGGCCGATTCAGAAAAGAATTTCGACAAGGCCTCTATTCGTTTTCTGTATCTACCATCCAAGGGAGAGATTGCTGTCAGTTCATCCAGCTTCATAGGATTTAGTCAATTTTGAGCAAAGGTAGATAAAATATAATAATGCCTGAAATATCATAAACAGCTCAATTTAATAGGCAATGATTTCGAAGGTTTTTAATTTATAATTTGCTGCTTACAAAATAATTAGTTGTTAATTTCGTACTTTTATTACAGTGCAAATACACTGTTTTTTATCATATAAGGAGTTTTAAGATTTGCTAAGATATTTGAATTACTTCCTTTTTGACTCGTATATTTAGGCCGAATTTATTCTACACTAATAAATTGAAATGAAACCAATCGTTCTACCGGAAGAAAAATTAGACGAGCTTGCCAATAAAGTATGTGCCAGAATTTTAGACGGACACTATTTTACGAATGGAGTAATCCGGGGAGAAGAGCTTAAGGACTTTGCCGATCATCAGCAGGTTAATAAGTTCCTTCTGTTTCAGATTTACCAGACTTGGAATCTTCAACTGAGTAAGCTAAAACATTCATATTTTGACTTTTCTCATCCTGAAGTAGAACAAGGTTTGAAAAGTCTTCGGAATCTACTTTCCCGGCATATTCAAATTTCGGAAAAGGACTTTCAACCCCTGCTAAAGCGGGCTGTTTACAATAATATTAAGTTATTGTTAAACCCTGAAGCCTCATTCGAAAGCTTTTTCTTTGTTGATAATGATTCCATATCTCTAGAGACATTTTCCCAGTATGGGCCGTTTTTCTCAGATATGGACTTTATTGTTAATAGTATCCTACGCTATCACCAAAAGCATCAACTAGATGCGGTTGAGAAGGGTATGTTCTTCCTGAAAATGGATAAGGTTATTGACTTGTATAACCAAAAGAGTAACATGCCTTTTGAAGACTACCAGAAGCAGACGCTTAACAAACTCTTGAAAGAGGATATAGATACCATTCTCAAGGAAGTTGAAGAGGCTAAGCAGAAAACACTGCCCAGCCCACCGAATGAGGGTATTGTCGAAGAAGTGGAGACGCCAGAACCCGTTGTTGAAAATACAACAGCTCCGGAAATTGAAGAGACACAAGTTGAGCCAGAAGTAACCAAGGAAGAACCTAATTTCTTTGAGTCTGTAATTGCAGATGAAAACTCTCTGCATTTTGATTTTAGTGATGATATGGATCTCAGCGAGTCTTTAGCTGTTGAAGAAGTCCCTGCCATCCCTTCAGAGCCTGAGCCTAGTCCTGAAACAATTATTCCTCCAGTATACGAACCCAAAGCAATCGTGGAGGAGCCTGTGCTTCCGCCAAGTAGTCCTGTTGAGACTCCCGAACCTCCAGTAGCTACACCTCCTCCAGTTGAGCCAGTAAGTCCGTTAGAGACTACGCCTCCAGTTGAGCCTGCATATACAGCTCCTGTAAGAAACGAAGAGATTCAAGAGCCTACTCAGCCATCTACTGTAGAAGAAGCGCTGTCCGCCTTTTTAAACAAAGACAAACCTTCTAAATCTGTATTCGACTCATTGAGTGAGCCTGCAGAATCTACTGCTAAGCCTGAGACCTTCGCCCCACCTGCATTTGATTCTTTCACTCCTCCACCAGCTGAGACCTCCCCAAACCCTCCCGTCTTTAACCAATTTCGAGAGGAAAGTAACGGAGAATATGTTTCTTCTACACCTGCTACAAGTAATCCAACGCCAACACCTGATCAGCCTCAAACAATCGCTGAGAAGTATCACTCGCAGGTGAGTAGCGAGCCTGTAGCCGCGCCCTCGAACGGAGTAGGAAAAGAAATTAAACTAAGTGATATACCTATTCACCGTCAGTATCAGTACGTTCAGAAGGTTTTTGAAGGGAATAATGTGAGGTTCCGTATCATTGTCGATAAGGTGAATAACTCAAAAAATCGAGATGAAGTTGAAAGTATTATTGATCGCTTCATTTTGAGTAACTCTGGGTTGAATAAAAGCGATGAGGTTGTGCAGGAATTTATCAAGATGCTTCGAAGTAGACATTGATATATTCCAACCGGCAAATCATAGAAAGGAATAGTGTATAGGCTATTCCTTTTCTTTTTTAGGGGATACCTGCGAAATGGGTAAAAGCGAAAAAGCCTGAGGTTTTCCCGCAAAGTATTGCTTAGCTTGTGGCCATACCTCTTTGAAAAAGGAACTTTTTCTATAATTTTCCAAAGCGCCAGAATTAATCCAAACACTTCGTGTGTATAAAACATGCAGGTTCTCTGAATCTCGGTGCAATTCCAGCTCTTCACACCCAGGAAAGGAGCTAATATGTTGTTGGATGGATTGGAATAGTTTCATAAAGGGCTCTATTGTCTCCAGGTGAAACTCCATTTTTACGATACGTATAAGCATAAGGAAAGCGAATTATTATCTGAATCTACACAAATGGCTATTTATTCGAAATTACCCCTTTCACCTAGGGTACGAAACTACCTGATGTTAGGAGTATATTTTTTAATAGAGAGTAGCGCTATATCAAGGGCACAGGACTCATATTGGGTCTTTTTCTCGGACAAGGGACATAATATAGAGGAACGGTTACGCAATAAGCAAGTGTGCCTCAGTCCACAGGCTTTAGATAGAAGGTCAAATCAAGGAGTTTCGATAGATGTATCGGATCTCCCTGTTTATGAACCTTATATCGAGCAAGTATGCAATCAGGGAATTTCCCTTCAAGCAAAGTCCCGTTGGTTCAATGGAATTGTTGTAGAAGGAGAAAAAGAGAAAATAGAAGCCTTACAAGCCCTTCATTTTGTTAAATCCCTATATCCGATGGGTTTCTATACCGTTGAGGCAACTTCATTGAACCCGAAGACGCCTATTGATAGCAGTGTATGGGAGTATGGAGCTGCACAGGAACAGGTTTACATGTTGGGGTTAGAAAAGCTCCATGAATTGGGATTTACAGGAAAGGGTGTACGAATAGCCATATTTGACGGAGGATTCAAAGATGCCAATACTTTAAAAGCCTTTTCCCACAGCTGGAAGGACAAGAAAGTACTGGCTACCTATGATTTTGTACGAGATCGCACAGATATCTTTGATCCGACTGTTACTTCTATGCATGGAACTCACGTGTGGTCCACCATAGCCGCCTTTTTACCCTCTTACATGATAGGAGCAGCAGTTGATGCGGAGTTTATCCTAGGGATTACTGAAGTTCCTAGTAAGGAAGTTCGCGCGGAAGAATACCATTGGATAGAGGCTATGGAGTGGGCCGATTCTATTGGGGTGGACATCATACATTCCTCTTTATCTTATTCCTTGTTTGATACGGAAGAAGATAGTTATGAATTCAAAGATATGGATGGCAACTCCACCTTTGTAACACGTGCTGCTGATAGAGCTGCATCCAAGGGCATTATTGTAACAACAGGAGCAGGTAATGAAGGGAATGACCCTTGGCAAAGGATAACCGCACCTTGTGATGGAGATAGTGTCTTGTGCATAGGCGCAGTAAATTCCTTTGAACAAATTGCCGCCTTTTCTTCTATGGGACCTTCTGCAGATGGCCAAGTGAAGCCAGATGTTGTAGCTATGGGGCAAGAGACTGCCATTGCAAGTAGAGGTAACGTCATTCGCTTGGGGAGTGGAACCTCTTATTCCAGCCCAATTGTAGCAGGGCTAGCCGCATGCCTCAGGCAGGGAAACCCTAAAAAACATGCAATGGATATTATTCAGGCCATTCAAATGAGCGGAGACCGCTACCACAAGCCTGACTCTTTATATGGATATGGGGTTCCGAATGCCCTCCGTGCAGATTCTTTGTTAAGGATAAAGGATGAGCCAGGGAAGATCTCAATTGTAGACGATTCAACACAAGTTGTAGCAGCTTATGACTCAGATACTACAAGCTCGGCTATTACCCTAACAGATTCTCCGCAAAGTATTTTCCGCATTATCGCTAAAAATTTATCTGTAAAGACTGTTGAAAATAAGATACTTGAAACCCGCATCATGCAAGGAGATAATCAGGTCTTTTTTCCTCCTTCCTCACTCCAAAAATCGCTATACAGGGTTGTTTATGACATTTCCATGCTCCTATCTGGGGATTATTACGTATATGTCAAAACAGAAAAGTTTGAAGAATACATTCCTTTTTCCCGACGATAATATTTTTTCTTTCCTGTTACCTTTGTGTTAGATTAACCGTCTAAAAGGCAATTCAGGAATACTTTCTATTCCTTATATTTCGGATGTAAGTACATTACGCAAAGGAAGTCATATTTTTTACACCTCAAATCCAAATAAGTAAAAGAACATTTTAATTTTAACCATGATGGAAAATACCAAAAGTATTCATTGGACACGGACATTTCTCATGATGCTACTTGCCGTAGCGCTGATCACAAGTCCAGGTTGTAATGCAAGCCGTACCGCCAAGGGAGGGGCAATTGGAGCAGCTGGTGGTGCCGTTGTTGGGGGAGCTATTGGTAAAGCTACAGGTAATACGGCACTAGGAGCAATTATTGGAGCTGCGGTAGGAGGTACTGCTGGGGTTTTAATTGGAAAGAGAATGGATAAGCAAGCACAAGAAATTCAGGATGATTTGGAAGGGGTAGAGGTTGAGCGCGTTGGAGAGGGGATACTCCTTACATTCGATTCAGGCTTATTGTTTGATACGGGTAAGTATGATTTGAAAAATGCTACAAAAGAGAATTTAAATAAGCTTTCCGAAACCCTGGTGAAGTATGAAGATACCGATATCCTCATAGAAGGTCATACTGATGCAGTAGGAACAGATGAGAACAATCAGGTTCTATCGGAAAACCGTGCAAACTCAGTAGCTGGATATCTTTTGGGACATGGGGTTACCAACGAGCGTTTGATTGTGAAAGGATATGGGGAAAGTCAACCCGTTGCGGATAATGAAACAGACCAAGGTAAATCGGCCAATAGAAGAGTTGAAATTGCCATTTTTGCCAATAAGAAAATGCAAAAGGCAGCAGAAAGAGGAGATCTGGGAGAAGTGAAAGAATAAGCTTCTTACAACAATATATATCCATGCGTCCCATATCTCTACGAGATGTGGGACGTTTTTCATTTAGGCCTGGAGGAGAAAAATCAGGTAAATCCGAGTATATTTGGGTGTTAAAGTGGATGAATAACCCCTTTTTCTCATTGGAGTTATTAAATAAACCCGGAAGGTAAACTTGGAAATAACAAACGATCAACTCCGCATACTTGCTGCTTCTCTTGAAGGAGAATTATATTACGATGACATGATGCGCACCCTGTATGCAACGGATGCCTCAGTATATCGAGAGATCCCGTTAGCAGTAGCAATTCCTAAGTCTATTGAAGATATAAAGCAGCTCGTGCATTTTGCCCGAAATCACAACTCTTCTCTCATCCCTCGGACGGCAGGAACTTCTCTTGCAGGACAATGTGTAGGGAACGGAATCGTTGTGGATACTTCTCGGTATTTAAACAAAATTCTTGAAGTCAATGTCGAAGAATCATGGGTTAGGGTTCAACCAGGGGTAGTTCGCGATGAACTCAATTACTATTTACGGCAATACGGTTTATTTTTTGGCCCCAATACCTCAACCGCCAATCGAGCCATGATTGGAGGTATGGTAGGCAATAACTCCTGTGGGTCATATTCCATTGTTTATGGAACTACCAGGGAACACGTAAAAGAATTACAGGTAGTGCTAAGTGATGGTTCAGAAGCTACTTTTAAGCCACTTAATTCGGCTGAATTCCATACGAAGCGTGCGGAATCATCACTGGAAGGACAACTCTACCAGCATGTGTTTGACCGTTTATCTGATTCAGAAACGCGGAGAGAGATCAAATCGCATTTTCCCGCGCCAGA
>JBCCTX010000369.1:0-7426 GCA_039197765.1 Bacteroidota bacterium
CAACAAGGCATTTGAAGCCTTGTTGAAAAAGTACCGCAAATCGGTTTACTACATGCTGCTGAAAATGATAAAAAACCCTGATGACGCCGAAGATTTAACGCAAGAAGCCTTTGCCAAAGCGTTCAACTCCATCGAGAAATTCGATGCTACGTATGCATTTTCTACCTGGTTGTTCCGAATAGCTACCAATAACTGTATAGATTTTATCCGAAAAAAGCGCGTTCAGACCGTCTCCATTGACCAACCTATGGAAGGAGATGATGGCAGCAATATTCGATTTGACGTACGAGATGAAGACCTGGACCCCAACCAGTCTATGCTTAAACAACAACGCAAGCGATTCCTCAATATGGCCATCGATAGGCTTCCTGAGAAATATCGCATGTTGGTAGAGTTGAGATATTTTAAAGAATTGTCTTACGAAGAGGTCGCGCAGGAACTTCAAATTCCCCTCGGTACCGTTAAAGCCCAGCTTTTCCGGGCCAGAGAGCTACTCAATCAGGAGTTGAAAAATATCAAATCACAAATGTAAAAGGTTCTTGCGCCGAGGAGTTAGCCCCAAAATAAACTCCTCAAGGCGCAAGATTTCCAAATCCCTGTTAGTGCTTTATGGAAACTCGTGATTCCCTTCGCACTTTGAGTGTCTGTCTGAAGCAAATATAGTTGGCCCTTGACCAAGATTCCCAAGTAAAATATTGGGCTTTGCACCCTAAAAATTTTCACAGAAAAAATAAAAAGACCCCTTCTGTAACTGTTCAAGCCATTTTTTTCCATAAACCCTTCTTTTTTGCACCCCAGCCCTCCCTCCTAAAGATTCTTAACTAAAGTCTTTTTCAAGCTTGACTTTTCTCATTTGCCCTCAGAAAATCTGTGTGAATATTGGGGAGAAATAATCTTTATCTCCTTCATCTATATGAAATATGTACTAGTTCCTACAGACTTCTCTGACTGTGCTACCTATGCTTCTGATATAGCGATTGAAATTGCAGGAAAGACAGGGGCATGCGTCCATTTCTTTACGCGTTTACACATACATCCTCTATGGAAGGCGCTTCCCCCCGACCAACAAAAGGAATATCCAGAAAGCTTGGGGAAAATTGAAGCAGCCAACAAAGCCTTTGACCAGCTAAAGGATAGATATCCACTTGCCGGCTTTCCGATAAAGACTAGTTTTGAAGGTGGAGATATACTCACCAATGTCTACAAAATTCATCAGTTCGAGGAGATACCGCTTATTGTTATGGGCTCCAGTGGCTCCTCGGGACTGGAAGAAATGCTATTTGGGTCTAATGCACAGAAAATTGTGAAATACGTCCCTTGCCCCATTATGGTAGTCAAGCATCCTGTGGAGGGAAAGCATAAAGAATTTAAACACATAATCTTTGCCTCTGACTTTCAAGATTCTGCCATAGAGCCCTTCAAGAAATTACTTGATTTTGCAGTCAGCTTTGGGGCGCATATCCATTTGCTTCATGTAGATATGAGTGCTCCAGGAAGCCCGCCCAATAAATACTACCTAAATCGGATGAAGAAATTCGAGGAGATCTGTTACAAACTCCCCTGTACGTTGCACGAAAGAGGAGATGTGGGAATTGAAGAGGGTATTCAGCATTTTGCCCAAGATATTCAAGCAGATATGGTAGCCTTAGCACATTATGGTAAAAGCAGCTGGCAGAGGCTCCTTCAGGGAAGCATTGCTGAATCTCTGGTAAATCACTTGGAGATTCCTGTCATGGTACTTAATACGAGGGAAAATCTAACTACAAGAAAGTAATGATCGTTCAAGGTCCACAGGAAATTTGATTTCTCGAATTCCTCGGAAAGCTAATAGCTACGTGCCAAGAACAAATAAACTCTCTAACTGTGGACCATGGACTACTCCCCCTTTAACTAAGCTCCATCTTCCATCCTGCCAAGTAGTGATACAGAATCCCAAAGGAAAAAAAGGTAGAGGTATAGAATAGATATAACGGGTTGATTACCAGAAACTGATAAAAGACCACGAGGCTCATTTTCAGGCTACACAGCGCCCAGAAAGGCTTATTCAAGGAGTGGGGGCGAAAATACATCCACAAAAAAAACGATAGTGGTGAAAGCAGGGAAAAAAGAAACAAGCCGTGGTGAAGGAGGCCGAGGTTTTCTACCCCCAGGTATTTTCCCAAACCCAGGCTTTCATTGAGGGTTTGCTCATATTTCCAGCTATTGTTAGGATCTTGTACAGCCTCCAAATAAATTTTGGGCATATCTAGGAAGGTTTCCAAATGATAGATTGCCCCTGTACCTATCATGAGCAACAAACAGATTCCAGCGCCTACCCCCGCAATGATATAGGCATTTCTACGGGATTCTTGCAAGAAGACATATGCCAGATAAAAAGGAACCCAAAAGACCAGGACATAACGGCTCATAAGACATAAAGCAATAGCCAATCCTTTTATCCAGGGATTATCTGTCATTAAAGCATAGGCGAGAAATAGGTAATACCCAATAACAATCCCTTCCTCTGTAACGGCAAATAACCGGAAATCCGTCTGGAAAAAATAATATACCAGAAGGCATAAGGGAATGAGAACCAAGAGAACTTGCAAGGGGCGTTTGTCTCCTATATAAGGTAAACGCCAAGCAAAAATCACCCCTAGCAATACCATTCCTTGGCTGATCCATCTCATATCAAATCCTTGGGCAATAGCAGGCATGTATGGAAGCCACATTGCGGGTAGATAAATCGGAGGTATTCCTCCCCAAATCTCGGGTATAATCTCATATACCGGCTCGTCCGCTAGAAATCGTTGGCTCATAATCTTCATTATCGGGAGCATATCTGCCACCTCAATACCGACAGGTATTTCATCAAAAATCCAGGCTGTTTTAAGCCAACCAAATTGGGCAATTAGGTACAGCCCCCTTGCAAATAGGATCCAAACCACAAAGCGGATAAAAGGATATCGCTTCTCCCATACCAACCCAGAAAATTGTACAGGAATAAGGGGTAAAAAAGCAATTCCAATCCCACAGAAAAGATAAACGAGAGAAACCAAATCGCTGGTATCTTTATTTAACCAATACGAATGGCAAAGACTCTCAACCAGAACCAAAGTAAAAAGTACACCTGCAATAAGAAGATAACGTACTTTCTTGGAATTAAACGCCATTGAGTTTTTCCTTGAGATATTTGGCCGTGTAAGATACGGGATTTTCTACCAGGTCTTCAGGTCTACCCTGAAATACAATTGTCCCTCCTTCTTTTCCTCCTTCCGGGCCAATATCAATGATCCAGTCAGCACATTTGATCACATCCAGATTGTGTTCTATTACAATGATCGTATTACCCTCCTCAATTAAATCATTGAGTGCAATCATTAACTTTTGGATATCTTCAAAATGAAGACCTGTAGTAGGTTCATCAAAAATATAGACTACTCCTTTGTTCTGTGTACTTTGGCTGAGAAAGAATGCGAGTTTCATTCGCTGGGCTTCTCCTCCAGATAAAGTACTGGTAGATTGACCCACACGTAGATATCCCAAACCCACCCGATCGAGTAAATAGAATTTGTTGTAGATCTTCTTCTGATCCTTGAAAAATTCCATGGCTTCGGCTATCGTCATATTTAGGATATCATCAATATTCTTTTTCTTATATTGAATATCCAGGATATGCCGTTTAAAGCGTTTGCCCTGACATACTTCGCATTTCAACTTAACATCTGGCAAAAACTGCATCTCCACTGTAACGAAACCCTCCCCTTGACATTCGTCACAACGACCTCCATCTACATTAAAGGAAAAATGACCGGGTTTCAATCCTTTTAGTTTTGCCTGCTTTTGCTTAGAAAATAGATCCCGTATGTGATCATATGCCTTTACATAGGTTGCTGGATTGGACCGAGCGCTTCTCCCAACAGGACTTTGATCAACAAGTTCTACTCCCTGGATTAGGCTTAGGTCACCTTCCAGTTCTTTTATAAACCCCCGCATATCCCGTTTATCTCCCTTATAGTTTTTCAAAATAGGATATATGATTTTTTGGACAAGGGTACTCTTTCCCGAACCACTTACCCCCGTTACAACGGTAAGAGCATTCAATGGGATCTGTACATCAACCCCTTTCAGGTTGTGCATACTAGCTCCCTGCAGACGTATTTCACTAGAAAATTTTCTGCGCGCTTGGGGCAGGGGGATTTCCTTTGTTCCTTTGAGGTAGGACCCTGTCAGTGTCTCAGTCTTCAGCAATTCTGAATAGGTTCCATTGAATACAACTTCCCCCCCCAATTCTCCTGCACCCGGTCCCAAGTCTATTAACTGATCTGCCTGACGCATAATTCCTTCGTCGTGCTCGACTACAATTACTGTATTTCCTTGCTCCCTCAGCATTTCCAGTATGGTAATCAACCTATCCGTATCTCTTGGGTGTAGACCAATGCTGGGTTCATCTAAGATATACATAGAACCAACCAGTCCACTACCCAGAGAAGTAGCCAACCGTATTCGCTGCATTTCTCCTCCAGAAAGGGTATTGATCTTCCGATTTAAGGTAAGATAACCAAGTCCAACGTCGTTGAGATAAGTCAATCGGTCTCTGAGTTCCCGAATAATCCGATGCCCTATTTGTTGGTCTCTGTCCTCTAGGTCCAGTTGCTCTACGGTGGGAAGCAAGTCTTTCAACTCCATAAATAGGAATTGGGCTATATCATACCCTCCTACCTTTACATATAGAGCATCCTTCCGAATACGACTTCCTTTGCAGGAACTACAGGTTGTGTATCCCCGATATCGGGCGAGCATCACCCGATATTGAATCTTATGAGTCTTGGATTCTAGAAAAGAGAAAAATGCACTGATTCCCAAGGCTCCGGGAATTCCAGACCACAATTGTTCTCTTTCTTGCTCTGTAAGGTCATAATACGGGCGGTGTATCGGAAAATCAACGGCCTCTGAGGCCTCGACAAATTCATTTAAATACTGGCGCATTACCTCTCCTCTCCAGGGCGCAACGGCTCCTTCATAGAGAGAGAGGCTCTTATCAGGTATAACCAAGTCCTCATCTATTCCCAATACTCGTCCAAATCCCTCACATACGGGACAGGCTCCATAAGGATTGTTGAAACTAAAGAGATTCACAGAGGGTACTTCAAAACTGATCCCATCCGCCTCAAATTTTTCAGAAAAATGTACAATGGGTCCCCCATTGATTTCCACCCAACAGTTTCCTAAGCCCTCCTGGTAAGCAGTCTGCACACTATCGGCTATTCGGGAACTCATTTCCTCTTGATTCTCTGACTGGAGCTTCGTCCGGTCAATTAACAAAAAGAGGCTTTCTTCTTCTTCCAAGTTCTCCTCTTCCAGCAAATCCTCAATAGACAGAATCTCTCCCTCTCGCCAAATTCGGGTAAATCCTTTTTGCAAATTGATGCTCAACTCGGCGCGATAGCCTTTGCTTCGCACAAATATTTTAGTCAATATAAGAATTCGACTTCCGGTTTCGTTACTTAATATGTAATCTACCACGTCACGAATAGCATCACGTGTGACTAATTTTCCAGACACAGGTGAATATGTTTTCCCCAACCTAGCAAAAAGAAGTTTTAGATAGTCATAAACCTCTGTGACCGTTCCCACTGTCGACCTGGGATTGGAAGTACTTACTTTTTGTTGAATGGCCATTGCAGGCGCAATTCCCTCAATAGCGTCCACTTCCGGCTTGTCCATACGCTCCAAAAACTGCCTAGCATACGAACTAAGGCTCTCTACATAGCGCCTTTGTCCCTCCGCATATAGGGTGTCAAATGCGAGCGAAGACTTACCTGAACCACTCACTCCTGTAATCACTACGAGCTTTTCCCGCTCTATTTCTACAGAAATATTTTTGAGGTTATTCACTCTGGCATTCTTTATGTGTATACTATTCATACAAAGATATTAACCATTTATAGTATAATAATAACTATCCAATCACATAAATATATATTTGACATTAATATTATTTGTGGATAATTTACGGAAAATTAAAGCTAATTAGTTCTTTTCATTTTGTGATACTGCACGGCGCTAGGAAATATTGCCCATTCATTTACATGTTTCTTTTGCCGTTGGTTACGCTTCGTGAGAAATTTTTACAACTCAAAATCAAACTCGGCCTATGGACCAAAGGCTTACCAATGAACTTCAAGATCGCGACCTAATCAAAAACTTTCTTGAAGGAAACGAAACTTGCTTTGAAGTCTTGCTTAACAGGTACAAATCTAAAGTATTTACTACGATTTACTTAATCGTAAAGGATCGCAATATAGCAGAAGATCTTTTCCAGGATACTATGATCAAGGTAGTTTGTATGATCCGTTCCGGAAAGTACAACGAAGAGGGAAAATTTTTGCCTTGGGTTATCCGGATTGCGAGAAATCTTGCTATTGATCACTTTAGAAAAGTGCAACGAACTCCCCTCCAAAGAGAAAATACAGAATACGATATTTTCAATTCCATCAATCGTTCGGAAGAAAGTGCGGAGTCAGAAATAATAAGAGACGAAAATGCGCGTTACATTAAAAAGCTTATTCAGTTACTCCCTGATAAGCAGCGCGAAGTGTTGATCATGCGTAGCTATGCAGATCTCTCCTTTAAAGAAATCGCAGAGCTTACCAATGTAAGTATTAATACCGCCTTAGGGAGAATGCGTTATGCATTACTAAATCTGAAAAAGCTGGCAAAAGAATCCGAGAGTAACCGCCAGTATGAAACACTCATTCACTGAAGAAGATATCCTGAGATTTTTGTACAATGAAATGAGCATTCGGGAAAGCGAAGCTTTCCTGGATGCTCTTTATTCTGATGAAGATCTTTGGCAAAAGTTCGAAGGATACCAGCAGGCTGTTGATAAGCTTGTCCCATTAGAATTGGAGCCTTCAGAGAATACCCTAAACACCATTCTATCCTTCGTAGAAGAAACCCAACCTTCTTACAAGGGCAAAGAAGCAGTGAGTGCTTTTCCAACCCTTACAAGTCCCAGAAGACCCCAACAGCTGATGCTTATGGCGGTGGTGATTTGTATTACTTCCCTTGTCATATCTGGCTCTCTCTATTTTGTCTCACTCCAAGGTGCTTCCAATGACCCACAAGCCCTCACCCAAAAGCTAATAGAGGAAGAAATCCCTTCAGAACATAAATGGGAAGATACGGATTTGGAGCAGCAAATAGAAGATATTAAGAAGTTGATAAATGAGCTAAAGAGTTCTGAAGACTCTCTCATTTCTACCTATTCTACCCAGGAATAATGATATTATTCTGCTTGCTCGAGCAAGTCGTTTTCCACCCAATTGTAGAAATCCTCATAGTAGTAGGAATTTTGCTTGCAAACTTCCCAGGCTTCTCTATAGGCCTTTTTTGAAAAACTGTAGCTTATGCCTGCTTCCCATTTCCTCCAGACTCGCTCTTC
>JBCCTX010000370.1:0-7396 GCA_039197765.1 Bacteroidota bacterium
CCTCCGCAGCCTGTTTGAGGGTTCCTAGGCGATTTACGGCCTCAACTAATTTAAGATGTCTTACTTCTACCATATGGGTAATTATGTAGAGCGAAATTATCTGAGAAGGCTATGAATCCCTATAAATCGGGATGAAAAGAACTTGAGAGAGGGATGAAATATTTTCACTCAATCAGATTTGCGCATGGATACAAGTAATCTATAAGGTTAGAGGAGAGTTTTCCCAAATTTGATAGATGAGGTAAATTGGGGTAAAAGTTTTAGCTTGATACAAACTCGCTTCTAGCTACGTAATTCTGTCTTTTTACTTAAAATGACCTATATGAAAAATAGGGTAGCCAGGTTTTTGCTAACTTTGGGAGTCATTTCCATCCTGTTCGCTCAAATTCCCCAATATGACAATGATCAGGCACGGGTGATGGGGACTACTATTAGTAAGCTGGGAGAGATTCCGGAGGAAGGAAATAACGAAAGACTATCCTACCGGCCCTTTTTCCCTCATAAAACGCTCCCAGAAGGAGTTGAGGAAACTTCTCCTTCATTTACAGGGGATGGACAAACCATAGTATTTGCGCGTTATGAAGACTGGGCGAAAAAGGTTCCCTTCATAGCTTATTTTGTGGATGGACGGTGGAAGGAAGAACGACTCTCTTTTGTAGACACCCTGTACAACCTTGCCATCTCCCCCAACGGAAGCAGAATTATTTATAAAACCGTTGAGGAAAAGGATGGGAAGGAAATTTCACATTGCTTTGTCGTGGATAAATTACCGGGAGCTTGGAGTACACCCCTAGAAATTAAAAGCCTATACAACATCCATGCAGGGTATTTTCACCTGATGAAAGACGGAACCCTGTACTTTTTTGCTAGGAGTCCCAAAAGCGGAATCTATTATTCCGGACCAGATGAAACCTTAACCTTCGGCTCTCCCCAATGGTTAAGTGATGCAGTAAGCTTAGAAAATAGTGATTCTTTTGACATTTGTATGCATCCAGATAGCAATAAACTCATAGTTACCCAATACTACAGCGAAAAAAAATTCCCTGAACGAGGAGAAATAGGCATGTACTATTATGAGAAAATAGGGGATGATTGGAAACGCATAAAGCGTTTGCCACTGGACTATGCTTGGGGGGCCTCTGTTACACCCGATAATAAGTTTGTCTTTGTTCGTAAGGGAACTATCCAATATGTTTTAATTGAAAATCTAGGGATAAGATGGTAAAAACGGGTAAACGAGTTAGTCGTACACATATTTAATGAAGTTCCACAAATCATATCTGGAAATAGCCATCCATATCCTGTTTTGGCTCTTTTATTTTAGTGCCATTAATGTTGAATGGACAAGTAATTGGTTTGATCCTTCGCTTAGACCCCAGACGCCTTTTGCCTTATCTGTACTTATTTTTCCCTGCTATTTTTACGCCAACGCGTTTTGGCTCATTCCAACGTATCTTAACCGCAGGAATTGGGGATACTACCTGCTGTTTGCCAGCTTAGTGTTTCTACTACCAGAAATTGTTAGAATTATTTTCTACTCCCTACAATCTCCAGGTGTTCCCCTCACAAAGGAATTGTTTAGTAGGGATAGCTTTCTTTTTGGCGCCCCCAGTCCCTTTTTTTTGGGCTTGAACAGCTCTTTCATCTATAGATTTGCGGTAGATTGGTTTAGAAATAAGGCCAAGATCAAAGAGCTGTCTTCTGTTACTCCCAATAAGAAGCCCATAGCCCCAGAGGAGCGCAAAGCATTGCTGAGCCCTCAAGAGATACAGACCTTATCCACAAAGCTGGAAGTACAGATGCAAATAGAAGAATTGTACCTAAACTCTTCGCTCACTTTGCGAGACCTAGCCCTAGCGTTACATACGACCGAGAAGAAACTTTCCTATTTGCTGAATCAAGTACTACACACCAATTTTTATGATTACCTAAACACATTTAGGGTGAAGAAATTCAAGGAAGAGTTAAAAAAGAAAGAGAACAAATCCCTTTCTATCGTAGGTCTTGCCCTAAATTGTGGCTTCCCTTCTAAAAGTGGGTTTTACCGAGCGTTTAATTCCCAAGTGGGCAAATCTCCCTCTCAATACTTGAAGGAGCAGGACTAATAGGTTTCCATTAGCATTCCCAGATCTTCCAATGGGACACCCAAAGTGTACCAATGCATCCAATGGGAGGGATAGGAGGCTGAGATTTTTCACCAGATGCTTGCACCCATGTAGATTTGGGGAATGAAATCTATGCACCTTTCGATCCAATCCCTTTCTAAAGGATACGCCAATGGCGTGAAGGCTATTGATGACCTTAGCCTCGAGATAGGGACGGGAATGTTTGGCTTGCTAGGTCCGAATGGTGCGGGTAAGTCCTCCCTTATGCGGACTATTGCTACTTTGCAAAAGGCAGATTCTGGAAGGATTCTATTCAATGGAAGGAACATATTTGACAATCCGTCTATCTTCAGAAGGACCTTGGGCTATCTACCTCAGGAGTTTGGGGTTTATCCCAAAGATTCTGCTGAAAAACTGCTTCATTACTTCGCCACCTTAAAAGGAATCAATTCTGCTAAGGATCGAATTAGGTTGGTATCTCACGTTCTTGAATTAACGAATTTATGGGAGGTGAGGAAAAAACGCGTAAGCGCCTTTTCTGGGGGGATGCGCCAACGATTTGGCATCGCGCAGCTGTTATTAAACCAACCAGAGTTGATTATTGTAGACGAACCTACTGCGGGCTTAGACCCGGCAGAAAGAGCTCGATTTCTCAATGTACTTAGAAATATAGGGAGTTCGAACATTGTGATTTTTTCAACCCATTTGGTGGAAGATGTCGCTGAATTATGTAGTGAGATGGCCATCATGGACCAGGGGAAACGCCTAGCCCAGATTGCTCCCAAAGAAGCTATTGCAGCAGTAAGCGGTAAAATATGGGAGGCTATAAGCTTACCCTCAGATCTCTCTTCCGTTGAAGGGAAAACCCTCCTGCTACGAACACACTACAATGAGAAAAACGAACGAGTTTCAAGGGTCTATGCCGACGTTAAGCCTTCACCTAATTGTGTAAAATGCGCCCCAAAATTGGAGGACTACTACTTTCTAATCCTGAATAGCCATGCTAGGAAAGATATTTTACTATGAGCTCTCTTTTTGGCTTCGGACTCCATTAACTTTTCTATGTGCAGGAGCCTTTTTAATAGGAGCGGTTCTTATGACTTTGGGTAATGGAGGATTCTTTGATGGGGTTCCCGCAAGTACTGAAGGGGTTTTACTGCTAAATACTCCTTTCGGGCTGAGTTATATGGGGTTCTTTTGGGTAAAGATCCTACTTTTTATTGTCCCCATTTTTGTAGGCAATTCCCTCTATCGGGATTACAGCTGTAATATGCATGCAATCCTGTATTCCTATCCTATTCCTAAATGGGAGTTTTTGCTTGCTAAGCTTGGAAGTGGATTGTGCCTGGTGATTGGGATGGGTATTATCATCGCCCTAGGCAGTGGCTTTGGGGAATTTATTCTCGGCCAGGAGAATCCTAAAATAGGGGGGGGTAACCTTAGAAGTTATTTTATTGCATGGGGAATTTTTATCCTTCCTACCCTCTGTTTTGTGAGCCTCTTAGTTTTTGCAACAGTGGGAATAAGTAGGAATATCTTTGCCGGCTTTGTCCTGGTAATTGTATTATTCCTTATTCAGGTGCTGGTCGAAAATATCTTCTTCAACCACACATTTTTGTTGGGGCTTTTGGACCCATTCGGGCAAAATTCCTTTATTCTTGCAACGCAAGATTGGGGCCTATCTGCAAAAAATTCTTTGGCCCTACCTATTGATTTCCATATAGGTTACAATAGGGTATTATGGGCAGGGATATCTGTAATAGCTTTCCTGAGCTATTTTATCCCCTTTGACTTTGAATACCACGGATGGAGTGGAAAGATTCTTCCTGTCAAGACAAGGAGGAAGGAAATGAATCATTCACGCCCCTTCTCGCTGCCCCTTAGAGGAGTTGATTCCATACAGCCAGATTTCTCAGCCTTAGGGAAATTGCGGTCCTTTCTATTTTTGGTATGGTATGAATATAGATCTATTCTTAGAAGTTGGCTATTTATCCTATTGGCTTTAGGAGGAATCCTCTGTGCCTTATTCATTGAACTCAGGATAACCCAAACAGGAAATTATGTCCTATACCCTGTTACCCGCATATGGCTTTCCGCTCCTTTTTCCCTATTCACGCTTATTATCCTTGCCGCAACCTTCCTGTTTGGAGGGATTCTCGTGCAAAAAGCCAGTCAAACTCGAATGTTTGAATTAATAGATAGTAGTCCTACTGAAAATGGAGGATTATGGGGTCCTAAGCTTTTGGCTCTTACCCTTATGCAACTCAGCCTATTGATCGTCTTTATGTGCTGTGGGGTAGTTGTTCAATTTATCTTAGGTAAGGTTTTTATAGAATGGAGCATATACCTTTTTTTCCTATTTATTCTTCAATTTCCCTTGTTGTTGTGTTGGGCAGTTGCCAGTATATGGATCCATACCCTTTCGCGTAACATCTTCCTAGGGTTTTCCCTATTGTTTCTCCTTTGGCTTTCGGGGGATATCTTAGGGCAAGTGGGAATATCTTCGTGGGGACTAACGTTCAACCAGGCTCCTCGATTGGAATACAGCGACTGGTACGGTTTCCATTCTCAGCTTCCTGGTCATTTTCTAGTAGTAAAGTATTGGCTTTCCCTCGCAATGCTCTTAGGGCTATTTTCCCTCCTTTTTTGGAGAAGAGGTATGCCTAAGTCCTTAAAGGAACGGGTTGTTGAAGCCATTGAACGGATGAGTCGACCCTTAATAGGAGTCTTTGTGATGGGCCTTATACTATTCGTGTATCATGGAAATAGCCTGTTGAACGCAGAAAATACCAGCAAGGAACCCAAACACATTCGTGGGGATACATTTGACCAATTCAAACGAAAATGGGCTGTCTACGGCAAAATTCCACTACCTAAAATCCAGCAAGTAGACCTAACCATTCATGTATTCCCTGAAAAGCAATACTTTGAAGCTGAGGGTGAATACCTCATCCGTAACAGGGGAGCTAAACCGATAGATACTCTCCTAATCCGTACAGGGTTTGATGAAGAAACCGAGTTGACTTTGGACAGGGGAGCTAAGCTTCTCGATCAGGATCGTAAAATGAAATACTCCGCCTATTTTCTCAAGGATCCTCTTTTGCAAGGTGATTCCATGCGCTTATTTTTCAAGATTAACAGTATCCCAAACGCTATTTTCTCTAGAAACTCAAGTGTACTTCGGAATGGTACCTTTTTGAAGCATGATATCCTACCGCGATTTACCTTTCAGTTTGAATCAGAGGATGACACTTCAACGCGATCAAACCGTACGGCGTATCACTATTTCAGTAAGGATGCAGACCTCGTCTCTCTACGAACAACTATAAGTACGCATACAGACCAATTGGCCATTGCTCCTGGAGTTCCCATTAAAAAGTATCAAACAGGGGATAGGAACTTTTATACCTATGAGACTAGGCATCCGGTTAAATTCAACTTCTCCTTCCACTCAGGAATTTTTGCCACGAAGCGAGATACTTTTCAAGGGGTACCTATAGAAATACATGCCCATCCCACTCATTCTTATACTCTTGGAGAGATGTTGCAAGGCCTAAAAGCTTCAATTTCCTATAATACCAGTCGCTTTGGAAAGGATAACTGTAAGCCTATTCGAATCATTGAGTTTCCCCACACAGAGGGTAGTTATTCCGCTACCTTGATGGGAAACAATATCCCTACTTCGGAAATGTTGTTCATTATGAATACCAAGGCTATGCAGCAAAGGTTGAACCTTCCCTTTTACGTCATGGCCCATGAACTCACTCACAGGTGGTTTGGTAACAAAGCTATACCCGCTAGGGGACCAGGAGCGAAGATGCTCACAGAAAGCCTTACAGAGTATATAAGTCTGATGATTTACCGAGACCGGTATGGGGAGGAATATGCAAGAAAATTTCTCGATATACAGGAAAGGCGTTATAATCGAGGACGAGTGCGAGAAATTGGAGAACACAGCCCATTAACTAAGGTCCGAGAAGAACAAGAATATATCGCCTATGGAAAGGGGAGCCTAATATTTCACAAGTTGGCTCACCTTTTAGGGAAAGACTTGCTGAATCAGGTGTTAAAAACCTACCTAATGCAATACTTATCAGAAAATTATTGCTATCCTACAGCTACAGACTTTGTCAAATTGTTAGAGCAGGAAGTAGATAGTTCCTTTTATAAAGTGATTTCTGAGGGTTTGGAATCGACTATTCTCTATGACAATCAACTTGTCGGAGTGGAACGTATTCCAGAAGGTAAGGTGGAAGTATCCTTCACCTTAAAAAAAATCGACGAGGTATCGCAAGCAAATATTTCCATTCTAAATGAGCTAATTGAAATCGGCCAAGTTGACAAGGAAGGAGAGTTACTAACAATAGACCAACACAGGGTTTCAGGGAATGAGCATAAGGTAAGATTGGAGCTACATCCCAAATCCCAAAAGATTGTTTTAGACCCCAATTATCTATTACTAGATCGGAACAGGAAGAATAATAGTAAAAATCTATAAAGCTGAAATCATTCAAATTCATATGATTTCCATAATCGATTGATTTTTACCGCAGCGTTTTGTGAGATAGACCCCTGTTATCCCCTTAGAAAGGGGATGGGGAGGTACACAGAGAGGTCGAATGTATCTTTTTATGTATCTAACGCTTAAATACCCCCTTTTTTCTCTGTTAATTACACCTTGATCCTCTGTGGTAAAATAAAAAGGTCCAAGGAAACTTTGGTTTCATCTGACTTAAAGAATACATACCGAATCGGTTTTACGCTGGTACTTAGGTTTGATAGTAATACAATCCCCCAACTTTTATAAAAATGAGACATTTGCCTTACATTTTAATAGCTTTTTTTGTTGGCTTGATTCCCCTGATTTCGAGCGGTCAATCCCATGAGCCTGCTATTCCCAATTTTGGCCCTACTTTTTCCGTCCCTAATCCCGATTTCCCTACAGATACTACGCGGGAATACAAGGTGCTATTTGACATTTACCAGCATCCTGACGATCCGGAACAGATTAATCCCCAACTCAATACGCTTGCCCGATTCATCAATATGCATACCCAAGCTGGAGTTCCTTTAGAGAATCTCCATGTAGCTTGTGTCATCCATAACCGTGCGAGTGTAGAAGCATTAAATGATGAGAAATACCAAGAGCGCTATGGGGTAAAAAATCCGAATATCCCCTTAATGGAAGCCTTAGAAGAAGCTGGCGCCTCTATTTACATGTGTGGTCAATCCATGGGGGCTCGCGGTCTTAAGCGCGAAGAACTCGCTGCTCCCATCAAAGTTGGCCTGTC
>JBCCTX010000371.1:0-7371 GCA_039197765.1 Bacteroidota bacterium
CACTACTACTTTGTGTCCCTTATGGCCTTCTTACTTCTATGGGTTCCTGCAAACCAGGTAGTATCCCTAGATACCTATTTCAAACGGACGCAGCACCCCGAGTCAAAGAGTATTCCTCGCTGGGCTCTCCTTTTGATTCAGTTTCAGATTTTTGTGGTCTACTTCTTTGCAGGAATAGCGAAGCTCAAGTACGATTGGCTAGTAAGGGCTGAGCCCATGAAAACCTGGCTGGCTGCTAGGACGGATTTTCCCTTGTTGGGATCATGGTTTGACCAAGATTGGGCCGCCTACGCATTTAGTTGGGGAGGGACCTTATATGACCTCCTTATTCCCTTTTTCTTACTGATTCCACAGACACGGCTCGTTGCTTTCCTTGCCGTTATCCTTTTTCATGGAATGACGGGACTGTTATTTCCCATTGGGATGTTTCCCTGGATCATGATAGGGGCTGCTTTGATTTTTTTTACGGAAGAAGATTGGAAAAAGCTTTTGGGGGAAAAGCCTTTTCTACAGACAAACCTCCAAGCTTCTTACACAATTCCAACGGGATGGGTAGTATTGCTGGGACTATATATGGGCTTACAAATTTTCCTTCCCCTGCGCCACTATTCTTACCCTGGGAATGTCTTATGGAATGAAAAGGGCCTCCGTTTTGCCTGGCACGTAATGGTAATGGAAAAGAATGGTATGACCAGTTACGAAATTGTCGACTTAGACAGTGAGAAGAAATGGACGGTGTATCCCTCTCAATACTTGATTCCTGCCCAAGAACGTCAAATGTCCTTTCAGCCAGATATGATCTTTCAGTTTGCTGAGCACTTGAGAGGGGAATGGAAAATGAAAGGCTACCCTCATGTCCAGATTACCATTGAAAATCGGACTTGCGTGAATAAAGAATGTAGAAATTTTCAATGGGTAGATCCAACTTAGTAAATGACTAAGCTTAGTCCCTCCTCAAGGTCAGTTGTAAGTCGCGATTTTCAAAGTCCGGAACATCTAATTGGTAGGTGTAAGAACCCTTACTGAGAGGCGTCTCCCCTACAAAATCTATGGGTTGAATCACAAAGGTATCCCCCTGAATTTCCAATTGTACATAAGCATACCTGTAAGCAAAATTGAAATCTGCATAGAAGGAAGTTTGGCCCGCTGGAATGTCTCCAAATAAGTTCTCAGTGCCTCCAGCTTGCACCAGGACCTGCTCAAAATCAAATTCACTCAGGTTTTGCACCCGTAGATTTACCTCTTCTCGTAGGGTTTCATTTTCCTCACACCCTAAGCATAGGTATAAAAAAGATAGTAGGATTATTTTCTTCATATCAGGTCATAAGTTCATGTATTTCTAATACGAATATCTCTTGGTGAGTGCTGCACAGAATAGAAAATATAGATTGCACTATACAAAAGAACCAAATTGTGGAACCTGAGTTTTCTAACAAATACAAAGAAACCATGGATACAACAAAATGGACACAGGCACTAGACAAGACCACTCAGGCCTTTCAAGAGGCATTTGGCTCACTCTCTGCCGCACAACTCAACTTGAAGCCCGACCCTCAATCGTGGAGTATCGCACAGAACCTTGACCACTTGATCGTGATCAATAGCACCTATTTTCCTGTGCTAGACGCTTTGCATGCGGGAACTTACAAAGCCCCCTTTCACGCCAAAATCGGATTTATCCCTTCTTTTATGGGAAAAATGGTCCTCAAAGCAGTAGACCCTGATAGGAAGCAAAAAGGAAAAACCTTTCCTATTTGGGAACCTAGCAGTAGCGAAATTGAGGGAGAGATCCTCAGTCGATTTGTAAGCCATCAAGACG
Organism: Bacteroidota bacterium; assembly: GCA_039197765.1. Taxonomy (GTDB): domain Bacteria; phylum Bacteroidota; class Bacteroidia; order J057; family J057; genus JBCCTX01. The sequence continues at coordinate 1,820 of JBCCTX010000371.1, forward strand.
AGTTAAAAAGCCAAATCCAAGCGGCTTCCTATTTACTGGATCAAGGAGTAATCATTTCCTCTCCTGCCAATAAGAATATCGTGTATTCCCTTCCAATGGCCTTTGACATCATCGTTACCCATGAGCGGCGGCATTTGGAGCAGGCAAAGGAAGTAAGGGTAAATCTTAAACAAAACGTATGAAAACCCCTATTCTGAGCTAATTTTGTGGAATTTTACTTAGACTGAATCTAATTATAAATTATTTGAAAATCGTAAAATATCCGAACTTTATAAGTATCATCGCGTTAGAAAAGTGATTTTGCTTAACTAAAAATAAGATTACGATGGCTATTAGATTATCTTCAAATTGTACGAATTGCGCTGAGTTAGCAGCAGATACAACCTGTAATGTTCACCAGGTAAAAGTAAGCGAAAACTACACGTGTGATAGTTTCACAATCAAGTCGGAGCTCGAAGAAGACCGGCAGTGTACTACCTGCTCACGTCACAATACCAGTACCTGTGCGCATCCTGATAAGGCTGCTGAAGGTATGCTGTGTGTGAGCTGGGCACCTGCTATCGCTTAGGTTTGGAGAGCAATTGACTCTCATTGACGAAAGAGATTTTAGTACTTCAATTAAAGACAGGGTAGTTAGCAATAGCTACCCTGTTTTATTCTAACAAAGACCTGTGACAAAAACCCTTTTGTATACCTATCCAGCGATTAAGAATCAGCACTATTCCGAAGAAATTTTCTATGAGGTTTCATTGGAAGAACTATTCTACGATAAGGATCCGTAATTTGCTCTTTGCTGTGATAATTTTCAAAATGTTTTATGCCCTGAATACTCCATTGCTTCTCCTTTCCCAAAGCCGTAGCTAAAGCCCAGGACAATTCTTCGAATGCCCCATTGGCTTTCGCTGAATCGCAAAAATTCTGCTTGATCTGCTCGCCAAATGAATTTCCGGGAAGCAAACACGTCTCTAATACTTATATTAATCACAGCTCTTCCTTTCAAAAATTTCTTTTTAATTCCGAAATCCATCCAGGCGGTTTCTCCTCGTTTTCCTTGAACAGTTTGCTCACTGGATTGGTAATTACTGGCGATCTCCATGTCCAAATCCTTTGGAAGCCTGTATTTAGTCGTTAACCTACCCGACCAACGGGTGTTTTCAAAGTCGAACTCCTGATTTTCAAATGTACCGTTTCGGTCAAAAAACATCCCGTTGAAATCCCCAAGGATAGAGAGCCAGGAAAAGGGCTCTGCCTTGCCATTGACTTCAATACCTGTATTATTTTCTATTCCGACATTCTCAGGACGTGTAAGCGTAAGGCTATCTATGATTCGGACGATGTCTCTCACTACGTCCGTACTATATTGATGAAAAATAGAGAAATTGACTGAAGCCTTTTCCCAAGTTTTGATGGCAGTCAGTTCGTATGAGTCGGTGAACTCAGGCTGGAGATCGGGATTTCCAGTAGAAAGGTTGAGGTTGTCTCGAATGTTGGTAAAAGGATTGAGGTCCCACATATTAGGTCGGCTAATTCTTCTAGAATAGCCTAGTTGTGCAGAGAGGCTTTCAGAAAACTTATTCGAAATGTGTAGACTGGGAAATAAATTGGTGTAATTTTGCTGGGAGCCTATATCTTCGACGCGCAGTAGGGTCCTTAGATCTGTATTTTCCACCCTCAATCCCCCTTTGATCCCCCATTTCTTCCACTCATATGCATAGGTAGCATAGGCCCCTAAAACTTTTTGATCGGTATCAAATATGTTCGTAAAGTCAGGATTACTTATTTCCACACCATCAATTTGATCTATGACTCCAAAATCATTGGTAATGTCATAGATTTGGTATCTCACCCCTGTTTCAAGGGTATTTCTTTCTGAGAAAGGATGACTATAATCCCCTTGAAAGGTATATACAGCTTGTGAGAAGTCTGTCCTAGCGCTTTGTTGCAAATCAATCCACGTACCCCGATTTTCAAAATCAGAAGATTGATCTTTTCCAAAGAAAGAACCTATAGCACTTAAGCGCAGTGCACGCTCTTTGTTGTCAGCAAACGTCTTTTCATACTGTAGTTCGTATTGCCATTTGGGATTGATGGCTTCTGTCACCTCTCTCCGAACAGAACTGCCCAGTGCATCTGATAGAGAATTACTTAAGAAATAGTTAGTCGTAGAAAATTCATCTTCAATTTCATAGCCAAAATTACCCGATAAGGTAAGTACGTTGAAGCGGTTTATATGATAGTCTGCACCTAACAGTATGTGGTAAAATTCTTCATTTTTGTCTGCTTCGCCCGCATTATCGAACCTTCGCTGGTCCGAACTACTGCGTAAAAGGGTAAATCCCTCGTACTTGGACTCAAAGGTGCGATACCCAGCTCCAAACTGGCTAAAAAGGTTGAATTTTTCAGTCCTTCGATTGAGGCTAAGACCTAAGCTGTGGTTATTAGGACTACCGGTATTGAGGGTTACGCCTCCATTTATTCCCTTTTTTTCTTCTTTTTTGAGAATGATGTTGAGTATACCTGAAGTTCCTTCGGCATCGTACTTGGCAGAAGGATTGGTAATTACTTCTACGCTTTCAATCATTTCTGCAGTAATCGTCCCTAATGCACTGCCATCTCCGTTGGTCATAACGGAGGGATTTCCATTGATCAAAATTTGTACGTTGGGATTACCTCTCAAGCTAATATTCCCCTCTATGCTTACGTTGACAGAAGGAACATTGTCCAATACCTCTAACGCACTCCCTCCAGCACTGCTCAAGTCTTGACCGACGTTGAACACGCGTTTGTCCAATTTAAACTCCATTTGGGACTTCTCGGCTCGAATCTCTACTTCTTCCAAATTGGCCATATTTTCTTTTAAGAAAATCTGGCCTAGATCCAGTTTATTTCCTTCGACAGCAAAGTCGGTAAGCGTCTGTTCAGCAAATCCTATAAAGCTAATTTTAATATAAAATTCGCTCTTGGGAGATGTGAGCACAAAGGCTCCATTTTTGGAGGTGGAAGTTCCAGCCAGAGCTGTCTCTGTACCTGGATCCACTAGTAAAACTGTAGCAAATTCTAAGGCTTGCTGGTTCGAGCTTGCAAGTACCTCTCCTCGTACCTCTACCGATGCGTCTTGGGCTTTCCCTTCCTGACAAACGAAGAGTAAATGAAGGGAAATCGTCATAGCAAGAGTAAATTTTTTCATCCGAGTTTATTTTGGGAGTATATGGGAATCAAAAGGTGTACATTGAATTTGAGAGGAGAAAATTTTTTCTTCCAACAGCATCTATTCAATGCTCAACGACCTATCGAGTAGGTACTCAGCAAGATCCGTAGGCTACATGCACTCAACTCTCAGAAATTGTCGTTGGAGGCTCTGGATAGGTTGTTGATCTATATTTATTTTTTTCACCTGGGTCCAAGGCTTACTTTGTGCATGAGATGGATTTAACAAAATTGTCAAATAGCACGCTAAATGAATTAGGCTTTCAAGTGCTTTTGCACTTGATTACGCTTCTATTTATTGCATATGATCAAGAACAAGGAGTAATTGTAGCTAGAGACGCTGTATTTTTTGTGAATTATACCTTAGGGGCTTTTTTAATAAATTATATTGGGCTTCCCAAATTTTATTACTCAGGGAAATACCTCTACTTCGCCTTGTTCGCCTGCGGAGTTTTAGGACTTGTGATTGTAGTTGAGGAGCTCGTGTTGGAACCCATTTATTTTCCCCAATCGCGGGGGACTTATTTTCCGGGTGTGCACTTCACTTTGTTAGAAATATTTCCTTCTATTGTCTTACTGTCTGGTGGTAAGTTTGCCTGGGATGCCTTTCAAAAACAACGAGAGGTGAATGATCTTAAAGCGGTGATGAAAGAGAGTGAACTTCAATTTCTTAATTCTCAAATTCACCCCCATTTTTTGTTCAACAACCTCAACAATTTATATTCTTATGCCTTAATAGGCTCCCCCCAAACTCCTTATTTTATTCTTAAATTGAGTTCGTTGCTCAGATATATGCTCTATGAATGCAATGAAAAGTTTGTTCCTCTGGCGAAAGAAGCCGAACAGTTGGAAAACTTCACCGAACTTAGCCAACTACAGGTAGAAGATAGAGGCAAGGTAAATTTCTTGAACCAGGTACAAGAGCCAGGATATGTAGTTGCCCCTCTCATTTTAATCGTTTTCATCGAAAATGCCTTTAAACACAGCCAAAACAGCCAATCAGAGAATATTTTGATTGATGTAAGGTTATCAATTACTGAGGATGGCATTCTTCATTTTCAATGTATAAACAGCCATGCACCAATTACAGATACCTTACCCTTGACAAAGGGGATAGGCTTGAAAAATGTCAAAAAACGGTTAAATCTGCTATATCCCAAACGCTATAAACTCGAAATTTGTGAAACAGATCAACTGTATAAAGTAGCGCTATCTCTAAAATTGCATAGAGCCTTGACCGCATGAGATGTATCATTATTGAAGACCAACCTCCTGCACAACGGATTTTGCAAAAGTATATTCAAGATACTGGGACCCTGGTGCTGGAGGGAACTTTTACAAATGCATTACAGGCGATGGAATACCTGAAAAAAAACAAGGTAGACCTCATATTTCTCGACATACACCTGCCTAAACTCTCAGGTTTTTCCTTTTTAAAGGTCCTTCCAAATCCCCCAGCGGTAATTCTTACTACTGCCTTTTCAGAGTATGCCTTGGAGAGCTACGAATTTAACGTATTAGATTATTTACTAAAGCCTTTCTCCTTCCAACGCTTTTTACAAGCCGTTGCCAAAGTTCCTTTGGAACAGGAAAAATCTGGTAGGGAAACAAGGGAAATCTTTGTGAAATCAGGCCACGAACATATCAAGATTTCCTTGGAAGATGTCCTGATGATTAAGTCTGATAGGGATTACACAGAGATTTATCTTCCTACAGGAAGGCATCTTTCAAGAAAGTCTCTACGGTATTGGTTGGAAACCTTGGCTCCCCAGCTTTTTTTTCAAGTGCACAAATCCTATTTGGTAAATATCCATAAAATTGAGCGCATCTCAGCTAACCAAGTATATTTGGTAGGGGATAAAACTGCCCCAATTGGTAGAGCTTACAAGGATGAATTCTACAAAAAATTTGTTAGGTGAACCAAGAAATTGGTGGGTTGCCATGTACTAGCAAGAGTGAATCCCTACAGGATAATTTTATTTCGGATAATTCTTTAACTTTCCCCAAAGCCTATGTCTATGAAAGATAAATTTTGGGATGGCGACAAGGTCATGAGCATCGCGGCGATGTTTATCAGTCTGGGTACCCTTTCCGTTCTGGTTTATCAAGCTCGTATGGCTAAGGAGCAGCAGGCATTATTTCGAAAACAGCAAATGATGTCAGTATACCCCTACTTAAGTATATTTAATAATGGAACGGGGGGAAAAAACTACAAAATAGCCCTCGAAAATACAGGGATAGGGCCGGCAATCCTTAGATCTGTAAAGGTGTATGCAAAGGGAAATACCTATGATGACATCGTATTCTTCCTGGATGATACCTTCACAGAAGCGGACTCTGTAGCC
>JBCCTX010000372.1:0-7280 GCA_039197765.1 Bacteroidota bacterium
CATTCTCCACTCTTTAATCCACTAAATCCCCTACATCCAGTCTGCCCCCACAATCTCCACCACCCACTCCCCTAAATCCTGTCTATCCTGTCTCCCCACCGACCCCACCTCACTTCCCTAAATCCACCCCATCCAGTCTCAACCCCACCTATCTCCTCTTCTTATTTCCCCTATTTCTTTCATCTATTCCGAATCGCGGATAAATCGAATGGCGGAAAGACTGAGATTTGCTATCTTGCGCATCGATTACATATTCCTTCTCCTTTTTCCCACATTAGTGGAATAAGGATTTCAACCCAATTTTCTTCATGAATCCCTTTTACCAGAAATACCTTGACCAAGTTCAGAACATGGAGATTGAAGCAGCCTTGGTATCCGGAAGAGATGCCTTGCTAGCCTTCTTCGAAGTATTACCTCCCGAAAAAATCAATTTTCGCTATGCACCAGGGAAGTGGACAGTAAAAGAAGTATTTGGACATATAATTGATACCGAACGAGTCTTCGCCTATCGGGCTCTACGCTTTGCAAGAGGGGACAAAACGGAACTACCTGGATTTGACCAGGAGGCCTACGTACCAGAGATGAACTTGGAGCACCGTACATTGGGGGATATGTTGGTGGAGTACCAAATGCTTCGCGAAAGCAGTCTCTATCTGTTTCGCAGCTTTTCCCCAGCGATAGTAGAAAAGGTCGGGACAGCATCTGGGACGGAATTTACAGTAAAGCAACAAGGGCTTATACTAGCAGGTCATGAGAGGCACCATTTACAAATCTTACAAGAGCGTTACCTTGCGAATCCTGTAAAACCTGTCTAACTTTTGTGATGAGTTTTTCGGTAAATAAAACCGCATATTTTCTACCATATGAACTTACAAAATGCAAAGATCCTCATTACGGGGGGCAGCGCCGGATTAGGCAAATCTATGGCAGAGGTCCTCATTCAGGCAGGCGCAAAAGTAGCCATAACGGGTCGGGACCTGGACAAACTCAAGTATGTAGCTGAGGATTTAGGTGCCACACCTGTTAAGTGCGATATGACGGATTATGCTCGATTTCCACAGGCGGTAGCCGAAACCGCAGAAAAACTAGGGGGCCTTGAGGTCCTGATCAACAACGCAGGCATTGGGGAATTCGCGACCATTGATGAAGTAACGGCAGAGCAGTTTCAATCGATCTTCTCAGTAAATGTTTTTGGCTTGGCACTACTGACCCAAGAAGTGGTCAAGCACTTCAAAGCTCAGAACTACGGGCATATTCTCAACATTGCTTCCACAGCCTCTTTGAAAGGATTTTCTCATGGGACAGTGTATTCGGCTTCAAAATTCGCCTTGCGGGGAATGACTCAATGCTGGCAAGCAGAGTTGCGTAGATCCAATATTCGTGTGATCCAAATCAACCCCAGTGAAGTACCTACAGCGTTTAACAATCCGGAAAGAGAGGAGCGCTCCCTAGAACCTCAGAAGCTGAGTCCCATGGAGATTTCCCATACTGTGAAGGCAGTACTAGAAATGGACAACCGAGGATTTATCCCAGAGGTAACCGTTTGGGCTACTAACCCCTGGCGGGAAGTATAGTACAAAGGGCCTGGTACCTATAGAGATGCGATGCATCGCATTCCCCAATCCAAATGCCGTAGTAAAGCCATCATATCTCCTCAAAAATGAAAAATCTACTCATCTACTCACTCATTCTCCTGTTGGGAGTCAGTAAATCGAGCGGACAAGTTTCTTCGCTTTCCTTTCTACAGGAGCTACCGATTTGGGAGGAGGCTTACCTACAAAAGGAAAAAACGGATTGGCTCATTGACCCTACCCCTTACAAAGCCCAGGCCTTTCGAAAAGGAAAGAGAGACATGGTACTTTCTAATGGGCTTATCAGTCGTACCTTTCGCCTTTCCCCAAATGCTGCTACCGTTGCTTTTGACCAACTTACGAGTCAGACTTCCTTGCTAAGAGGGGTAAAACCAGAGGCGCGGGTCACCCTGGACTCCGTATCCTATGATATTGGTGGGCTAAGCGGCCAGAGCAATTATGCCTTTTTATTAGACGAATGGGTAGATGATTTGGAGAAAAATTCCTCTTCCTTTCAACTTCAAGGAATAGAAATAGAAGAATCCATCGCTCCTTTCACCTGGAAGCAAGTCAGACAGCATGCTCCGAATGTAAATTGGCCTGCATCGGGAATTCAAGTCCGCATGCAGTTTGTTCTGAATCAAGGGGAACATTCTGATTTACAGATTTGGGTAGCTTATGAGCTATATGATGGAGTTCCGGTATTAGCCAAATGGATCGAGGTGGAAAATACGTCTTTTGATACGGTGAGGATAGATCATTTTACCTCAGAGATACTTGCAGCGGTAGAATATGAAAGTAGGGTAGAGGACCGCGGAGCTCCTTTTTCCCCCCCCAATATCCATGTAGAAACAGATTTTGCCATGGGGGGGATGACCACCGATAATACAACGCATTATTCGGTTCATTGGAAGCCTGATCCAGAGTTCCACACTCAGGTGAACTACCTAAAAAATACCCCATGCTTACTAGAAGTGCATCCTAGTTTAGGGCCAGGAATTCATGTAGTGCCGGGAGATACGTTTACGAGTTTTCGTACGTATGTTCTTCCCTATGACAGCTATGAACGCGAGAGAAATGGGCTAGCTAAACGCAGAATGTACCGAACCCTTGCTCCTTGGACAACAGAGAACCCCTTAATGATGCACGTGCGATATGCCGATTGGGAAACAGTAAAGGCCGCCATAGATCAGTGTGCGGAGGTGGGGTTCGAAATGGTGATCCTCACCTTTGGAAGTGGATTCAACATTGAGAATGATAGCAGCCAGTACCTGGAGCAAATGCAGCAATATGCAGCTTATGCCCAAAGCCGAGGAATTGAAATGGGAGGCTATTCCTTATTGGCTAGTAGATCCATAGATTCCTTGAACGATGTAAGGATGCCTCCTGGTAAGACGCCCACCTATGGAAATTCGCCCTGTTTAGTCAGTGAGTGGGGGGAAGCTTATTTTGATAAATTATACCACTTTTATCAGCAATCGGGCTTCAGTTTACTAGAACACGATGGAAATTATCCTGGGGATGAATGTATCTCTACAGAGCATCCTGGACATATAGGACATGAAGATTCGCGCTGGCGGCAGTGGGAGAAAATCACCGATTTCTATAAATGGTGCCGTTCACAGGGAATCTATCTCAATGTACCGGACTATTACTACCTGTCAGGTTCCAATAAATGTGGGATGGGTTACCGAGAGGTCAACTGGTCCCTTCCACGAGCGCAACAAGTATTACACACCCGCCAGAACATTTTTGATGGCACATGGGAGAAGACTCCATCCATGGGCTGGATGTTCGTTCCCTTGACAGAGTACCATGGTGGAGGATCTGCTGCAACCATCGAACCGCTAGCAGAACATCTAGACCATTATGAGAAAATGCTGGTAGGAAATTTAGCTGGAGGCGTTCAGGCTTGTTATAGAGGGCCTCGGCTATTTGATAGTCCTGAGACGAAGGCTCTGGTGAAAAAATGGATTGACTGGTACAAAACTCATCGAGAGGTATTAGAAGGGGATATCATTCACCTACGTAGAGCAGATGGAAGAGACCTAGATTATTGGCTGAATGTGAACCCAGGGGGAAAGGAAAAGGGTTTATTGGCAGTGTTTAATCCCTTAAACAAGGAAATGGTAAAGACGTTGAAGATTCCTCTCTATTTTACAGGTTTGAGGGATGAAGTTACTGTAACAGATCCTTCTGGAGGAAGAACCTTTGTGAAGTTAAAGAGAGATTACTCCATAGAATTGAAGGTTGTAGTTCCTGCTGAGGGGTTCTCTTGGTATTTGTTTGAGTGAGGAATCTTTGGAAAATTATTTCTGTATTCTTCAGAAGCTAACTTTCTGAAGGCTCAATAAATTTAAAAGCCTCTCGATAGGTACTTAATTTAAACAGCTTAGGAGGAAAGGAGAGAACTAAAAAGATGCACCCGCCCAGGACCAACTGCCATTTCCATGAAAATTCCTGAGGACGATGGAGAAAGGCTAGGGTGAGACAACCTAGTGCAATAACCCACCCTACAATCAAAAATCGATCGATTTGTACAATCGTTTCTGCTAATTTGGGACTTTCTACATTGATGGAGAGATTCAAATATGCATTGTATATACCTGTAAGTCCCCATATAGCCAAAAATCCAATGGCAAAATACGTCAGCTCTGATTGATCCAGAAAAAAGGAATATAGTAAGGCTACGATGCCTATCATGAGAAATGCAAGGCCAAGTAGCCACCGGGTGTAGGTATGTTTGGAATATTTGGGAGGTGCCATGCTGTAGAGTGGTTAGATCTTCAAAATTTCCTCAAATTAAGGATATATTTTTGTTCAGAAAGTTGCATAATTTAACATAATCCTACGAGTTGCGTGTAAGACTGTTAAAGAGAAGGCGATTAATGCTTTTAATTTCCCAAAATTCAACCCAATCTCTATGAAAAATCTATCCTTTCTTCTGACTTTCTTCCTAGGAGGGGTCATTTCCCTCACTGCCCAGCAGGTAGAGCCTATCCATTGGGATGCGATTTATCAAATTAAGAAAGAAGGCTTACAGAACTCCAAAGTTATGGATATTGCTTTCCAACTAACAGATGTTTCTGGACCCCGACTTACTGCATCTCCAGGACTTCAACGCGCTAAGGAATATGCAGTCAATATCCTGGAAGAGTGGGGATTAGATAATGTTAAAGAGGAAAAATGGGGGGAGTTTGGGAGAGGCTGGGAAGTGGAAAAGTCCTATGTGGCTATGACAGCTCCCTATTATCAATCTCTCATTGCATCCCCTAAGGCTTGGACACCTGGCACGGGTAAGGAAATTTCGGGTGAGGTCGTTTTGGTCGAAATTGATGATGAAGAAGACCTTGCAGATTATCGGGGAAAATTAAAAAACAAAATTGTGGTGATTCCACCTTCTAGTGAGGTGGAGACTAGTTTTGAGGCAGATGCAAAGCGATATACAGCAGAAGAGCTCGAAAAGCGTTCGCAACAGCCTATGGGGAGTAGTTCAAGATATAGTCCTGAAATGATTGCACAGTGGCGAAAGCGTCGAAGGTTGAGTAGGACTATGATGCCTATGCTGAAAGAAGAAGGAGTAAAGTTGATCTTAAGAGGCATGCGGGGGAAACATGGGACCTTTTTTACCAGTAATGGAGCCTCTCGTGCAGTAGATGCTGAACCTTCTATTCCCGAACTGGAAGTAGCCCCTGAGCATATCAACCATTTAGTCAGACTTATCGAGGCAGATGTACCCGTAACCGTTGAAGCAGAAACAGAAACCAAATTTTACGACGAAGATTTGAATGAGTACAACGTCATTGCCGAGATTCCTGGTACAGATCCAGAGTTAAAAGATGAAGTAGTGATGCTAGGGGCTCACCTCGACTCTTGGCATGCGGCAACTGGCGCTACAGATAATGCTGCAGGCAGTGCTGTGATGATGGAAGCGGTCAGAATTCTCAAAAGCATCGATGCAAAGCCCAGAAGAACCATACGCCTTGCACTTTGGACAGGGGAGGAGCAGGGAATCTATGGTTCCCGTGCTTATGTATCGCAGCATTTTGCGGATCGCAATGAGATGGTTTTGAAACCTGAGTACGACAAACTTGCTGGATATTTCAATATAGACAATGGAACAGGAAGAATCCGAGGGATATACCTACAAGGAAACGAAGCAGTCCGCCCTATTTTTGATGCTTGGTTCACACCCTTTGATGATATGATAGACAATCGCACGATCACCATTAGAAATACTGGGGGCACCGACCATTTGAGTTTTGATGCCGTAGGTCTTCCAGGCTTCCAGTTTATTCAAGACCCTATTTCTTATAATACACGTACACACCACACCAATATGGATACCTATGAGCGTCTTCAAAAGGAAGACCTCATGCAGATGTCCGTAATTGTCGCTTCTTTTGTATACCACACAGCTATGCGGGATGAGAAATTACCTAGAGAGCCTAGGCCTGTTGTAAAAGAGGCTAGCGGGAGGTAAGGAGGATTGTATTTACAATAATGAACCATATTCGTCCGAAGGGAAATAGACCCTGTAGGTAACTATTTTAGCGGGGCTTTTACTTGAAGCAAGCGGACCTTGTCATCATTACAGGCCACTAAAACTAATTTGGCTCCATTTGCCCGAGTAACAGAAAGCATTTTTTTTACGTCATACGGTAAAAGAACGCCACTTTTAGAAGGTAGAATGGCTTCAAAGGTCTTTTTTGTGGAGCTTCCCCTCATAAATAGACCCACCCCTGCGTCGTTCCGTGGCGTTTCTACCTCCGAGGTAAATAAGTTCCCTGCCAGAAGCAAATCTTGTATTCCATCTTGGTCAAAGTCTTCGGCGAGTACTGTGTTGATAGAGGATACTTGGGCTTCGTTGGGAAGTGGACTAAGCCGGAAGCTACCATCATCTAATCGCTCTAAAAAAGAAGAGGCAAAGGTATGGGCTTCGTAATGAAGCGATTCCAGTAATTGGTCTTCGCCATATACCGTTTCTAGGTCTGAGTCAGCAAAGAGGTTATAGGTAGGGAATTTTACTCCAACCGTGGGAACTTGTTCCGCAGAGCAAGATCGCCCGCGTAGGGGAAAGCGCTCCCCAAAGTTGTAATAACTCAATACTATATCCTTTGATCCATTCTGATCAAAGTCATTGTAGTGTACTTCAAAGGGTTCTTCAGGTGAGGTCTTATACTTGTAGTTTAGCCCCAGGTTACCCGCAATAAAGTCTTGATCTCCATCGCCATCCAGGTCAGTCTGCGTCAGGCTATACCACCAACCCCGCGTCTGCTCTAGTCCCATTTTTCGGGTTTTATTTGAAAAACTATGGTCGGGATTTTGTGTGAAATAACTTATGGGCATCCATTCTCCTACCACAACCAAATCGTATAGGCCGTCTTGGTCAGGATCTGTCCATTGCGCATCCGTAACCATGCCTAACTTTAAAAGGTCTTTCAATTTTTTCTTAGTAACATCAACAAAGGTTCCTCCTTCATTTTCGAGTATTCTGCTGGGGGCAGGCATCGGATAGGCCCAGGGAATGTGTCTGCCTCCAACAAATAGATCGATGTCTCCATCCTTGTCTATATCCTGAGGCCTCACACAACTCCCACTTTCAAAAAAAGCAGGTATTCGATCTGAAGCTCGCGCTAGAATTCCCTTTCCGTCGTTTATATACAGTCGATCTTGATAAGCTGGCGACTCAGGTGCTTCTGAATTTCC
>JBCCTX010000373.1:0-7230 GCA_039197765.1 Bacteroidota bacterium
CTGACCTGGTCAGGAACAGCATGGGTACCCAGAGATCCTCCTTCTTTGAGTGGGACTGCCTCTGGAGATATTTCTGGCACTTTTCCCGGACCTTTAACAGTCACACAACTACAAGGAAGAGCGGTTAGCAATTCTATTCCCGCTGATGGCCAGGTACTAACTTGGACGGGAACTGCATGGGCCCCACAGACTGTTTCTTCGAGCGGAGGGGGCTCTCCCACGGGGGCAGCTTCTGGAGACTTATCTGGATTATATCCTGGACCGGTCGTAGCAAAAATTCAAGGAAATGATGTTTCACCAACAGATCCTACTGACGGTCAAGTACTTACCTGGTCTGCTGTAGGTGCAGCTTGGATCCCTCAAACATTGCCAACATCCACAGGAGGCACAGCCTCGGGGGACGTAACAGGTGCCTATGATGGCAATTTGACAGTCGTACAATTGCGTGGGCAGCCCATCTCTACCACTGCACCCACGGTCGATGGGCAGGTTCTTACTTGGACGGGGGGGGCATGGACGCCCCAAGCAGCTTCTGTTGGAGGATCTTCCAACGCCACCCAACTACAAGGAGTCAATATTTCTGCCACTCTACCGCTAGTTAACCAGGTACTCACCTATAATCCCACTTTAGGGGGTTGGGTTCCTCAAGATGCGGCTTCTGGAACAGGGGATATCACAGAAGAAGCTGTAGGGGACCTAGAGGGAACCTATCCCAACCTAAAAGTTATTAGAATTCAAGAGCAACCCGTATCAGCTACTCCACCCGTCGATCGACAGGTGCTGACCTATGTGCAAGGCGTATGGACGCCCCAGACTCTACCCACCACAACAACGACAGCAGATGGTGATGTAGAAGGAAATCTACAAAGCCTTAGCGTCGTTAGCATACAAGGCCAGGCAGTATCCCCTACCCCTCCCACAGCTGACCAAGTCCTAGCCTGGAATGGTACCCAATGGGAGCCCAAAACCCTTGATGCCAGTACAGGAAGTTCCAATGCGACTCAGATCCAAGGTCAACCTATAGTAGTCACCGCTCCCCAGGCTAGTCAGGTGCTTACTTGGTCTGGCACCCAATGGGAACCGCAAAATATTCCCGTAGCCAATCCTGGAACCGCAAATGGAGATGTTACAGGGGCCTACAACGAACTCAAGATAGTGGCCTTGCAAGGTCAGCAATTATCTGGAGTCCTACCCCAGCAAGGACAATTTCTATATTGGAATGGAGGACAATGGACCCCAGGAAATTTGACAGATCTAGCCGATGATTCAAATCTTGCCCCACAATCTATTTCATCTTCATCTTCAACAAGCTTGAGACAGGCTCAAAATACGAATGCTACCCCTATTCTTCCCTTAACCTCTGAGACACTTGTTACCCAAAACTTGGAAGTTTCACAGAATGCCTGTGCGTTGGTAACGCTAGAAACAGAGTTAGAAATAACAGACCAGGGAAATGGAAGCTTTGCGCAACTTAGTTATGGATTTGTCTTAGATGCAACCCAGGAATCACAGCGTAGTAACCATACGCTAGTTGTGCCCGAATTGCTACCTTCAGGAACTCCTTTTCTACAAACCCTTCAGCTCACGCGGAAAATACGCATTCCTGCTGGTCTAAGTACCCTAAGTGCCTTTGCCGAAAATTCGCCAAATGGAGAGTCCGTTGTCGTCAACCAAGCAACCCTTGTAGTTCAAATTTTATCTGATGCGTCTAGCGCTTGTAATGAATAAATTATTAACCTCATACATACCTTACTGCTTCAAGTCGGGACTGGTTGGACTCCTATTTTTAATAGGGTTTCAACAGGGATTCTGTCAGCAATTCCCCTATTTCATTAATACCCAGGAGAATGCTTTTTTGATCAACCCAGCTATTACAGTGATACCCACTCCGGTAGAGGATGAAATCCGGCCCATTCCGAAAGATCAAATCAAATACATTCTTACTGCAAACGGTCGTAATCAATGGGCAGAATTTGGCGATGATAGTCCTCAAACCTATACCGCTGCTTTTCAGGGAAGATTCAACGTAGGAAGGGCCTTACTATGGGCTGGTCCATTCTTTGTCAAAGATCAGGTAGGCCCGAGTGAGTTTACCAGCGTAGGTGCAAAAGCCTCAGTACACCTGTACCTTGCTAACCAGCATTATATTCAAGCGGGAATTTCCTTGCAGTACCTACAATACACCCTTGACCCTTCCAAAATTATTTCTAGAGACCTGGATGATCCGACCTTACTCATAAATTCTAATATTGACTTTCAAAACGTGGTAAGTCCAAGTATTGGGGTTTTTTATTCTGGGCCCTATCTATATGCGGGAATTTCCGCTCCCTACCTTACGATCTTAGATCCGGGGGTTACTCGGGGATTTTCTAACCAAATTGCAGGAATCCTCGGTGCTTATCTCACCTTGAGTCCTCAACTCCTTAAGTTGGAGCCAAGTCTGAGTGTTCAACAAGCCTCAAACTTCCCTACGCGAATTGACGGCACCCTCAAATTTTGGCTTTACCTACAAGAAGATACCCCTATTTGGGCGGGTCTGGGGATTAATAATAACCAAAATTATCGGGTTGAATTCGGCTTTATCACGGATTCCAATCCCAATAGCATAAATTCTCCTCCTTATTTCAAAATATCCTTTGCCTATGGCAACCAAATTGGCTTAGCTGCGCCCTTAGGCAATGTTTTGGAAGGAGGAATCAACATTATGTTTCCATAGGAAGCCTTAGCAATGTATCGATGATAGGATGAAGGATTAGCTTATGTACATAAACCGGAAGTTTCCCACTATATGCTTGCTCTATTTAATGGCTGGGTGGGCCACATTACTGGCTCAACCCAATCCTGGTATTCGTTATCAGGCAGTATATAGGGATTCTTCCAATACAGTGGTGAAAAATCAGGAACTAAGTGTAGATGTTCGAATCCGTCGTGCTACAGCCAACGGACAAGTAGTATACCGGGAAACGCATACTGCTTCTACAGACCTATTCGGACTATTTAGCCTAACCATTGGAACGGGTAATCAGGTATCTAGCAATAGTTTTTCAGACGTTATTTGGATGGAGGAAGCTCACTTCCTAGACGTACGAATCGATGGTCAGCGATTAGGTACTGACAAATTAGAGGGAGTCCCCTATAGTTTGGTGGCTACGGAAATGGAATTGGCAGACTTACAAGATGTATCCAACTCCCCTCCCAACAACAACCAAGTGCTGACCTGGAACGGAAATACGTGGGAGCCTCGCACTATTGATTCAGGGACAGAGTTGAGCGCTGGGGATGGAGTAGAAATCTCTAATGCTCGTATTATCAATACCAAACCTGACCAGGAAATTATCCTCAATGAAGGAGAAGGAATCGAAATAGAAGGAAGTTATCCGACTTTTACCCTATCCGTCGATGAGGAGGGGGGAAGTCAAAGTATATGGAGTAGCATAAATCGAGATGTCTATTACAATCTAGGAAATGTTGGAATCGGGACGGATAAACCTGCATTTAGCCTAGATGTAGCGGGTGATGTTAAGATTTTAGGATCAGAAATAAACGCAAATGCCCTTAGATCTGCGCTGACTATTCAGTCAGGCCAAGGAAATTCCCTTGAAACGATGCGTTTGGACGGAAGTGAAATTGATGCTACAGATACGAAGTTGATACTCAATGGTAATAGCGATACAGACGTTAGTCTAGTAAGTGGCGGCGGCCGAGTTTCTATCGGAAATTTTGCAGGAAGAAATGCCTTAGGTTCCTTGCATATTCGACATCTAGGGACAACACAAGGGGACCCATATGATGGAATCGTTTTGCAGAACGAACGCGGGGGCTTCAGATGGACATTCCATGCCAATCATGACCCTAGTGAGCCCACAAGCCACCGAAACCTCGGTCTAGTATTTAATAATAACTTAGTCGCAAAAATTGACCCTGCAGGGAACTTTGCTACCCTATCTGACAGTAGGGTAAAGTTGGGAGTACTTCCTATAGGGTCCGTTTTAAGCAGGCTTGCCCGGCTGTCTCCTAAGTCTTATCGTCTGTTAGCTACAGGGGATCAAGTCCACCTTGGGTTTCTCGCTCAAGAAGTACAAACCCTATTCCCAGAATTGGTGGATTACCACCAAGAAGGGGATCGCTACATGATCCGATACAGTGGATTTCATGCCCTGGCTATTCAAGCTATAAAAGAACAACAAGCCCATATAGCCACCTTAGAAGACAAAATCAATCGGTTAGAGTCCCTGCTAAGCTCAATCAATGAGCGCATTAACCAAATGGAAAACTGATGTTGGTAAAACGTGTATTACATATTTTGATTCTTTGCCTTTGGGGAAACTACCTGGGAGCCCAGCAGATTGGAAGAAAGGTAATTTCAACTGCGGGGTCTTCTATTGATCTAGGTACGATCAATGTTTCATACACGATTGGGGAAATTGTAGTCAGTACACAAGCAAGTGAATCCATAGTGCTTACCCAGGGTTTTCAGCAACCTGACATTATTTGCAACGCCCTTGAAACACAGATCAGCACACAGAATACGACTCAGCGCTGTAAAGATGGATTCTCCCAGTTTATTACCCTTGACAACACAGGAGAAAACGTCATTCCAGGGGTAAATTACACGTTTGTAGTTACCTCCTTAGATCAAACGATCATTCAGTCTTTTTCGACCAACCTAATTGATTTAAACCTTTTACCAGCAAACTCCTATCGAATTTATGGGGTTATGCATGAAAGTGCTTATACACCTATCCCAGGGGAAAAAATACAGGAATCTGACCCTTCTGCTTGTAGGCGGGTTTCTTCAAACTTCATTTCCATAGTCTTTTCCCTTCCTCCACAGGAAGCGACTATCGCCCTCCCCTCGACTGATACCACCTTATGTGGAAATCCCCAAATAAATATAAGGGCAGTTGAGCCCCTAAACGGCTCTGGGCAATGGAGGGGATCGACAGGAATTCAATTCGTAGATCCTTTTTCTCCGAGAACCTTACTCACCAATTTACAACCCGGTCCTAATACCATCTCCTGGGAGATTTCTACTCCAGGCTGTCCCCCACTCGCTTCAGCCATCGACATCTTTTACGAACCTCCTGCTGACCCAGCAGAGATTGAAACAGGCGATTTTCAGGTTTGTGAACCCAGTGGACATTCTATAAGTGCGAGAACCCCGCTCGGCGGACTCTCTGGAGTATGGTCTTCTAAGGTACCAGGCGTTACCTTTGGGCCTAATACCGAAACTCCTCAAGTAACTGTGGGGAATTTGCCTTCCGACACTACAGTCTTGTACTGGACCGTAGGAGAAGCTCCCTGTCAAACAATCGATAGCCTCATCCTTGTCAATAATGAAGTCCAGACAGCCCCACAGATTTCCACCCCCCCTGATACAGGAGCAGTTTCTATCATTTGCACCAATCAAATCTTACTGGAGGGAATTGCTCCCCAACAGGGCGAGATCGCTAGTTGGTCGATTCTCGCTGGAGCAGGGCTAGAATTCGATCCTAGCAATGAGGCTGCAACAACTACCCTCAGGAATATCCCTGTAGGGGAAGAAATCCAGCTCGTCTATGAAATTGATAAAGCTGGATGTAATAGCAGTATATCTGATACCTTAAGGTTATTTAATAAGGGAGGAGTAACAGCCGCAACCATCCTCCAAAGTGATACAACCCTATGTGCAGGAAGTGGATGGAGCTTAGAAGCCTTGCCCGCCAGCCCTAATGAAGTGGGATTCTGGTCTTCTGATCCCCCGATAAGCTTTGTCCCTGGAGAAGAATCTCCCGCAATCCAAATTGAAATGTTTCCCATTGGAGAGACCCAACTTACTTGGACCATACAGGCAGAAGATTGTCCAGACAACTTCGCGCAGGTACGGGTTAATGTACCGGATCCAAATACTGACTTATTTGGGACCGACACCTTGGCTATCTGCCAAGAAGATCCTTCCTATATACTAGAACCTAGCATTGAAAATCTAGGAAACGTAGTAGAGTTCATTTGGTCTACGGGAGAAAGTACACCTTCCATAGAGCTCAATCCTGAAATAGGCAGAGAGACAACCGTGGAGTTATTAGTCTTAAACCTTTCGGGATGTACCTTTGACGACCAAATTACTTTGCGGAGAGACTCCTTGGACGTAGGGATAGAGGGAATACCTATTTGTATTGAAAATGGAAATTCCTCTCCTGCTCAGCTTGTTGCGAAAAGCTTTGGTACAGCGAGTAACCTTTCCTTTTCGTGGTCCAATGGACGTAGGACAGATTTGATTCAGGTCTCTGAGCCCGGCCTTTATCAAGTAGTTGCGACTTCTGAGGAAGGTTGCCAAGCAAATGCCGCCTTCGAAGTAGTAGAAACTGAATTCTTCCCCGTTGCGAGTCCGGGAGATACAAGTATTATTCTCGGTAGTTCTGTAAACCTACTTGCCTCCGGTGGAGATGCCTATATCTGGGGTCCTGAAGAGGTCCTGAGTTGTACCCTTTGCCCAGATCCTACTACCCAGCCTGAGGAGAATACTACCTACTCCGTTCAAGTCTCGACCTTTGATGGCTGTGTGAGTTCTTTGGAATTTAATGTCGAGGTTGTCGATCCAGACGCAGGCTGTGAAGCCCTCTTTATCCCCAATATCCTCACCCCAGGCGACAATGGGCACAACGATGTCTGGGCGATTGAAGGCTTACGAGAAAACGCTGAAGTCTATATTTACGACCGCTGGGGGGGGGAGATATTCTCAGAAAATCCCTTCGATAATAATTGGGATGGAAGTCGAATTGGTGGTTCGGGATATGTGGATGCAGGATCCTATCTCTATGTCTTGATGTTGGAAAATGGACAGGTATGTAGGGGGTCGATTACCGTTATCCCTGATTAGTACATTGTACTATCTGTACATGAAAAAACTTCAGAAAGGTGATTAATAATATGGGTTTGTGTCATTTTTCATCCCTCAACTGAAACGCTGAATCCCTTTCCTGAAAGAGGGTCTAAGGTATTAAAATTCCATAGGCATTAAACGTTAAAAATTACCCTTCTTTTACCGCTTAAAACAGCATTCCAATCATTATCCTACCTAAAACAGGAATACAAGAGGCACCTAGAATTAGCAACAGAAAAACCGATAAACAGCCCCCTTTCATATGGCTAACTTCGCCATGGGACTCACCAGAATCGCTTGCTCGATCTATGTCAGCTGGATTTTTTTCTTCTAAGGGGAGGTCGGGAGTTTCTATTGGTTTAGGAGGC
>JBCCTX010000374.1:0-7203 GCA_039197765.1 Bacteroidota bacterium
CCCTATCTGGCATCTTACGGATTAGCCTCGGAGCCCGATAGCCTGGCCTTGCTCAATGCCAAGGGAGTAGCTGCCTTTCAAAGCGGGCAGTTTGACTCTGCCTTTATCTTCTATGAGGCCGTACTTGGGCAGGAGCCCCAAGAATCCCATGTCCTGCACAACCTGGAGCTCATGCATTACAACGAAGGGCGCATCCTCCACGGTCAGGGCAACTTTCCCCTGGCCCTGTCTAGCTACCTCAGCCTAAGCACCCCTACCATACAAGAAAGCGATGAAAGCCGCTATGCCAGGAGCCTAGCCTGGGCCTACCTGGATTCTACCCATCAGGCCCGAGCCCTCTCCGACAGCTTAAGTTCCCAGACGGACAGCCCATGGATCAGCCGAAGGAATACGCTTAACAGCCTCCTCACCCCTACTCTGGTGCAAGTTCCCAAAGAGCCAAGCGATGGCCAAATCCTGCGCCAGACCCAGCTCTCCGATAGTTCCCAACTCAGCATCCTGCCCTTTCTGAACAGTCCCTATCCCGAGATCCGAAGTGCAGCCCTGGCCCTACTCGGCAGTCAGGCCCGGTGGGATCGCCTCATAGCGGAGCGTATTCCCCCCCTTCTGGCCGATCCCGCCCCTGCGCTACGCCTGCAAGCGGCCATAGCCTTACTGGCCCATCCTCCCCTTGCGGATAGCCTGCTTGCACAGATCCAGCCTGTATTTCAAGCGGCTGAAGAACCCAAGCAGAGCCTGCTTGCCTACTCCAGCCAACTGCTGCAAAGCCCACCGATTGCTAACCCGCCTACCCCATTTAGACTCAATGTATTTAATAACGTGGACCAGGATACAAGCCGGGAAGATGATTTCCTCGATACACTTCCTGACACCTTACCTGTTTTTACACCCGATAGTGCTAGCCAAAGCACAGATAGCCTACTCGTCTCAGAACTCCCTGTACAGCCAACTATGATTTTTATCCAGGGGGGGAGCTTTCAGATGGGTAGCGAGGAAGGAGACGACGATGAGCGACCTGTCCATGAGGTTACTGTGAGCGACTTTTACCTGGCAGAGACGGAGGTGACCAATGCCCAGTATTTGGCCTTTGCCAATGCTACGAATTCCCATTTCCCTGAATGGATGGAAGAAGGGAGTCGCTATAACCTCCAAACGGGGTCAAATAGAAGTGTCTACAAGGGGTTCACCGATCCCGATCAACCTGTAGTGGGGGTCTCCTGGCTGGATGCTGTAGCCTACTGCGAATGGCTTTCCCAGCAAACAGGCAATACATATCGCCTCCCAACTGAGGCTGAGTGGGAATTTGCAGCCCGAGGAGGAAAGGTGGAGAATGCCCAGAATTTCACCTATTCAGGCAGCAATACGGTGGAAGAGGTAGGCTGGTATACCCAGAACTCGGAGAGCCGTACGCATCCTGTGAGACAAAAGCTGCCCAATGGCCTAGGCCTCTACGATATGTCCGGCAATGTGTGGGAGTGGTGCCAGGACTGGTATGGAGCCTATCCCCCCACCCCCCAGACCAACCCACAAGGTCCCGAAGGCGGCAGTTACCGTGTGCTCCGAGGGGGCAGTTGGAGCGACGACGCGACCTACTTGCGCGTGTCGCGCCGTAACCTCAACGTTCCCTCCGGCCGCAACGTCAGCAACGGTTTCCGTCCCGCCAGGAATCCCTAGCCTTTACAGCTTTTTGCCTTTTGTCTTTTTAGTGTGCCAGCCTTGCTTTTGAAAAGCGAGTTCCTTTTACACGTATTTTGCCAAAATCGGCCTGTAATTTGCAAAATCACGTGACGGAGCGTGCAGCACAGTGTGTACACCTAAGTGCCACACTGTGTATACGCCCTGAGGAATTTCAGTCCTTCCATTTTCTCATCTTCTCTCACAAAATCTTCAACCAGCCGCCTACCATACGACCTGTTTCATCTATTAGCTGGGAGGCGTATTGGTACTGCTTCACTGAAATGTACTGCCTGTCGTGGCAGATCCGAATCAGGATTCTGAGCTTGTCCAAGTGTAGATTGATCGCCCGTAGCTTGCCCCTACGGGCTTTTGCTGGGGTGAAAATGGCCTCCTGGATCAGTTCCAGGATATCCAGGCAGTAGTCATCCATGCGCTTCACCAGGGTAGGCCGTACAGATCGGGGCAGTTTGGCGCTTTTATCCATTAGCCACTCAGTAGCCTTGTACCAGTGTTGGAAGAGGGGGTATTGCCAGTATTTGTTGCTCATGATTTTTCGGTTTGAAAGGCCCTGATAATCTCTAGGATGTCTTTCCCGAATCGCTGGGTTTTCTTGGCTCCAAAGCCTTTGATCGGCCCGAAGCCCTCCAGGGTAGAGACCTTTTGGTTTACAAAGGCCATCATTTGGTCTTTGGTAAAGACCAGAAAGGGAGGCCAGCCCAATTCCTTGGCTTTCTCCCCCCGATACTCCTTGAGTCTTCGTAGCAGTAGTTGATCTTTTTCACTCAGCAACTGTTCGGCATGGGTAGTCCCTACCTTCTCTTTCAGGGGCAGTCGATAGCGTACATACACCGTCCAGTAAGCCTGGTTTTCCTGTTGGAAAAAATGTGCGTTGAGCTCAAGCACCTCCTTGTCCAGACAGAATTTCTCCAGGCTATAGGTGTCAAAGCCTCCCAGGCTAGGCTGGAAGGGAAAGGAAAAAATGCGTACTTTCATATGAAGATAGATTAAGGTTAATTCCTTCTTTCAACCGGGCAAGCTGCCAGAACTACCCCCTTGCAGCGAAGGCCAGTGTACTGGCGAAGGGGGTTGACTGTCAATCGCTTGTAAAATCTTCGATTCTAAATTCTAACGGAGTAAAAAACGCAGGTTCCTAGTCGAAAATAAATTATTCCAAACTTGTTTATTGACACCCCCCTACTCCCCCTTCTCTCTCGCGCATACCCATTGCTCAAGGGGGTAGGGATTGCTGTTCAGCGAGTTCTGGGGATGTTGCTGTAGATAGCTCGATAGAGGTCAACAAGATGTAACCGTATGAAACGCAAAGGACAAGTATTCGAAAAAGTGTACAGCTTTGAGCACCTGCTCACATCCTTCCAAAAGGCGAAAAAAGGTGCTACCCAAAACCAGGAATTGCATCAATTCTACTTTGAGTTGGAGCCTCGTCTGCTAAGGCTCAGCGAGTCCCTAATGAATGGCGCATACCAGCCTGCACCTTATCGCTATTTTACCCTCCGCGATCCCAAACGTCGCGAGATAGCCGTTGCTCCCTTTGTAGATAGAGTAGTTCATCACGCAGTTGTAGGTATATTGGAACCCATTTTTGATCCTAGTTTTATTTACGATTCCTACGCCACGCGGAAAGGAAAGGGTACGCACGCTGCGCTTGAACGCTCTCAACACTTCCTCAAAAAATACCGCTGGTTCTTCAAAACAGATATTGACCAATACTTTGCCTCTATCCATCATAATACTCTATTAAAATTGATTACTCGCAAAATCAAGGATCACCGGCTCATGGAGCTCATAGAGAAAATTATCCGTAATGGAGGCAAGGAAGGCTATGGACTACCCATTGGGAACCTCACCTCACAATTTTTTGCCAATGTATACCTTAATCCGTTTGATCACTTTGTAAAAGAGGAACTTCGGATCAAGGGCTACCTGCGGTATATGGATGATTTTGTATTATTTTCCCATGAAAAAGAAGGGCTAAAAAGCGATATAATAGCTATAGAAAACTATCTGAAAGAACAGGTTCAACTTCGGCTTAAAAGCACAAATAGTTTCCTAAACCAGCGAAGCAATGGGCTAAGCTTTCTGGGAGCAAGGGTTTTTACCCAACAGATTCGAATTCACCGCACTAATCTTAAACGAAGTAAGAAAAAGCTCATAGAAAAGCGACTAGCTTACCAAAATGGCAACATTTCCCAGGAGAAATACGTGGAAAGCCTCCAAAGTCGCTGGGCCTATTTGAATTGGTTTGATAGCCATTCCATTCGAAGGGATTGGGCTGAAGATACCTTTGACCCGGATTTGTAAATGGGATAAAGAATTCGCAGTTTATATTTAGGGCCTAGGGCTATAAACGGCAGCAACCGTGTGCTCCGAGGGGGCAGTTGGAACAACGACGCGACCAACTTGCGCGTGTCGAACCGTAACAACAACGATCCCTCCAACCGCAACAACAACAACGGTTTCCGTCCCGCCAATACAGGCTATTGTCCGCTTTGTGGTCTATACGTAGGCTACAACTGCACAAGGGCTTGTCCCGCCATAGGTCCTGCACCGAAAGGTCAAAAATTATTAGTCCCTGGATGCTTAAGTAGGGCTAAAGCCCGAAAGAGCATGGGGGGATTTCTTTGGATATATTTAAGTACGTAAGAGGACAGAACTAAGCAGATAGAAGCGAAAGTTTGCTTGAGATAAAATAAATTGAACAGCCGGGACAGTTGAGGTATTTGATTGGAGTGATCTCATCATTGGTCTATCCTCAAAACAACATCTTAGGTTTAATCCCCATATGGTGGAACATGAAGGCGTACATGTAGGCTTGTTGGTAATATCGCTTTTGGTAAAGGGAAGAACCTGAATGCCCACTATTCTCTTCCAGATAAAGTATGTACGGATTTTCTTGAGAGCCTTTTTCCTGTAGGGTTGCTAGGAACTTATAAGAGTGCATGGGAGGAACTCGGTCATCGTGATCCGCAGTAAATACTAGTGTAGCCGGATAATTTACCCCTCTCTTAATATTGTGCAAGGGCGAATACTTATATAGGACTTCAAACTCTTCCTTGAACATACTACAGCCATACTCCCTCCGATAGTGAGGACCCGTGGTAAATTTGTGGTAGCGCAGCATATCCATAACTCCTACATCTGGAAGAGCTACTTGAAACAATTCAGGTCGCTGGGTCATTACTGCTCCTACTAATAATCCACCGTTTGAGCCTCCATTTATAGCGAGTTTATCAGGTCGTGTATATTTATTTTTGATTAGATATTCAGCGGCTGCGATAAAGTCATCGAAAGAGTTTTGTTTCTTTACCCCCATACCCGCTTTATGCCACTCTTCTCCAAATCTGCCTCCACCCCGGATGGCAGGAACCGCAAATATGCCTCCATTACCTAACAGAAATAGGACTCCTGGATCGAAAAAAGGCTCTATCGTAATACCAAAACCTCCGTATCCATATAACAAGGTAGGACGGTTTTTATCCTTGAGGTCAATTCCCTTTTTGTAGGTGAGGTACATGGGAATCTCTGTCCCATCTTTACTTTTGTAACGAACCTCCTCTGTTTTGTACTTGGTGTGATCATACTTAATAATCGTGGAGGATAGGGCATTTATTTCTCGATTTAGGACATCGAGCTTGTATACAATAGTAGGGAAATAGAAAGCCCTTGCAAAGATCAACGTTTCGGTATCATTAATACTGGCATCTTGTAGACTCACTTGACAGCCTTCCGGCATAATGAATTTAAAGGCGATATCCCCCTTTTGGTCGTAGATAATTCCATAATAATTGCTTGCTTGGAGGTACATACAGACCCACTCATTATGGATTAACTGCACCTGATCAAGTTTCATATCTCCTTCTCCAATAAATATCTTCCCTTTGTTGGGAGCGTGTGCTTCGTGTTCCAGGATCTGAAAATTGGGTGCATTCAGATTTGTGCGGATGTAAAACTTGTTGTCAACGACAGCAACTACTTCAAAAATATTTTCGTCATCCCTGGGTAATAATAATAGGGGAAAAAATATCCCTTTTACTTCTCCAGGCTTAGTAATGAGGTAAGAAACACTTTTGTACAATTTTCCCCCACGCTCGGTGTGACCATATTTTATGATATATTTCTCTCCAGGCATAGATTGTATGGCAAAACTACGGACCCCGGGAGTCTCAAAAATAAACACATCTTCTTCTTGGGGAGTGCCTAATTTATGATAGTACAACTTTTGGTTAACCGTAATTGCCGTGAGCTCTTGTCCCTTTTCAGGTTCCGGATACCGAGAGTAGTAAAAGCCTTGACCCTTCCAAACAATACTGCTAAATTTTACCCATTTTATGTGGTCATCAAGAATTTTCCCACTAGGCATTTTCACTACACGGATTTCCTGCCAATCACTACCCGATTTAGAAATACTTACAGCAAGAAAATTATTATCCATCGATAGGCTGTATCCCGATATAGAGGGAATTTCACCTTTAGACTCCCGAAAGGAGTTGGGGGCAACTATTTCTGTTGGTTCAGCACTATGAGAAAGCCTGTAAAATAGAGACGGAGCTTGCTTGAGATGTGTGTACATATACTCGAAGTAGTATTTTCCTTCCTTATGCATGACATCGTTCCTAACAAAACCCAGGCTTTGAATACGCCCAAGAATTGCTTGGAACTTTGGTAGCTCTTTGCGGTAATTTGTGGTAAATCCTTCTTGTTCATCCAACCAAACTTGGGTCCGGTGTGAGCTAGCATCCTCTAAAATTCTATAAGGATCTTTTACCTTTTTCCCAAAATAATCCTCTTCGTGAGAAGATTCTTCAAGTTTGGGATAAGCGAAATCTACCTGTCCAAATAAATAAGAAGAGATTAAGGGCAGGAGAAAAAAATAGGCTGTAAAATACTTCATCGTTCAGTTTGTGGATTATTCCATAACAAACTAATGAACGAAAAAGGAAAAGAGATTATTTCTCGTATCAAGTGCAGCTATTTTCCATCCAATGGAATAAATTAACGGGAGTGTTGGAATTATATGCATAGGGGTTAGAAACAGCCTTAAGAAACTTTTTACACAACCCTCGCTTAATCTCACCCTCAACTTGTATGATCACTGATAATCAGCCATTTTCCTCCAATCTTCTTCCAAATCAAGGTAAAGTAGCCTTCCAAATCATCAATTTCCTCCCGCTTCAAGTGAAACTTCCCGATCAACCTCGCATAGTTCTGCCCTAGGGAACGAATTTCCAGTATGTCAAATTGGAGTTGCCCCATGGTCTTGCGGTCGGGGTAGACGCGCTCATAGCGTTCATAGGTCGCCTGCCAGCCATAGGTGGGCCCACTGCTCCCTATAAAAAGTAAGGAATCCGACTTCCAATAGCCCTCCATAAATTGGGGAATATCTCCTTCGTTCCAGGCATTTTCCTGCATGGACATAACTTGCTTGATGGCGTCCACGTCTTTTGTTTCAAGTACTTGTCCGTAGGTATGAGGAGTTACTAGGATAACGGAACAAATGAAAAACAGGAG
>JBCCTX010000375.1:0-7177 GCA_039197765.1 Bacteroidota bacterium
GCATCGTTGAGCGAGTAGAACCCGAAGACCATGACTTTCTCGAACACCTACATAGAACCGAGTTTACCTACAATCAAAAAGAGAAAAAGTTACAAAAGGCATGTAGGCGCCTCATTTCACAAGGCTTATTGGAGATCCCCCATTCGGATTTGCACAAAAAAACCCTGGAAAGATTGTCTGATTACCTTGAAAGCCACTCCCGTTCGGGGCTTGTTGGAAAAATTCGTGGAAGAAAAAAAACCGAGTTTATCCTCCCTACTCAATTCGACAATTTTTGGAACCCCGAGGTCATGGACCAGCAATATGGATTCGAAGCATCCAAGCCTTCAGATCAACCCCATCCTACAGATATTGTGTATTGGTTTGACGCCATGCTGCCTGCTATCCCCTTCAGCACTTGGAGCCAGCTAATGAATAGGGAACTGGCTGAAATCATGCAGTTCTTTGGTACGCACTCCCAGTTTCAATACATTCTTGAAGATAGAAAAGGGAGTTGCGTGGTTCCCGCATTGGTAAGACGCGCCCAAAAGGAGCAAAACGAAGCAGTAGCCAAGCATTTGCTCCCCTACACAATCCTAAATGACCTGACCTTTTATCACTCCCTACTCAAATTACTACCCCTTCCTGAATGGGAGTCTGAGGTTATACGACCTAGCAATCGATTTCACCTGTTCCCTGCGAGGCTCTCTACCTGTACCCTCACTGCAGGGGCGGAATGGACGCAAAAGGCCTCCAAAATCTTTCTGGACGAATTCGTAAAATTCCATATCCAGGATCAAAGATCTATTCACCTAGAATCGCTAGAATCAGCCGCACAATTCCTCCATACCGATAGCTTGTCCTATCTGGAAAAGGTAGAGCAAAAGCTGATAAAAGACTTACCAGAAACAGCTGTCTTTCCCGAACCCTCACTGGCTCTGGTACGGGATTCCCTAAGAATCAGAAGGCGCCTAGCACCCTACTTCAAAACCCATACTCGCGCTAAAGAATAAACCGATAGAAGAACTGCCTTAACCTATACTTATTAGCCATTTACTCCCTCTTTGAACCTTATCGAAATACGAAATTATTCTCCCCCTATGAGCACATTAAGAAACCATGCTGAAGTAGAATTTGCAGAAGAATTAGAAGCCCTGCAAAAAGAAGACAAAGGAAGTCGTCCTCCCAACTGGAACCTATCCCCACAGGCCGTTGTGGATTACCTTATGGGTACCCAACTCAAAAAGGGGATGGCTATCAGCCCAAAATATATCGGCGATCGGCGATTAATGGAAATTGCTGTTGCTACCCTTACTACGGATCGGGCCCTGCTCCTCTATGGCATCCCTGGTACAGGAAAATCCTGGGTTTCCGAGCATCTTACCGCAGCCATTACGGGTAATTCTAAGCTCCTGATACAAGGTACTTCCGGTACAAGTGAGGAGGCAATTCGCTATGGGTGGAATTACGCCAAGCTATTATCGGAAGGGCCAAGCGAGGCGGCCCTGGTTCCTACCCCCCTCATGGAAGCTATGAAAGCGGGAAAAATAACACGGGTAGAAGAGTTAACCCGAATTTCTGCAGATGTACAGGACAACCTCATCACCATTCTCTCTGAAAAGATCCTCCCCATTCCAGAACTCAATACAGAGGTTCAGGCCCAAAAAGGCTTTAACGTAATTGCCACAGCCAATAATAAAGACAAAGGCGTCAATGAGCTTTCCTCTGCTCTGAAACGCAGGTTCAACACCGTTATTCTCCCTACGCCCAAAACGGCTGAGGAAGAGGTCAACATAGTAAAGACCCGGGTGGAGAAACTGATGGTAACCTTAGAACTACCCGCGGAAGTTCCTGCTTTGAAAGAAATACAGCGCATCGTTTCTATCTTTCGCGAGTTGCGATCAGGGGTTACTGAGGATGGAAAAACCAAGATCAAAGCCCCTTCCAGCACCATGAGTACCGCAGAGGCCATCTCCGTAGTGAACAATGGCTTGGCCCTTGCCGCCCATTTTGGCAATGGCAAGCTCTCTGCCCACGACATTGCCTCGGGTTTGGTAGGTGCAGTTGTCAAAGACCCTATTCAAGACAAAGAAGTTTGGGAAGACTACTTGGAAACAGTAGTGAAACCCCGCCAGAATTGGAAAGACATCTATCGCGCTTGCAAAGATATTACCCTATAAGTCCACAACCCCTTCCATGAACATTCAGCAGATAAAACACGACCTTGTCATTCGCCAGCGAGACGCTCACCTAAACAGAAACTTGAGAGATTATCCATATACTCCCAACCCAAATTGGAAACAGGAAAATGAGGAATTGATAAACTACTTAGCAGCAGTAGCGCTAGGCGAAAAGCCTTGGAAAGCGGGAATTTCCGACAAGTTATCTGATACATCCTACCACAACGCCCGACAATTTCTCCACGCCATCCTGTATGGCACGAATCCCCTTACGCCCAATCGCACCTCTTCCTTTCTCTGGTCAGTAAAAGACGCTTTGATACAAAAGTTACTCTGGTACAAGCATCTCACGCATCCTGAAACGTATCACCTGTGTTGGGGCTTCGTCTCAGAAAAACTCACTCAATCATGCGGTCCCGAATGTGATGACCTCATAACTTGGATACTTGATCAAGGGACTTCAGATAAAGAATTGGTAGAAGCAGTCCTAATACAAAGCTCATACCGATCGCGTTTCTCTCCCTTTCAGTATAGGTGTTGGGAAACAGGTGAAGATCAGGTTCTCAAAGAGTCAGGCATTAGTCTTTTCATCAAACCCCGAATCCATCCAACTTCTTCCTTGCTTGGCCTTATCAAACAAAAAGGGCTGGGAGAAACCCTTCACCACATCATAGAGAAAGCAACGAAGAACTCTAGAATTTGGAATGACAAGTTTAAATTATATGTTCTCAGCTACTTATATGAAAATGCGCCTAAGCTCCTGGAGGGCCGCTACGAAGTGTATTTGATAAATACAGGGTATGGAAATTATACCTCTCCTAACCTACCCTGCTTATTCTATCTTCTTGAAAAGGATGCTAAAAAATTTGAACGCTACGCCTTGGACCTAGTCCCGGAATCAGAAGTAGGAGAACGAGAATACAAGGGCTTTGCCATCTACCAACGGCTCAATGAACATTTACCCGGTAAATACGACCGAGAACTGTGTAGCATTGGAGAAGGGGTACTCAAGCTATATGCAGGTCCTCCTCCCAAAGATCCTGGGTACTTTTTTTTCCCGAATGTCAAAAGGGGAAAGCCCTTACCCGAAGCATATTCAGCCTACCTGCTTCATAAAGATAGGGATAGCGGGATCAAACGGATCATGCAGTTTGTCCAGGAGTCATTTACCCTCACCCCTCGGTACCTCATTTTTCTGCATAAGCAGTTGGGGAAGGATGCAGTTCCTATCCTAATTGAAGCCATGAAAAAGGAAAGTAAGATCGTTGATAGATACAATGCCCGATACTTTAAGACCTTATTCAACCTCTTCAAAAAGCACGATATCTCATCATTTACGGAGGAAATAATCGATTATGCCTTACAGCATGCCAACAAGAAAACCCGCCGAATGGCTACAGATCTACTCGCAAAGTATCAGGCCCAAATAACTGATCGGGCAGAGGTTCTCCTGAAAGGAAAGGTAAAGGACCGCATTGTGGGAGCCTTACTTTTGAGCCATTCACAAGACCCTGCTATGCAGCAGAAACTGCTCCAGCTTATCGATACAGAGCGCAACGACGATACACGAGATATTTTGCTTCAAGCATTGGCTAGGCTCAAATTTGACCATCCCTATTCACGGGCAGAGGTAGAAACTATGATTGATGGGGCAGCAAAACGCAAAAAACTCTCCCATTGGCGGGAAAAATGGCTAGAGGAAGTGGAGCTTCCCTCCTTGTATTGGAAGGATAGCCGCAAAGCACTCAGTGCTCAGGCTATTCGCTTTCTATTCTATCGCTCCAAGCGACCCAAAGGCCTAGGTCTCAACTCCGACATAGAAGCCCGCCAACTTATCTCACACTTGGACAAGCAGCGATCAGGCAAATTTGCCTTGGCCTTGCTACAAGCCTTTCAGAACAGCAATGTCGATAGCAAATGCAAATATTATATGACCTTGGCGGGCTTGATGGGCAATGACGAGATTTTGAACAAACTGCACACGCTTTTTCGGAAAAGCATGAGTGAACGCAGGTACAAAATGGGGGAATATTGTGTAGGCGCCATGGTAATGATTGGGTCGAATAAAGCCCTGCGAATCGTAGAATTAATTTCGAGGAAATTTACCAGCAAACGTCCCAGAATATCCAGAGCTGCTATCGCTGCACTGGATACCGTCTCCCAAGAACTCAACCTAAGCAGGGAACAATTAGGCGATCGAATCATTCCGGATTTCGACTTTGAAAACCTCTACAAAACCTTTGAAGTTGAGGGCGAATCCTATCGGGCCTTCGTGAGCAAGGAGTTTAAACTCCACTACTTTGACCCCAACAATAAGCTGCGCAAGTCGCCTCCCAAAGGGACTGCTAAGGAATTACTTGCAGAATTTAAAGCGATCAACAAGGAGATTAAAGAAGTAGTACGCACCCAAAAGGGCCGTCTCGAGCAGTTCTTGGTCAACGAAAGGAAATGGCCCGTCGATGAGTGGCAGGAGTACTACGCCCAGAATCCCATTATGCTCATCTATGTCCAGCGTCTCCTGTGGGGGCTTTACAGGCAGGAAGAGTTGATCCATGTATTCTACTGCGATGACGACATTGAGTTTTATGACGTGGATGATGAGGAAGTAGACTTAGCGGAAGGAGATCATATTGGCATCGTACATCCCCTACACATGGCTCCCGAACTATTGGCCCAATGGCGAGACAAAGCATATGAGATGGACTTAGCATTTGAATTTCCCCTCCTCGGACGGGGTATTCACACCATTCCGGATTCAGAACATGATCGGTCGCAGACCCTTGTTCTAAGTGGAACAGATATACCCAAAGGAGCTGATTTTGTAGCGGGCTTTTTGGAAAAAAGAGGATGGAAGAAAGAATCCGCAGATGGAGGATTTCTCAGTTTCGTAAAAGTAAATCCCTACACAAAGCTACAAGCCTGGGCTAATATTGATGGACCCGCAGCCTACTATCGGGGAGGACATGAGAAAGCTACCATCTATGAGGTCGTGTTCCAGGGGGAAGATATATACAAGCCCCCCAAGCTAGCTGAAATTCCCCCTGTATTCTATTCTGAGGTAATTGAAGATTTAACCGCTCTCTCAAAAGCATAACTATGGCCATTCACATTCTAGGGATTCGGCACCATGGAGTAGGTTCTGCAAAGATGGTATTAGAACGACTAGCGGAGTTGAAACCAGACCTTATTCTAGTTGAAGGTCCGCCAGAAATCACTCCCCTGCTAAAGGATATTGGAAGAGAGGAACTCGTTCCGCCCGTAGCCATCATGGTATACAACGAAAAAAATCCGGCGCAATCCAACTTTTACCCCTTTGCAACATTCTCCCCAGAGTGGGTAGCCGCCTCCTATGGCAACAACCATAATATCCCGGTGCAGGCCTTAGACCTCCCAGCGGCCCTTTCTTTTCAGTTGGCCAACCGAAAAATGCCTGAACCTGAAGCGCCAGAAGATCCTATACCTTCGAAAGACCCGCTTTCCTACCTCTCGGATATTGCCGGATTCGACACCAGCGAGAGTTGGTGGGAGTACTATTTTGAAAAAGATACTTCCCATCAAGCGAAGGAACACTTCGAAGCCATTCACCTAGGGATAAAAGCCCTGCGCGAAGCAGGAGTCCTCTCCTTCCTCGACGAGGAAAACCAATCCCGCGAAGCCTATATGCGAATGATCATTCAGCAGGCTGTCAATGAGATGCATGATACCATCGCTGTGGTATGCGGCGCATGGCATGGCCCTGCCTTATTTGACATAGAGGAGCAATTCGCATCGGACCAAAAGATCCTCAAGTCCCTTCCCAAAAAGAAGCTATCCATCCATTGCTCTTGGATTCCCTGGACCAACTCCAGGCTCTCTTTCTATTCAGGATATGGTGCAGGCCTTAGATCACCCGGATGGTACGAGCACCTGTGGGAAACGCAAGAAGACCGGGAAATAAGTTGGCTGAGTAAAATTGGGCAGGCTTTTCGGGAAGCAGAAGTCGACTGCTCTACTGCACATGTAATGGAAAGCTACCGATTGGCCCGAGCACTCGCCAGCCTACGAAACAAGGCCCACATCTCTTTGGAAGAATTGAACGAAGCCGTCCATACCGTGATGTGCATGGGAGATGGAATCTTATTTGAGTTGGTGAAGCACCAAGTAATTGTGGGAGAAAAAATGGGGACGCTACCGGAAGATGTCCCCAAAGTTCCCTTACAACAAGACTTTGAGCAGCAAGCCAAAAGCCTCAGGCTTAAGTTTTCCCCAGTAGATAAGCAGCTCGACTTAGACCTCAGAAAACCCCTGGATCTCAAGCGAAGCATCTTTTTTCACCGGCTTCGACTCCTGGATATTCCTTGGGCGCGGCAAACCCGCAGCCGCACCAAGGGAACCTTTAAAGAAAGTTGGGTACTCAAGTGGGAAGCTGCCATGCAAATTGCCCTAGTGGATAAGGCCTTTTATGGGAATACGATCTACAGCGCTTGCCATTCCTTATTAGCACAGAAGTTACAGTCCAACCCACAAATCTCTGAATTGGTGGCATGGTTGGCAGGCTGTATCCCTGCGGAACTGTACGATTCGCTTGATTTACTGCTCAAGGAAATTCACAATGCCTCGGCTATTTCGGCTGACACACAAGATGTGATGCGTGCCATCCCTCCATTAGTAGAAATCATCAAATATGGGAATGTACGCAAATCAGATACTGGGCAATTGCGGGCGATCGTCCAAAGACTGTTTACAAAGGTATGCATCAGCCTGCCCAATGCATGCTATGGGCTGGACGAAGAAAATTCCAAAATATTATTTGAAGAAATAGGCCAGGTGAATACCAGCGTTCAGGTTTTAGAGAATGCAGAAATTACCATCGATTGGTATGCAGCGTTGAAGCAAATCCCCCACAAATCTGGGGTTCACCCTGTGATTCTGGGATTTACCACACGGCTCTTGTTGGACAATAACCAAATTCCTGAAGCGGAGGCACACAGATTGGTTTCATACCATCTATCTCATGCGCAACCCGCTGGAGAAGTAGC
>JBCCTX010000376.1:0-7131 GCA_039197765.1 Bacteroidota bacterium
AAAAACCAAACGTTAACTACATGAATAAGCTACATTGTATCGTATTGACCTTAGTACTTACTTGTTTTGGAGTGCTTTCTGCCCAAAATACTAAGGAAAAAATGATCCAGGAGATAGACGCAAATGCCTCCTCATACTGGAACGTTGCAAAAGACATTTGGACCTTTGCCGAGTTGGGATACCAGGAAGAAAGAAGTTCTGCTCTGTTACAAAAAACCCTTAAAGATGCGGGTTTTGATTTGAAAGTAGGGGTAGCAGATATTCCCACGGCATTTATTGCCGAATATGGTTCTGGAGAGCCTGTGATTGCGTTGCTTGCTGAATTTGATGCCTTACCCGGACTTTCCCAGGATTCCATACCTGTAAGGGCAAAAATTATGGGGAAAGCATCTGGTCATGCATGTGGACATCATCTATTCGGCACAGCCTCGGTAGCAGCAGCCATCACCTTAAAGAATTGGATGGCGTCTTCCCAATCTCAGGGCACTCTGCGCCTATATGGAACCCCTGCAGAAGAGGGCGGAGCAGGAAAGGTCTATATGGTTCGAGACGGGTTGTTTGATGACGTTGATGCTGTACTACACTGGCACCCTGGGGATAGAAATTCAGCGAGTCCGTCGAACTCCCTGGCGAATAAGTCCGGTAAATTTCGCTTCTATGGGAAATCTGCCCATGCAGCAGCAGCCCCACACCGGGGGCGTTCTGCCCTCGATGGCGTGGAAGCGATGAACTATATGGTCAATCTTATGCGCGAACATGTACCTCAGGAAACGCGGATGCACTATGTGATCACAAAAGGCGGAGATGCGCCCAATATCGTTCCTGAATTTGCAGAGGTATATTATTATATACGTCATCCTCAGGCCGCGCAGTCGGGAGCTATATTCGACAGAGTAGTGGAAGCTGCCAAAGGCGCAGCAATGGGAACAGGAACTCGCATGGAATTCGAGGTGATCCATGGATTGTACAACCTCCTGCCCAACAAGACGCTTGCAAAAGTAGTGTATGAAAACCTCAACCTCGTTGGTGGCTATACATTTTCTGCAGAAGAAGAGGCCTTTGCACACAAAATTCGGGAATCTCTCGGCGATAATCTACCTGATCTTACTTTTACCAATGAAGTTCAACCCTTTGTAGAAAGGCCCGCTGGAGGTTCTACCGATGTGGGAGATGTGAGTTGGGTAGTGCCTACGGCAGGAATGTCGTCAGCTACTTGGGTTCCGGGAACCCCTGCCCATAGTTGGCAGGCAGTAGCAAGCGGTGGAATGAGCATAGGGATGAAAGGGATGTTGGTTGCTGCCAAAACCCTTGCTGCATCCGGCTTGGATTTGTTCCAAAATCCTCAGGTAATTAAAACAGCTGAAAAAGAGAGAAGAGAGAAGGCAGGAGATGATTTTATATACAAGGCCCTACTTGGGGATCGTAAGCCGCCACTTGACTACCGGAACTAAGGAATTTTGCTTCTATTTTTCAGAAATAATCTTATGGGTTTCAAGCTCATTCGATTTGTAATTTTGTACCTTATTAAATGTACCTCGCGATGCTTATTTTCTTTTTCCGTAAAGCCTTATCTGGCTTTTTTGTGATCTTTTGCATACACTTAGTAGGATGTCAGAGTACACAATCAGGTGATAGCGCTACTAAAGCAAATGTATATCACCCAGTGGCAGACCATACGCTTTCCCGTGATCAAACCCACAATAAGTTTAGCAGTGCGATTGAGCCCGTCCTAAAAGTATCCTCTGGTGCGGTAATTGAAGCATTTACCGAGGACGCAAGCGACAAGCAATTGCTGGTAAATGCTACGCTGGCTGACTTGCGTAACCTGAGTTTTGACCCCATTCATCCGCTTACAGGGCCCGTGTATGTAGAAGAAGCTGAACCTGGAGATATTCTCGCGGTTAAGTTGCACAAGATTGACCTAATCGACTACGGATGGAATGCTATTACCCCAGGTTTTGGCTTTCTTTCAGACGAGTTCACAGAACCGTATATCAAAACCTACTCTTTTGACTCCTCTTCTCAATCTGTAGCATTTAATGACAAGATTCAGATCCCTTTGAGGCCCTTCCCAGGAGTGATGGGAGTGGCTCCTGCCACCTCAGATTCCCTCAATACCATACCCCCTCGCGCTAATGGGGGAAATATGGATGATCCCAATATGGTAGAAGGGGCAACGATTTATTTCCCAGTTTTTGTTAAAGGAGGGCTATTTTCCATAGGAGATGGCCATGCTGCTCAGGGCTTAGGTGAAGTTTGCGGAACAGCAATAGAGGCTCCTTTGAAAATTCTATACGACATTCACGTAATAAAAGGCAGAAAAATTAAGGAGCCTCAGTACGAAACAGAGGATTACTATGCAGTTACAGCATTTGCAACTACCTTAGATGAAGCTGCAAAGAAGGCTGTAAGATATATGATTGATTACCTTGAAGCAGAGCACGAGCTAAGTAGAAAGGAAGCTTATGCTTTATGCTCTTTGTCGGGAGACCTAAAGATTGCAGAAGTAGTGGATGTTCCCCACGTCTTGGTTACTATGCATATCTCTAAATCAGTTTTAGGAATCTGAATGGATAGGGAATAATATTACACGCTTATTTGGAAATAAAGTATGCAAATATGTTTTTCCATAACCAAAATAAATTAATTGGAAATGAATTAAGAGATTGGAAAGCCTTGGAAATTGAAAAAAAGTTCTAATTTTGTCCATACAAAAGAGAGAATTTCAGGATTAACTAGCGAGATATTTGTCAACCCTGTGCTCTCTTGTGTACATTACCCAGGCCCTTGCTCACCTGGAACCGTCGGCAAAAGTTGGTTCCTCCCCACAAGGAACGACTTTTTTGCCTGATGGATAAACATAAATAACTCCAAGTAAACAATAGCAAGAAAAGTGCCAACTCTTCTTGCTTTTTACTTTTCTACAATGAAAAAACTCCCTTTTGTATTAGCATCCCTGCTTACGGGGATATGTTTTGGATTTTCTACTCAGGTAATTGGCCAAAATTCATTTTCCCTAGAAGAAGTAATGAGTAATTCATTTCCCTCATCTTTGGTGGGAGATGCTCATAATCAACGAGTTGCATGGGTTTTCAATGAAAGAGGGATAAGAAATATCTGGGTAGCAGAAGCCCCAGATTATGTAGGAAAACCTTTGACGCAATTTACCGAAGATGATGGACAGGAAATTAGTAACCTCCAATTCTCCCAAGATGGAACGCGGATTTTATTCATTCGTGGTGGAGCGCCCAATCGGCAAGGGGAGATTCCCAATCCGCTAAATTCAGTCCAACTGGCTGATCGTTCTATCTGGCAAGTCTTTTTTAAGGGAGGAGATCCTGAAAAGTTGCTGGAAGCAGGAAACTACACTTTACATCCATCCCAGAATGTAATTGCGTATGCAAAAGGGAAATCTGTCTTTTCCTTTGACATTGATACTCAAAAGGAACCAAGAAAGCTTTTTACCGGTAGAGGGAGCCCTAGAACTCTTAGATGGTCTCCAAATACCCAAAACCCATCACTTGCTTTTGTCAGTACACGAGGAGACCACAGTTTTATTGGCGTCTACCATCCGGATTCTACCCGAATCCTTTATTTGAATCCTAGTGTAGATCTAGATCAGTGGCCGGTTTGGTCCCCCGATGGGAAAGAAATCGCATTCATTCGTTTTCCTTATGAAAAACCCCAAATATTTGTACCTAGAAGAGAAGCAAGTCCATGGTCAATTTGGATCGCTACAGTGAATACGGGAGCGGCTAAGAAAATATGGACTGCCGAACCTGGAAAAGGCTCAGCATTTAGGTCTATTTCCAGTCAAAGTCAACTCTTTTGGGGAAACGATGACCAACTGGTCTTTCCCTACGAAAAGTCAGGATGGACCCAAATGTATAAGGTTTCTGCTCAAAATGGAATGCTTTCTATCCTCACGCCAGGGGAATTCGAAGTCCAGTACGTAACTCTCTCTCCTGATAGAAAGACAATTCTCTATTCGTCCAACCAAGAAGATATAGATCGGCAACATATCTGGAAAGTTCCTGTTACAGGAGGGAAGCCCGAACAACTCACAAAGGGAGAAGGTGTAGAATGGGCGCCTGTCAGCTTGGGAGAAGCAGGTCCTTTATTTTGTTTGGCGTCCAGCTACAATCTTCCTGCCCATCCCGTACAAATAGAATCCTCAGGAAATAAGCGCAATTTGGCCCCAAAGGCAATTCCTGCTAGTTTCCCAATCGAGGAATTGGTACAGCCTCAACAGGTTGTATTCCCATCAACTGATGGAATGCAGATTCACGGACAACTATTTTTGCCTACTTCCCAGGCAGGAAAACATCCCGCTGTACTTTTTTTCCACGGCGGTTCACGTAGACAGATGCTTTTGGGATTTCACCACCGAGGATATTATCACAATGCCTTTGCCCTCAATCAATACTTGGCTAGTAAGGGATATATAGTTCTATCGGTAAATTACCGGAGTGGGATTGGCTATGGATTAGACTTTCGGGAGGCCTTGAACTATGGCGCAGGAGGCGTGAGTGAATTTCAAGATGTAGTTGGAGCAGCTCTTTATCTTCGCAATCGACCAGAAGTAGATCCTGAAAGGATTGGGCTTTGGGGAGGTTCTTATGGGGGATACCTGACCGCTTTGGGATTGGCCCGTGCTTCTGATTTATTTCAGGCAGGGGTGGATATCCACGGAGTCCATGATTGGAACCCCGTAATTAGCAATTTTATACCCTCCTACAACCCCTTAGAAAATCCAGAATTTGCTCGAAAAGCCTACGAATCTTCCCCTATGGCTTTTGTAGACGGGTGGCGATCCCCTGTGCTACTCATCCATGGAGACGATGACCGAAATGTTCCCTTCAGTGAGTCTGTTGACCTAGCGAATGCATTGAGAAAGCAAGGGGTATATTTTGAGCAATTGGTATTTCCCGATGAAGTGCATGGTTTTTTACTTCATAGCAATTGGATGAAAGCCTATGAAGCTACGGTAGATTTTTTCGATCGGATGTTGAAAGAGAAGTAGGTAATTGCGCCAATGGCACCCGGACTACGGGGTATTATATTCCTATTGCTTAACCAGTCATGGGATTCCTTAATAGGTCTTAGTCTTTCCTCCATCCACCATCACATTGGTCCCTGTTACATAGGATGCTGCAGGGGAGCAGAGAAAGGCCGCAACCTGAGCAATTTCATTTACTCGCCCAAAGCGTGTCATAGGAACAGTCGCTTTGAGTTGGTTAGCCATTTCTTCAATCGAGCATCCTGCTTTTTCCGCTCTTTGTCCAATGACATAGTATAGCCTTTCTGTCTCGATAAATCCCGGAAGGAGGTTATTTACGGTTATGCCAAATCTCCCTAATTCTCCGGCAAGCGTTTTTCCCCAGGCAGCTACAGCTCCCCGTGTTGTATTTGATACCCCTAATCCGGGAATCGGCTCTTTTACAGAGGAAGAGATTACTTGTAGGATACGGCCATAGCCAGCCGCTTTCATTCCTGGGAGTACAGCTTGAACCAGTAACTGATTGCAAATTAGGTGCATTTCCATCGCTTTCAGAAAATCTTCAGGGGTAGCTTCTATCAAGGGGCCCGAAGGAGGACCACCCGTGTTGTTAATTAAAATATGATGGGTTCCAATCTTTGGGAGGTGTTGGTTCACTACATTTTTTACCTGACTCGGATCTGAGAAGTCTGCGATGAGGATGGCATGAGATTGATCAGAGTTTTCCTCCAATTCTTTTTTTACTGCCCGCAGTCGCTCTTCATTCCTCGCTAGAAGGCTGACAGATGCCCCTAGTTTTGCTAATTCTAGTGCAATCCCTTTACCGATTCCTTGAGTACTACCACATACTAAGGCTTTCTTTCCAGTTAACTCAATATTCATGTATGGCTTGTTTAACAGATTCTGAAGTGTGAAATTAAAGGATTAAATTATTCCTGGTTATTACCAAGAAGATTACCCAACTACATTATACGCATTTGAGTGCATACATAATTGAAGAATTTATGAGAAAAATGAAAATCTTGAAGCAGGTGTTAAGCCTCGGAGTTTGTCTATGCCTTTCCTCAAGCACTTGGGGCCAATCTCCTGTAGGAACATGGAAGACCATTGATGATGTTGAAAAACGGGCCAAGTCCATTTTAGAAGTATATGAGGTAAACGGAAAACTTCACGGTAAAATAGTCAAAGTATTTCCAGAACCGGGAGAGGATCCAGATCCCGTGTGTGATATGTGTCCGGGAGATAAGAAAGGAAAGAAAATGGTGGGTATGGAAATCATGTGGGATTTAGAGAAGGATGGAAGCGCATGGGAGGATGGGAAAATTATGGATCCAGAAAATGGGAAAGTGTATGATTGCTACATCGAATTAGAATCTGATGACAAACTGAAAGTAAGAGGATACATAGGATTCTCCCTGTTGGGCCGTACGCAGTATTGGTACAGAGAGGAGTAAGTTCAAGGCATACCTTGGACGGTAGATACCAGCGGCCAGACGGTAAAAAATAGAAGGGAGATAGATGAAGATCTCCTAGTTCTGTTCGCTTCTCTCAAATAAAACCAAATGACGAATATTTCGTTATATAGATAACGTGCAGCTAAATTTGGAAAGGTCTCTGCCTCCCCGGTAGAGGCCTTTTGTTATCAAACGTGATGATTTTTTTAGGGTTGATGTACCTGAAAGAGCTCAAAAATCGTAAACTTGAAGAAAAAGAACATCAATGAAGCGTATTCATTTAATTGGATTTATAAGTATTTTTGGATTATTTCTCGCGTGTAATGACGACACGATAGGCCCATCTGAACCCGAAGTAGATTTGGACTTAATCGT
This sequence comes from Bacteroidota bacterium, assembly GCA_039197765.1. Lineage (GTDB taxonomy): Bacteria > Bacteroidota > Bacteroidia > J057 > J057 > JBCCTX01. The sequence continues at coordinate 6,829 of JBCCTX010000376.1, forward strand.
GTTGAATCACGACGGCCCCAACGTAGATGCACCTCAGCTACCTGCAAATACCTATGAGGCTGCAGTTCGATTTACGGCTGCTGAATTGGGGATTGCGGTAGGGGGAAAGCTCCAGGAAGTTCATTATTTTATTCAAGCGCCACCAGATGAATTAGAGGTGCGCATCTACACGGGTGGTACAGATAGACCAGGAAGACTACTCTACCAGCAAGATCTGTCAAGGACTATTCGGGCTTCAGCATGGAATAAGCATACCTTAACGAATGCTGTTACCCTTAATGATGATGACCTTTGGGTCGCCCT
>JBCCTX010000377.1:0-7117 GCA_039197765.1 Bacteroidota bacterium
GCTCTCAGGATGTAAAATGCTACTTTTAGCCCTTGGAAAACTCAGAAAATCTGAGCAATCTTCCCGAGACTGGCTGAAGCACATCCATGTAGCGGATTTAATAGAAGCCTTTCCTGGACTCCTATCGCTTCAGGAAATATGTGAAATTCAAGGAGCCATTTATCGAAGGGTATATACGCTTTCTGGTATTGATCGAAATGCAGATGGAGATCCTGTAAGTTTGCGTATCCTTTTGGCTACTGGAGTTTCGTATAAGACGCCAGAAGATAGCTTTGGGAGGGGGTGTATCAGAGAGGGTACATCTAGCGCTTATCTTCAGTATATTTTGAAAGAGAAGAAAGATTCTGCATGCGTCGAGGTATTTGTCCAAAGACGTAAATTTGGTTCTCCAGAAAAGGATAGGCACTGTTTACCACATTTGAATTTTGAACCTAAGCCTAAATTTCTTTCCAAATTACGAATGCCGCTGTTAATGATAGCTGCTGGAAGTGGAATCTCAGGTATCCGTGCCATCTTAGAAGAAAGAGAAGCATGGAAGCGAAAGGGCTATGAAGTAGGTAGCGCAACGCTGGTATTTGGTCTGCAATGCCGTCACAAAGATTATCTACATGAAGAAGACGTGGACCGATACGTCCAGGATGGACTTATTGATCGAGTCCTTCTGGCAGAATCGCGTCCCTTGACAGGGAGGAAGCGCTATGTTCAACACCTGATGATGGAAGGAAACTTACGAGAAGAGCTTAATGAGGTAAAGCTTTCTAAGCGAAGCCTAATATTATGTGGGGATTGGAAGATGGGCCACGGGGTTCTACAAGGATGTCTACCCTTTATTTTTGCAGCTTATTCTGGAGCCTATTCCACACACTATTTATTTGATTTGCCCCCGCAAGCGTTAGAATCACTATTTTTAGAGGGACAGAAGCAGGTATTGGAATTAAAAGCGGAAGGAATCATCAGAGTTTCTGCCTCAGGATCTCGTTATACAAAAACTGAGCTTACATGCGAAGATGCCCTGGAAGGTCTAAGGAGAATAGGATTAAGGAGTTGGGATAACTTTGAGGACGAGGACACTGACAAAGTTAAAGTCCCTACCTCATCCAAGGGTTTCAGCTAGTACAGGATCTTTCCAGCCTGCCTCTTGTAGAAGGGAAAGAATTTCTCCGATTTCATTCACCGAAAATAGGAGACTCATTCCTTCAGTCATAGAGCTAAAAACGATAAATCTGACGTCCCTTTTGCAATTACATTTAGAGTATTTTGAGTAGCAGCTATCAACCTGTTCTTTAAATTCCCCAAAACCTTGCTTTACAAACGAAATGGCTATGTTGTTATACAAAAAGTTGTAAGTCTGGCAGTTCGGACACCATTGAACGACTCCATTCGCACTCTTCGACAAAACCTTATAATTACACATGTGAACTTTGTTGAATGATAATGAATGAGGATATATGTCCTATTTCCCTTCAAAGATAAAATAAAAATTTATTTATTTAGACTAATTCTAAATAAATACTATATTTGACCCAACATCAAGTAACTTCAACCAAACTCATAACCTATGAAAAGATTTTTACCCATTCTTCTATTAGGAATTTATCAATTCAGCTTCGCGCAGGACAACCTTCCTACAGAGGTTGCACTCGGGCCCGCATATGCCAATCAGGTATTTTTTAGCCTATCCGACGGTTCCACTCAGGGTCATCCCAATACAACCTGGGATATCGCCTTTGAAGTTTTTAGTCGACAAAATGCAGGAGTTTTTGTGAATGAGGCTGTAAGTCTTTCTCAGGGCAATCCTATTCCACAGTTAGAGCTATTTGCCGTAGATAGTTTAAGTTTTGAGGTTGTTACAGACTCTACAGTCCTTTTGGATATTGCTGCAGGAATGTTAGATTCTACCCTAGTAAGTGAGCGGCTCCACAACCCTGATGAAAGTTGGAACGAAGGGGCATTTAACACAGTGAAAAGTCCACAAAATCCATTTGATTTTGGCTGGGGGGTGTATGACCCCGCTACGAATGTTGTATCGGGTAGTCAGGTATATCTATTGAAATTGCGCGATTCAACATTTAAGAAATTAATTGTTCAATCGCTAGATTCCAATCGGTTCGAATTTCGGTATGCTAACCTCGATGGCTCTGCGGATACGACACAAGTTGTGTCTCGGTCAGATTATGCTGGAAAAACGCTTGTATATTTTTCCTTTGATTCTGAGTCCTTCCTAGATTTGGAGCCTGCGAGCTGGGACTTATTGTTTACCCGCTATTCTACTCCATTGATTGACCCAAGTACAAATGGAATCCTTCAGTACATTGTTACAGGTGTTCTGTCAGGGAACGGCGTAACTGTTGCACAAGTAGATGGAATAGATCCTACAATGTTAGTGGAAAGCACGATTGAGGAGATTGAGCAATTTCTTCCCGATTCAATTTCTTCCATAGCCGAGGTCTTTAACGATTCTCTCGTTTCAATAGGATATGATTGGAAGAGTTTTGTTTTCAGCACCTTTTCCTGGAACTTACCAGAAGATAGAATTTATGTGGTAAAGACCGCTAATGATAGCCTGTATATGCTTCAATTTATCGATTTTGAAGGTTCATCCACAGGCTTGTCAGTATTTCAAACTACCCCACTAGGTCAGCTTTCTACGAGTTCACAGGAAGGTTTAAAGAAGTTATTCTCCTATCGCTCCTATCCAAATCCTGTTCGCGATCGCTTGACCATCGCATACGAGTTAGATACTTTCATCGGAGATAGCGATTTGAAGATTTTTGATAATCAGGGTAGGACAGTACTGAATATACCTTTGAACAGTAATTTGGGCTTAAATGTTAAAGATATAGATGTTAAGCTACCCGCCGGAACCTACTTTGTTCAGCTACAACTAGGAACACGGCAGATTTCAGAACCTTTGATTGTTCTGCCTTATTAGAGTCAACTGAAGTGAATGTTATGAATGGCTTAAAGTATTCTATATATTTTCTGGGACTTCTATTTGCGTGTTCTTCTCCTTCTACGGAAAATTCAGAAGATGCTGAAGTTGAGGGATCTGAAGTGCGGATTGTGTCCTTGGGAGGAGCTATTACTGAGGTCCTGTTTGACCTGGGCCTGGGTGATCAAATTGTAGGGGTAGACATTACAAGTGTATATCCTGAAGCTGCAACGCAGATTCCCAAATTGGGCCATGTATCCCAATTGAATGCAGAAGCGATTCTTGGATTGAATCCTTCCATCATTTTCGCAGAAGATGAGCCTGGAGCGAAGAAATCTCTTGAATCCCTCTCCGAGTCAGGATTACCCATCGAGTTTGTTCCTTCTTCAGAAAATCTGGATAGGGCGTATAAATTGGGAAAATTCATCGGGCAGAAGTTGGAAGTTCCTGAAGGAAAGGTCGAAGAAATTTACAAGAAAATAGAAAAAGATAGTCTTAATTTAGTTGAAGTACTTGAAGGGACTGAGGGGAAGCCCTCGGTCCTCTTTTTGTACGCTAGAGGGACAGAGCGCCTTATGGTAGCTGGAAAAAACACAAGCGCAGACGCTGTTATAGGTTATGCGGGTGGGGTCAATGCCGTTCAGGCATTTGATGGCTTCAAAATTTTATCCCCGGAAACCCTAGTGGAATCCCAACCCGAAATCATTCTGATGTTCAAAACTGGCCTTGCAAGTTTGGATGGGAAAGAGGGATTGTCGAAATTACCTGGTATAGCTGAAACCCCAGCAATGAAAAATGATCGAATCATTGCTATGGATGGCTACTTTTTATTGGGCTTCGGGCCAAGACAGGCTGAGGCTGTAGTGGAGTTGGCCCAAAAAATCCATAAGCAAAAAGTGACCGCTTATCTAGATCATTAACCTGATAGTAAATGACCCAAGAGACACACTCATTCATGCGTTTATCTGTATTGGGTCTTTTCTTACTAATTTCTCTTGTACTAGCCTTATTTATTGGAGCCTATCAGGCTCCTCTCAATTCAGTATTTAACGCGCTTATTCTTCATCCAGAAGCCGACAGTTCTTTGAAGTTTCTTGTGTGGAGTATTCGTGTTCCGAGAGTATTATTAGCGGGATGCGTGGGAGCAGGACTGGCCACTGCGGGTGCTGCCATACAAGGCTTGTTTCGCAATCCACTTGCCGATCCTACCCTTATTGGAATCAATAGCGGGGCTATGTTGTTTGCTGCGCTCTCTATTTTATTTATGGGGACCTTTGTAGGAGCAATCTCGGGATTTTGGTACCAAGCTTCTATCTCCGTATTTGCCTTCGTTGGAGGCGTTTTAACTTCCTATCTCGTGTATCAGCTCGCTAGAGAAGGTGGAAGAACTCTGGTTATGAAAATGCTGTTAGCGGGGATTGCCATCTCGGCCTTTGCCGCTGCATTAACCGGCCTTTGTATCTATGTTTCCGACGATCAACAGATGCGCGACCTAACTTTCTGGACCTTGGGAAGTTTCAATAATGCCAGTTGGGATAAATTAGGGATTGCTTTGCCTGTTACAGTAGTGGGTATTGTATTCCTACAACCCATGGCCAAGGCACTGAACAGCATTATGTTGGGAGAGCGCGAGGCTGTATTTCTTGGAATTCACGTTGAACGAGTTAAGACAAGAGTAATCTTTTTATCAGCCATGATGATTGGTATTTGCATTGCTTTCAGTGGAATTATTGGCTTCGTCGGTTTGATGATTCCCCATTTAATTAGAATACTCAGGGGATCGGATTATCAGATATTACTCAGGGCTTCTGCCTTACTAGGTGCAAGCTTTATGATATGGGCAGACTTGCTTTCGCGGACAATCATTGCTCCAGCGGAACTGCCCGTAGGAATCTTAACTGCCATGACAGGCGCGCCATTTTTTTTATGGATTCTTATGCGTTCACAAAGAGAAAGAATAGCCATCTGATTGTTTTACAGGGTGCAGTAGGATGATTGATTTATGCTGGAAGTGAAAAATATATCGGTTTCGTTGGGCAAAAAGCTGATCGTTGATTCTGTAGATTTCACCCTTGCACCCGGTCAGATTCAGGTTTTGATAGGGGCCAATGGGGCAGGGAAGTCTACGCTCCTCAATGCCATCTCAGGTGCAGGAACCAAATATGAAGGAGAAATCTTTTGGGAGGGGGAACCCCTAAAATCCCTAAATCGGCAAAAACTTGCCCAGCGCAGGGCGGTATTGAGTCAGGAGGTTCAACTGGCTTTTCCAATACGCGTTAAGGAATTGGTTGAAATGGGATTCTATGTGTTGCCTCATCCGTTAGATGCAACTTCAAAGGCAGAAATTGTGGATAATGCACTGAACGAAGTTGGGATGACTGCCTTTCTTTTAAGAGATTTTTCCTCCCTTTCAGGAGGAGAGAAAAAGCGTGTATTACTCGCGAAGTGCCTGGCACAGCTCTTCTGCAGCACGCAGCTTCCTGGTGCACGGTACTTGCTTTTGGATGAGCCTTTTGCGGGATTGGACGTCCAGCAGCAGCACAAGCTTTGCCATTTATTACAAGAGTTAGTCAAAGAGCACAATTTAGGGATATTCGCCATTGTCCATGACCTCAATCTTGCGGCAATATTTGCAGACGAAATACTTTTTATGAAATCTGGACAGCTAAAGTATCGAGGAAATCCTTCAGAAGTTATGAAACCTAAGATACTTTCAAGTATTTTAGGGATACAATCTATTGTGCATCAACATCCCGTATATGGATGTCCACAAATAACACCCATTTTATCATGAAAAATATAGAAGATCTACGCAAATCCTATGAAAGGGTAAAACTAGAGAATCCCAAAATGCGGAATAGAGATGTAGCGAAAGCGATGGGAATTAGTGAGTTGGAACTATTGGCACTGTCAATCGGGAAGCATGTGGTCTTATTAGAGGGGAGTTGGAAAGATTTGCTAAAGGAGGTTATTAATATGGGCCATGTGATGGCCTTAACCCGAAATGAGCACGTAGTTCACGAGCGGAAGGGTATATATGATAATATTACATTTTACGAGGGGTTTCACAACATGGGCGTTGCGGTTAATCCAGACATAGACCTTCGCTTTTTCATGAACGAATGGAAATATGGATTAGCTGTTACGATGGAGCGTGGGCCTAAGTTTCCCACTTTATTCAGTTTCCAATTTTTCAATAGCCGAGGGGAAGCCGTCCATAAAATTTATTCTACCCCCAAGTCAAATTTAAATGCTTATCACGAGTTAGTCGAAAAATTTAAGGCGCCCGAACAGGAATTTGGTTGGGATGTAGATCCTAGTCCTTATCCCCCCAAGGAGGAAAAGCTCGATGAGGATATTGATGTGCAAGGATTCCAAAAGGCATGGTTAGACCTTCAGGATACCCACCATTTTTTTGGGATGCTGAAAAAATATAAGGTTACTCGTACCCAGGCCCTACGCTTAGCACCTGAGGGCCATACCCAACAGGTACCCAATGAGTCTGTAGTACGGATGCTGCAAGAAGCTGCTGATCAAAAGCTTCCCATTATGGTCTTTGTACACAGCAAAGGCTGTGTGCAAATTCACACGGGGGAGGTACGCCACCTCAAGCAGATCGAAGACTGGTACAATGTGCTAGACCCCCAATTCAATCTTCACCTGAAAATGAATTCCATAAAAGAAAGTTGGATTGTGAAGAAGCCTACGGAAGATGGAATTGTGACAAGCCTGGAGCTTTTTGATGAAAATGGAGACTTGATCGTCTACTTCTTTGGAAAGAGAAAGCCTGGAATTCCAGAACTTACGGAATGGCGTGAACTTGTGAAAGAACTATCAATGGTTTCTACTGCATAGCAATTGATTATGAAAAGCTATTTACTTCTCATACTTCTCCTTGGGCAGATACTCTTAGGTTTCTCCCAAACGGTTCAGTTGGACTCTACCAGAAAAGAGTTAGCCTTAGACCAAGTGGTTATTACCGCACAGTATGCCCCTACAGAGTTGAGAAACTCTCTGTACGATGTGCGTGTAGTAGGGGCTGAAGCTATTCGCCGGCAGGCGATCATCTATGCCGCACATATCTGCGGCGCGGACAAGATCATGGCGATGGGCGGCGTGCAGGGGGTTGCTGCGATGACCTTTGGCCTTTTCGGACTGCCCAAGGCCAATATCCTTGTCGGTCCC
>JBCCTX010000378.1:0-7087 GCA_039197765.1 Bacteroidota bacterium
AAGGGGGTATCCTGAAAATGTCATTTTTTGTCACGTACCCAGGAGCACAAGTTCAAACAAATGAGATTGAGAATATTATCAAAAAAAGTCTCATAGCCTATACAGGCTCAATCCTCTGCGTCTCCGTGTCTCTGCGTTTAATTTCCTCACCCGCCAAAAGGTATGTTCATACCTACCGATCAAGAGATAAAGTACAAGGGCAAGATCAAGACCAAACTCAAGAAAGGCCAAAGTACTTACCTTGCTTCCCCTAGATACTTTGATGCAATCTCATGCATAAACGAAATGGCAGCTTCCCGGTCATTGGGAATAATCCCGTCCAAAATGGCCTCTCGAATTTCCGTTTTGATTTGACCCACTTGCCTGCCTGGCGGGATATCAAAGGTTTCCATGATCAAGGTCCCATCTACAGGCGGTTGCCAGTTTCGAAGTTGATCGCGTTCCTCGACTTCCATAATGCGCTGGGCAAGCCTATCGTAATTTTCGAGGTAGCGTTGGACCTTGGCCTCATTTTTTGAGGTAATATCTGCCCGGCAAAAGGTGAGTAAGTCTTCCAAGTCTTCTCCAGCCTCAAAGATAATTCTTCGTATTGCTGAGTCAGAAACTGGTTCAGTTACCAAGGAAACCGGCCGCTGATGTAATTTGACAAGTTTCTGCACATATTTCATGTGCTCATTCATGGGGAGCTTCATGCGCCGGAAGATCTTGGGTACCATACGGGCCCCTTTGTCTTCATGTCCATGAAAGGTCCACCCGCCCTGGGGATGGAAACGCTTGGTGAGGGGTTTGGCTATATCGTGTAGGAGCGCGACCCATCTCAACCAAAGGTTATCACTAACTTCCCCAACTTGGTCCAGAACCTGAATCGTATGGTAAAAATTATCCTTATGTCCCCGCCCATTAACGTATTCTACCCCTTTCATGGCTTCCAGCTCAGGAAAAATTAGGGGGAGTAAACCGGATTTATCCAGCAATTTAAATCCCTTGGAGGGAAGGGGGGCTAGGATGATTTTGTTGAGTTCATCGATAATACGCTCGGGAGAGACAATTTTGATCCGCCGGGCTTGCTGCTGTATGGAATGGAAGGTTTTATCTTCAATGTGAAAGTCCAGTTGGGTCGCAAAGCGAATGGCCCGCATCATGCGTAGGGGATCATCAGAAAAGGTAATATCTGGATTTGTTGGCGTACGGATGGTCTGCGTGTCCAGGTCCTTGATACCCCCAAAAGGATCTCCAACTTCTCCCCATGATTCTGGGTTTAACGAGAAGGACAGCGCATTGATGGTAAAGTCCCTCCTGAGTTGATCATCCTTCAGCGTTCCTGTCTCTACTTTCGGATTTCGAGAATTTTTTCGATAGCTCTCCTTCCTAGCTCCAACAAACTCTACTGCAAACTCCTTATAGTTGACCAGGGCCGTACCAAAATTGGCATAAATAACCACGTCCTTCGTTCCGACTTGCCTAGCAAAGGCCTTTGCCAACTCAATTCCTGATCCCTCAACTACAATGTCAATATCCTTACAAGGCCGTTGGAGAAAGAAATCACGTACATAGCCTCCTATGACATATGCAGGTAAACCCACTACTCGGCTTGCTTCTCCAAGTAGGTCAAATACAGGGTGATTAAGTGCCTCCAATACTTTCATCGAAGGCAAATATATTGAGATTTTGTAAAGAGTTAAATAGAGGAGGAGTTAAATGAGGGTCTAAGGGTCCGTAGTCCGTGGTAAGGTGGTCGGTAGACCGTAGTAACCTTTGATTTGAATAAATGGTCCGTAGTTAGGTAGTTCGTGGCAACCTTTGATAAGAAATCAAAGTACACGACTACCGACTACCGACTACCGACTACCTCAACTCGCGTAAATCTTATCCATCAACTCAGAAATCTGTGCCAAACGCTTTCTGTCTCCGCCAGGGACCTCGGCGGACCCCCAACCTTGGTAGCCAATCTCTCTGAGCGCTGTATTTACGATAGGCCAGTTGCAGTCACCTTCTGTCAATTCTACTTGAAAGCCTTTCCATATCCCTTCGTTCTTTTGCTTATCTCGGCTGTACTCTTTGATATCGAGTTTCAGGATTCTTGGGCCTAATACGCGAATCCAATGCGCTGGCCAGCCATAGCGGACGATGTTCCCCACGTCGAAATACCAGCCGATCATGGGACTTTCGAATTCATCAATGTATCGCGCAGCTTCGACTGGACTGATGAGGAAGTTGTTCCAAACGTTTTCGATGGCAATTTTAACCCCGGTTTCCTCGCAGATGGGCAATAACTTCCGGATCTCCTCCTGAGACCGTTTGTACACTTCGCCATACCCAACCTTTTCATTTACTACTCCTGGGACGAGTAATACCGTTGTTCCACCATATACCTTGGTATTTTGCAAGGCATCCTTCATGGACTGTAGGCACTTAGCCCTCACAGAAGGATCTGGATCGGACAAAGGCATTTTCCAATGGAGGGAGTTTACTGTACCCGGTATTTCCAATCCCGTCAGATCCCTGGCAGCAAATATCTCTTTGTTGTCAAGCCCATTGGGATAGTCGAGTTCTACCCCATCAAAGCCCAATTCTTTGAGCAACTTGAATTTATCGAGTACCGATAAATCCTCTTTGATCATCCCAAATTTCAGGCTCTTCTTGATTAGAGGGGTAGAATCCGATGGGGGCGTAGCCCAGCCATGCGTACTTAGGGCCAGCCCCGCCATCCCGGCAGAGCTGGAGGTGAGAAAATTTCTTCTGTTCATAGGTTCGTCCACAGTTAATTGGTCCGCGGTCCACAGATTAGGTATATATACGTTACAGGTTTAAAGAATTACTATGGACCGTGGACTATTCAACTATTCAGCCAATGCCAATCAACTAAACTTCGTTATCCCAGGCTTAGCTACATCAGCTGTAGGCCAGTCTAGTTCCCAGTTGTATTCATCTATTTTAGGGCCTAAGATCTCATCGGACTTTAAGGCATCTTCATAGGTAATGGTCTGGCCAGTGTAGGCTACCATACGGGCTAGGATACCGATCATAGTACTTTGAGCCATCCAGTCTCCGTCATTTACAGGTTTCCCTTTTCTGATGGCAGCAAAGAGTTCATCATGCTCTGTTTGGTACATATTATTGGTTTCCCCACTATATTCCCATACGCGGTAAGGTCTCTGGATGGTGTGCTTACGCTTGATACAATCAATTTTTGCCACTCCCTCGGTTCCCATTATTTCTACTGCATAACTACGAGAACAATCCTTCTGCTGACGGCTAAAGTGGAAGCCTTTTGCTCCATTTGCATAGGTAAATTCAATGGCAAAATGATCGTAGACATTTCCAAATAATTCATCTGTCCTACTTTGCCGGCCCCCCGTACCTGTTGCCGAGACAGGCGGTACGTCTCTTAGGGCCCAGGACATCATATCTATGCTGTGAATGGCTTGCTCAATAATGTGGTCCCCAGAAAGCCAATTGTAATACAGCCAATTCCTCATCTTGTATTCCATGTCGTTCCATCCTTCCTTTTTGGGGTTGGACCATAGGGCACCTGTGTTGTAAGTGTTGTAGATAGACACGATATCTCCAATCTCTCCATCGAGTACTCGCTCGAAAATCGCGCGCTTGGGGAAGTCGTAGCGCCAACAGAATCCTGACATTAAGCTGAGATTTTTTTCCTTGGCTTGTTTGGCTACTTTTAAGATGCGACGGATACCGGGTGCATCCACAGCAACAGGCTTTTCACAAAACACGTGCTTACCCGCTTTAACAGCAGCTTCCAGGTGGGCAGGGCGGAAGGATGGGGGAGTAGTAAGGATTACCATATCCACATCTGAGTCCAAAACCCGTTGAAAGGCGTCAAAGCCCAGGAATTTCTGAGAACCATCCAACTTGGCTCGCTCAGGATGCTCGGTTAGCAGCGCATTATGAGACTTTTCCATTTTATCTGGAAAAATATCTGCCATGGCTCCGAGAATTACATCTGGATCTGCATTTAAGGCTTGATTAGCTGCTCCAGTTCCCCTTCCACCACAGCCAATTAATCCGACCTTTAAGGTATTGCTATTGCGTTTCCTAGCCTGGGAGCTAGAAATATTAAATGCAAGCGCACTACCTACCGTAGCTCCGCTTGTCTTTTTAATAAAATTTCTGCGAGAAGTTTTTGATGATTGAGTGTCCATAGAGATGTGAATTAGTTTCTCGTTTTTGGTTTAATAGTTTTGGGTTTAAAACATCAAACCTTAACCAAGTTGTTCCATTTATTTATTCCTTACAGAAATTACGTAATTTTATCTGCCAAAATCCAATTATGATCTACCTCAGGTTATCTGTAGTGCTTTTCGCTTCCATTTTATTTGCATGTGGATCAGGTTCTATGGATGCATCTGAGAACAAATTGGCCATTAGGCAGGTCCAAGCCCCTCAGGTATATATTGGGGAATACCATTGGGAAGCAGGGGAAGGGATTTTTCGAATCTGTCGAACAGGTAAAGAGTTTGCCGTTGTAGGAGGGAAGGCAGAAAAGCAACTCAATCGAACCTTGTACAGTATTAACCCAGGAAAGCCGATTCAGGCCTTAGTAGAACTTGAAGGCTACCTAGCCCAGCAACTAGAGCCGGATTCTGGATGGACCGCTCCCGTTTTTATGGTAGACCGCTTAATCGACTTGGATGTACAACAGTCTTGTGGGGATATAGGAGTTCCCATTACTCAAGACAGTCTATTCCAACGCATTACCCAAGAGATAGAATTGCTCAGTCAGATGTACCTAGAAGAGCCATTGAAAGCAGATGCACTTTCGCCAGAAACTCCATTGTCTTCTTTTCTATTGTCAGAGCCCATGCAATTGGGGTTTTGGGCCTTTATCATGTCTGAAACGGGTATGTCTCAACAGCAGATGATCCAAGTAAGTGACTCTTTGGGTACAGTCTTGGATGTGTATCAGAAGATAGAAGGGGCGAGAGGACAGAAGTGAGAGAAACGCAATTATATGGTGGAAAATCGTTGGCTGTACGCCTGACAAGAATTTTTTCTATGGATCACATTTTAACTCACCTATCCCAAGACAGAAAACTCGTTCCTGCCTTAGAGGTAGCAGATCTCGATCTCCTTATACCCGAGGGAGAGGTATTTGAGTCTTTGGTTCGAGCGATTGTCTACCAACAGCTTTCGGGTAAGGTTGCAGATGTGATTCACCGACGGTTTCTAGAGTTGCTAGACTTGGAAACTCCCAATCCCGAAAGGGTGCTGGGACTTGATCCCGATAATATGCGAAAGGCAGGCTTGTCTCGATCCAAAACGAACTACATTCGGAATATTGCAGAGTTCTTTCAGCAAGCAGCATACCGCAACCAGGATTGGCACAGCTTATCAGATGAGGCGCTCGTCTCTACCTTAACTCAGATTAAAGGGGTAGGGGAGTGGACGGTTCAAATGCTTCTGATCTCTACAATGGCAAGGGAAGACGTTTTTCCTGTGAATGACCTCGGAATTCAGCAGGGGATTCGAGGCTTGTATGGATTGGAAGAATTAGATAAAAAGGAGCTCAAAAAGGAGATGCTAGCGCTGTGTAAGGCTTGGAGCCCTTACCGTACCTATGCCTCTAGAGCCATTTGGAGATGGTACGATTTGAAGTGAGGGAGAAAATACAAAACCTTAATTTAATTTTTTTCGTACGGTTATTATATATTACTGAATAACAGAATTATGTATCCAGCAGTAATATTAATTCTTTGTTAACCTTCTGGATACCAGCCATGTATTCCTATGCCCCGCCCGTACGCATTATGTGTGACAGGAGATTTACCTGTTGCAAACACACTACACTCACTACTTCCGCACATCCAGTGGAAAACCCTTCCTTCGTGGGAATTAGCTCCAATATATATTGAGAATCATAGGCGTACTTTGACCTGTTTGGTTGTTAACCTTGATCAACTAGATAACTTACAAGCCCTCCAAGAAGTTAACAGATCGCATCCCGATTTGACCTTATATGGTATTATTCAGCCCGGTCAGGAGGCCCTTGGGTATCATGCAATGAAGGTGGGATTATTTCACCCCACACAGGTTCTGTCTTGGCCGTTGGAAGAGAATGAAGTTCTTAGCGCCTTCAAGGTGCTAGCCCGAAACTCGTGGATGACCCGCGTCCTTAAGTATTTTCCTTTGTTACCTTCTTCCAAGGAAAGCGATCGAGCGTCAGGTACTCCCTTGGTATTCCCTCCCAACCTTCCCGCTCGGCAAGGAAGGGAAGAAGATCATAAAGGAAACATGCCTCCATCTTCACCTGAATCTGTTCTCAGGATGTCTTTGCTAGGTGAACTCTCTATGTCCTACAATGGTCAAGTCATTGAGCAGCTGCCCAACCGCAAACTCCTCAGCATTTGGGTGTATCTATTACTAAATGGAAATAAGCCCATTCGTCGAGATACGCTTATGGAAGTATTCTGGAAAGGAGTAGGAAAAAATTCTGCAAAGAATTCTCTACACAATGCCATATCTAAACTCCGTAAATACCTCAAGCAACTAGATCCGGATCAGGAATTTATTTTGCTCAAACGAGATTGCTATTATTTATCGCCCAAGGTTCAGGTACTTACAGATTTAAATGCCTTTACCAGGGCTTTGAAAAAGGGGAAGAATTGTGAAATTGAAAAAGACTTAGAAGGAGCCCTCAGCCAGTATTCCCATGCATACCGAATGTATAAGGGACCCTTTTTCGCCCACAATCAACAGGATGACTGGGTAGTAGAAGAAAATGCCTATTTGGTAGAGAACTATAAGCTGCTATTGGACCGAATCAGCCACTATTACAGCAATAATGGAAATCCTGATTTGGCGATTGGATTTTGCAAGGAGATTCTTCAATTGGATAGTTGTAGGGAAGATATTCACCGTCGGGTTATGCGCTGCTATTATCGACTACAAATGAGGGACCAGGCCTTACGCCAATTGGAGCAGTGTAAACTAATCCTTGGCGAAGAATTTGGGCCGAGGTATGAATTGAGTCCAGAAACCATACAGCTGGCGGAAAGGATACAGCGGGGTTAGCAGAGCGTTAAGTGAAATTTAAGCAATTTTTAAGGGGAATTAAGGCCTATTTCAG
>JBCCTX010000379.1:0-7055 GCA_039197765.1 Bacteroidota bacterium
AAACTCCCCTTCATAACGGCTTTTTACGATGCATCCGAGGAAGAAGGAGGCTCAGGATGGACGGTGTGTGAATTGAAGAGTTGATACCCACTTTCAATCCATTGATCATTGGGCTATGCTCATTATATATTGTGGAAATTAAAATGTGAAAAAATGACTAGGTCGATTGCCAAGCAAGAAATCGCCACTTGAGGTAGTTTTTGACTCAAAGCTTGAATTCTATTCAGGCGATACAGTGAGATTTCATTTCTCTCGCGCCACAGACAACCCATATACAATTGTTTATGGGTTGTAATATTTAACTGTATATCTACTTTTTCTCCCCTCAACAAATGGCTAGTTTTGTTATGTGCAAATTACAATAGTGATTATATTTTTACTGATTTAAAATTATGTAAATCGCAAAATATAGATATCTCTTCTCTCACATGTAATACAAACTCCTGATTTTCATATCCGTACGAATGGCAATTTATTGACAGGGATTCTGTCTTTAAGATAGGTATACCCCTGTCTCTACAGAAAATTCTTGCCTTCATTTACACACCAGCTTCATAGCAGGAAGGGATTTCTATGTCTTTGCATTCTCTACCAAATTAATGACAAAATATGTACAACATTAAACCAAATGTATTTTTGCTTTTGCTCTGTATGTGTTTGGGTAGTGTCCATGCACAGAAAATTGAAGGAGAATTGAGAAAATGGCACAAAATGACCTTGAGTTTTGAGGGTCCACAGACCAATGAGACAGCTTCCAAGAATCCCTTTTCTGATTATAGACTTGAGGTGATTTTTCGTAAAGGGAATAAGCAGTATAAAGTCCCTGGATTTTTTGCCGCAGATGGAAATGCTGCAAATTCCTCTGCTAGTTCTGGCAATATCTGGCAGGTTCATTTTGCACCAGATGAGACAGGAGTTTGGAACTATGACGTGAGTTTCAAAACGGGCAAAGACGTCGCCCTTTCAAATGGGGGTAGTAGCGCAGGATTTATGGACGGGGAAAAGGGAACGTTTAACATTGCTGAGTCGAATAAATCGGGACGAGACCACCGAGGAAAGGGAAGGCTAGCCTATGTCGGGGAGCATTATCTGCAATTCGCTGAGACCCAAGAGTGGTTTGTAAAAGCCGGGGCAGATGCCCCTGAAAATAAGCTTTCTTATACAGATTTTGATGCAACACCCAAAGCTAAGAAAAATTGGGGTCCGCACATGCAAGATTTTACCAATGGGGATGCAGGTGCATACACCTGGAAGAATGGTAAAGGTAAGGGCTTACTTGGAGCATTGGCTTATTTAAGTGGCAAAGGAGCAAATGCCTTTTCCTTCCTTACTTTTAGCCTGGATGGAGATGATGATACCGTCTATCCGCATCTTCAAAAGAAGTCTGGGGCTACGAGTTGGAACGATGTACACCACGATCGCTTTGATATATCAAAGATGGCTCAATGGGAAAAAATATTTGAGTATGCGGATAAGAAAGGGCTATATCTACATGTTAAGACCCAGGAGACGGAAAACGATCAAAAAATGGATGGAGGAAATGTGGGAAGAGAGCGAAAACTGTATTATCGAGAACTGATCGCGAGATATGCTCACCATTTGGCCCTGAACTGGAATTTAGGGGAAGAAAATACCCAGACGGATGGCCAAATTAAGGGTATGGCCCAGTTTTTCTACGACCACGATCCCTACCAGCACAATGTGGTTATTCACACCTACCCCAACCAAAAGAATAAGTATGGAAGCCTTACAGGGAACCAATCCAAGTTAACAGGCGCTTCCCTTCAAACCTCAAACGCTACCTATCAAGAGGTGTTCAACGATGTAATTACGTGGGTAAAAAATTCAGCGGCTTCTGGAAAAAAATGGATTGTTGCCGTAGATGAACCGGGAAATGCTTCTAAGGGTACAGATGTAGATCCCAAAGACAGAAAATTAGTTCGACATAAGGTTGTATGGGCTACCTTGATGGCTGGAGGTACAGGGGTAGAGTTCTACTATGGGTACCAGACCGGTTGCTCAGACTTGACCTGTCAGGACCACCGGACTCGAGACCAGAAATATACAGATGCTGCATATGCCCTTAAATTTTTCCAGCAACATTTCCAGCCCTATCTTCCAACTGTAATCAATGACAATGCCGCTACTTCAGATGGGGCAGATTACGTAATACGAGCAACTTCAAAAAAGGCTTATGCGGTCTACAGACCCAATGGAGGAAGCACGAGAATAAATCTGCCCGCGGGAGATTGGCAGGTTCAGTGGTACAATCCCCGATCGGGACAAATGCAAGCAGCGAGATCCTTTTCTGGAGACTTGGTTGCCCCAGATGGCAATGACTGGGTCGCCCTCCTCAAAAGCGATGCTTCGACCCCTACTCCCAATCCCTGTGTGAACAATCAAAAACCCACGATCACCCTTTCTAGCCCAGTTATTGATGCCAAATATCCTGTTGGTTCGGCAGTTGTCATAGAAACGATTGTTGCGGATTCAGATGGAAAGGTCGAAGGCGTTGAGTTCTTTAGCAATGGAAACTCCCTGGGGACCGATGCTTCAGCTCCCTTTCAATGGAGAATGCCAAATATTCAAGCGGGAAATTACGAGGTGTATGCGGTTGCGATAGATGATTGCAAGGATACTCAGCGGTCGGCGACCGTGAAATTTGAAGCAGAGGAAAATGCCCCTGATCCTGGTCCTATCCCCCCAATTGCAGATACGATGCAGCGGGTTATGCTTGCTCCTATACACGATGCCTATCTGGACAATGGCAAGCGATACAATGTTAGTGAACTACGAACGGAACTTCAACGGCGGAAGACCTACCTAATGTTTGACCTAAGTGATATACAGGGAGATATTCAGAAGGCCGTTCTACAACTTACAGTAGGCAGTGATCCTGGGAATGGGCGGATTGAAGTTGCCCTAGGGGAC
Organism: Bacteroidota bacterium; assembly: GCA_039197765.1. Classification (GTDB taxonomy): domain Bacteria; phylum Bacteroidota; class Bacteroidia; order J057; family J057; genus JBCCTX01. The sequence continues at coordinate 2,932 of JBCCTX010000379.1, forward strand.
CATAGCGGATGGACAGAAACAAATCTTTCTATGTCTAATCGACCTATTCCAACGAATGTATTGAATAGCCAAACCCATAGCTATGCAAGTGGGAATACCTATCAATGGGATCTAGGTACTTTAACCAATTCAGACAAACTTAGCCTGGTGCTAACCCATTCCCAAGGCAATGATGTAGCCTTTCTGTCCAAAGAACATTCCAATGTCGTAGGAAGGCCCAAACTTGTGGTTGTTACGAGTCAAGAGCTTCCCGACGATCCCAATCCCAATCCAGATCCAACTCCCGGCCCTGCTCCCGTCGCGAAAGTGATTCCTGGTACGATTCAAGCAGAGAACTTCGATACTCAGCGGGGAATCCAAATGGAGAATACTGCAGATAATGGGGGAGGGGAAAATATCGGATGGATTCAACAGGGAGATTTTACCGAGTACTATGTAAAGGTAGAGGAAAGTGGAAAATACCGCGTTACCTTCCGGGTAGCCAGTAATACCCGAGGGGGCGATATCGTGTTGAAAAAGGGGAATAGTACGTTAACCAAGGCCACGGTACCTAATACTGGCGGCTGGCAAAAGTGGATGTCCATAACAAAAGAGGTAGACCTGACAATAGGCGAACAAACCCTGAGAATGGCTTTTGAAGGAGGTTCTGGATACTTATTTAATGTAAATTGGCTAAAATTTGAAGAGGGGATGGTTGAGCAACCTGATCCCATCGATCCAGATCCCCCGGCACCTCCTATACCTCCTGTTGCAGCGTGTAAGGGATTTGAAGAAAAATCAGGAATTTTGGTCATTGAGGCTGAGAGCCTCCCTATTCAAGCGCCTTGGCGCGTCGTCCAAGACAACAAAGCTACTGGAGGAGCTTATATCACCTGGACAGGAGGCAATTCCTATGGAAAGGCTGACAAGGGTATTACCGCTGTTTCTATTACGATCAATAAGACCGGGAAGTATCGTTTTCTATGGCACATGCGTCAACCCGATGGCGTGAAGAGCGACTTGTCCAATGATTCCTGGCTAAATTTCCCAGATGCCAAATTTATGGATAAGGATGGAAAGGAATGGAAGAGCTTTATTAAGGTATTTGGCAATGGTAAAGGCAATTTTGCTTGGAAGGCTACTGCAGACGTAAACCACCAAAAGTCTCCAGTTTTTGTAAGCTTCCCCAACCCAGGGGTATATACCCTACAAATTGCAGGGCGCTCTGAAAGACACCAAATAGACCGTATGGTGCTATTCCATGAGTCCGTCTCCCAGGGTAAGGCTACGGATCTCAACCTGTCTGAATCTCCCTGTAACAGTCAACAACGGCTACAAGATCCTAGAAGTGGAGGACTGGAAGCGGTTGCAAAAGAACCTGAGTTATCTATCTATCCTAATCCTACCCGTTTAGAACTCTTTATTGATGGACGAGAGGTTGAAGGGAAATACATCAAGGTATTTGACTTAATTGGACGGGAAGTGCTCCGGCTGCCTTTCCAGTCCCCGTTAAACCTTGCTGGTTTGAGCCCTGGAATCTACCACTTGAGGGTAGGAAACTCTCCTCCAAAGCGGTTTATTAAAAAATAGCATTCTTCATATAGCAAAACGAGGAAGTCATTTTAAAATGACTTCCTCGTTTTGCTTACTTATAGTTAAACAAATAAAAGTAATCGTTTTCTCGCAGGGCGCAAATAGTTAGCCTTGATGATAAGTCCTTTTATATATTCCTTTCCCCCTTGGATCCAGCGTTTATAGGCAATTATCCTTTGGTAAGTGTGAATAAGCATTTTTGCTTCACAAAATGCCTTTTCGATGATCAGCTCTGCAATTTCTGGTTGTTGTTTCAAAGTCTCTCTTACTTTGAATTTGGAAAGGCCCAGGTCTAAGTTCTCATCGTACATAGCCTTACGGATAATTCCTAAGAAAATTTCAGCCCCTGATGTTGTTGCAACTATATTTCCGTTGGATACGCAATAAAATTCTTCTAGTAGAGTAGTATGGGCCTTGTGGACAATACGTTTGAGGTTATTACCCCAGATTCCAGTGAGAAAGAGCCTGAAGGTAAGTTGGGGGGGTGTACTTTCCATATGTATGTATTCGTGCGGATTTGGGATTGATACAAAAATTCACATCAGACGAAGGTAGGCGAAATTACCTCATAATTATTACTTACAAATAGGTAGTCTACATAAAATGAATGTTTAATTATTGTAAAAAGATTAACAATAGTGAAATAAAGTTGACAATTATGCATACATTATGATATATAAACAGAAATATTAAAAATACACGAATAATTATCTTGAAAATACAGAGTTAATGTGATATTTAACTAGAACGATATATAAATTTAGAATAAATGAATGGATAAAACTTGCTACTACTTCTTTTGTTGAGAAAAACTTGTTGAAACTGCTTAAACTATTAATCTATTATGGAATTTCAAGACATTTTATACAAGCTAAAGAATTCTCTGGAATTTTCAGTGCATCAAAGAAGTATTGAGCAAGTAATTGAGTCTTATCGAGACTATCCTCTCCAGGAAAATGAGTTCATTTATATTGTTAGCATTCCTGCATGTATGATTGTATTTCAGAAAGGCCTAGAAAAAATGGGTTTTCCATCCTACTCGGAAGATATTCATCTGGAAGGAGGGTTTGCTTATCGCTTCATTTATCAAGAAGATTATGAGGAAGTTTTTCGAATTTCTGAAGAGGTCCTTGCTCCTGACCATATTCACCAATTTGCCCATAAAATGCTCCATACAGAGTACCGTGCTGAGAAGGTTGACAAAACTTTGGTAAGGCTGCATAGGGATTGTAAAATCATTGCTTTTGATCCAGTTTCTCAAGCCCCAATTGCTTATTTTACCTCTTTTAGAATATTTGAGAAAAGTGCAGACTTAGATATGGGTGTGCGTTTCGAGGTATTCCCTTCTGATGAAAATTCTTCGGAATTTTTTCAAGATTTGGAGGAAAGCCATCACAAGTGGAAATTTTCAAATACAAGTCTAAGTCTGAGGGAATTAGAAGTATTTAACCTATTTAACAAAGGATATTCTTCAAGCAAGGAAATTGCAAGTAAATTGGGAATAAAGAAATCTACTGTGGACGTCTATTTCAGGAAAGCGAAGCAACACGCCCAAGGGGAGGATCCGAGTATTCAAACAAAGATGGATGTGTTAAATTATGTAAAGAGCAAAGGGTATTTAGATATCTTGAGAACATTGGGTAAACCAAAATAACTACTTCGAATAAACGATACCATCGTTCATTCAAATTGTCTTCAAGTTTACTACTTATGAGTAGGTAAGTCCTAATTAATGGGTATAGCGTAGTTTTTTCCCCTCCGTATGTTGGAGTAAAAGGAAAACCCATGCGATTGTATCACATTATTGGATTCACAACGGCTTCTCAGGTTTCTGTAAGTTATATAGCCCTTTTTACAATTGGCCTATTCTTATTGGTCTTTGTGTGTCTCTGGCTATTTGTCATGGCCTTCGGCTCAAGAATCCTGAAAAAAGTAATTGCTCAGTATTTTCTATTACTAGAGAAAGAATACCTTCACTTGACACCTATATCGAATCCCCAATTTTGGCTGTATAAAAACCATCGGATAAAGCATATAAGTGGGGTATTATTAGAGCTCAAAGAAGATGGCCAGACCGTAGCAGCTAAAATTCCATCTGGGAAGACGTATACCCAAAGACTTTCCTCTCCAGATGACTACATTCTCCCCAAATTATACCAAAAAAGTCCTTTGAAAGCCCTTATGTTTACCTTCATAGGGATGAATGGAGAACCTTGGCATATATATATTCGTCTGGACCGAGATCACAAGGCCTTGGTTGAGATATCAAAAAGGCAATTTATTCAGTAAACTGAACTGTAAACAGCATGCCCTTATTCCCTATCAAAAGAATTTACTTCCTCCCTATTTAAGATGAAACGCCTCCCCAATAAACTTTAGGGTAATATTTCCTGAAACATCGCTATTAAACTGTACATACTCTACCCAATCCCAGGGCCTAGGTTGGCCCCAAAAGGTATTGTTATTCCAATGAAGTAAGTCGAAGACAAAGCCCCCATATTTTGCCTTAAGGCTTTTGCCATTTAGGGAGATATGTATCTCGCCCCATAGTT
>JBCCTX010000380.1:0-7035 GCA_039197765.1 Bacteroidota bacterium
CAACGTTTGGTGTGTGTGGCGTACCGACCGAATGGGAGGTATGAACATCATTCACATTGTTGGGCACAGTTTTTTATTCAAATATTGTTGGTTCGAGTACAATTCGGTTAAAATCTAACTCCTTTCCCTTGAAAAAATCAAGAACGATATTGCCAATCAAAGGCGATTGCATATATAAATCGTGTCCGGCATTCTCGATAATTACGTGCCTTCCTTTCTCAAATTTTTTGGCAATTTCTATTCCGCTATTCAAATACGTTCGTCCGTCCAATGAACCACTTAATAATAATGCGTTTACTTTATTGGATTTCAATTCTCTGAATTCATTTGGTAGTTGTGGAAAATCCAAGTTTGTCATCCATTCATAAAGCAGAAAGTTAATTGAACTACCTAGAATGGATTGATTTATCTGCTCGTCAATTTGTTTTTGTCGTTCTTCTGAAATTCCACTCTGCATATCCATTGCAAAAGACATCGATCTTACGCTATTGAAGATATAACGCTTCATTACCATAACGTCTGGTGCAATCCCAGAAAAATCTCCATTGTACATTTCTGAGTATACTTTCGGAAGTCTTTTCGAATCTTCTGGATTTTTCAAGTAAAATGTTGCTATCGCTGATTGTAACTCAAAGTTTGAAATACCGACTGTGTCTCTTCCGCCACGCCTGTTTTTATAAGAACATGTTACGGGCTTTTTCTTTAGTCTTTCATGGACTACAATAATTTTTTCTTTGAGATTTGGATATTTTTTTTCAAACCCAAAATTGTCTTTCGCCAACTCCGCTATTTGAAAGACGAATTCCTCCGTATTACTTGGAAGCTTGATTGTCTCATCGGAACCTTCAAGACTTGCCAATACCATTTTGTCAATATTATCCTCAAAGAGCCTAATGTATTCAAAGGCAAGATGCGAACCGTAACTTATTGCCCAAATCGAAATTTTATCTGTATTGAGTGCCTTTCTCAAGTCGTCTATATCTTTGGCACTTTCGGTTGTGTTGTAAGCTTTTAAGTTTACATTCTCTTGCTCCCAAAATTCCAAACATTTCGAAATGTTTTCAGTCGTCTTTTGAACATATTCGGCCTTATCAGTTGGTTTTTCGAGTTCGAATTCAGCATTGTATGGACAATTCGGAAGTCTTTCTGACAATCCCGTTCCACGCTGGTCAAAGGCGATAACATCTGCCACTTCCCGTAATTTCATAAACAATTCAAATCTACCTCCTTTGGCTGTTCCAGTTCCAGAACCGCCAGGCCCACCAGAAAGATAGACTATCGGTTTTCCAGGATTCGGATTTGTGCTTTTAAATCTGATAAACGAGAGTTTAATCGAATCTTGAGAATCATTGGTTCTATCTTCCAGTACATTAAATGTTCCTAATTCAGCTTGAATGGTATCCTTAGCCTTTGAGATAAATTCGTAATTTTCAACTTTTAAATCCTGTCCGAATAGAATTGTTTTCGAAAGAATTAAAGTGAAAAATATTACTGTTTTTAATTTCATAAATATTGTTTGTCAAATTGTGCCCAACATTAAGCTACCAGGAACAAAGTTCCCGATATTTCCTAATTGTTTATTCTCTCTATTCCCATTATACCCCCTATTTTCCCATGTAACTAGGAACGCAACGTTGAAAGAGGGGTAACAAAGAATCATAGAATTTTCCATAGCTCTTTAAAGCTATGAAAAATCCATTAAGCTACAAATTCTAATTCGGTATGATAATTTTTCTTCTCACTGTTGAATAGTTTTTCTCGTATTAGCTACATAGCAGCTATTTATAGGAACCGCCTACAACTTGGGGGCTTTAAACAGATCGTGTTGCTTTCGGTGGCAGCTCAATTGGGAGAGGCCTATGGGGTTACAATCAAACTTCATATCGAAGCGCACTGCGAGCGAAGGGTGAGTACCGGCGCCTTACAAACCATCCTGAGCCGACTAGAAAGAAGGGCTTTGGGGATTCCAAGTTGTGAAAGGCTACGGGCATAAGAGGGGGTAATTCTATGTGCCAGCACCCCTTGGGAGACAGGCCCTGTACCAAGTGAGGGAAGAGTGGAAAAAGCTATGGCAGCGCATTCTCAAGACGGCCTGTACGTTCTAATTCGCGGGGATTTCAAGGCTTTCAAACTATTAGCTTCTGCCTAGATATTTCTTAACAGATTCTTGTTATTCCGGGGATAGGATGTGATTGATTTAAATTTTGGGAATGAGCTTACAAAAGTCTGAAAGCTACCACAGCGAATCCCGCGGATTCTTTGCAAGCATTTCTTTTAACCGCAGAGGGTCAGGAGGAATACACAGAGGCAAAGGAGGGTTTGGATTGCTTGTAACCAACCCAGAGCTATGTGAGATTGCTACTCGAAATCGATACCTCCGTTCACCTAAGATCTAGGACCCAAAATCCCAATAACTTCCCCCACATAGCATATTGAGCACAGCCAAAAGCCCTTCAACGACTGTCGCTCGAATCATTTCTGGGTTTGGCATTCCCTCTAGTCCTATGCTAATCAGGCGGCCAGTGACTACTCCCAAAAAAGTCCCGCTTGCCACGACAAAAGCGCGTTCCAAATAGTAAGGGAATCCAAAAGCTTGCTTTTGCGTGAAGGGGTATATGTGCCTTACATGGACCGCCTACCCAAGTCCCTTAGTTTTTGTAGCCATTTCTCTCTTTGTAAGGTACTTGAACCGTTGATGGGCGTTAGGTAGCTTACTTTAACGGGTTTGATGCCACAAAATTGAAGGGTCCCTTTTTTGATTTGGTTGATGGCTGGTCGTTTCATATATATACGGTCATACCATTGAGGTGTATCAGCGGTGATGACCATCCTTGCACTCTTACCCTTGAGTAATCCTCTGGGTAGTGCCTTTCCCTCAATGGATTCAAAGGTAATTCCAGGGAGAAAGGTGCGATCAATAAATCCTTTCATCAGAGCGGGTACACTATACCACCACATAGGGAAGAACCAAACGATGTGATCCGCACTTTTTATCTTATCCAAAGCCATTTGTAAATCAGGCTCTAACTCCATTCTCTCTCGATATCCATATGCAAGATTTGGATTGAACTGCAATTCTGAAAGGTTGAGTTTAGAGATTAGGTGGTTGCTTTCACTTGCCCCTTTTATATAGGCTTCAGATAAGGCATAGTTGAAACTTTGTTGGTCGGGATGTCCGTTGACTACTAGGATTTTCTTCATCTCTCCTCTTTTCCTACAAAAAAGCGCATTGCAAAATCCCTTAGAAAGGACATTTGTCTAATTCGCAAAAGAGGCCCTGATTCTACTGAGGTGCCGCGGGGTAATCCCCAAGTAGGAGGACAGGTAGCTAAGGGGAATCTCCCGTAAGTATTCGGGATGGTTGACCCGTAAATCCTCATAGCGCTTTTCAGCATTTTCCGTTTGCAGCAGGAAAATTCGCTTTTCCATTTTTACGTACTCTTGTTCGGCTATCAGCTTAAATAAGCTAAGCCAATTTGTACTGGACTGCTCCAATGTTAACACCTCCTCCCTTGTAATGGCGTACATTTCTATATCTGTTAGGGCTTGAATATTCTCAGCGGTTTTCTCCTGGGTAAGAAAGGAGGAGTAAGCCGAAACGAAGGAATTTGCGAAGGTAAAGCAATAGGTAACTTCTTCTCCCTTTGAGGAGTAGTAATAAGACCTCAATATCCCAGAACTTATAAATGCTACCTCTTGAGATATTTTCCCCTCTTTTATGAAAAAGTCCCCTTTCTTGAGTCGCTTATACTTTAATAAATCTTCCGTTGATTGAATCTCATCACCTGTCAACAGTTGAAATGACTTCAAATATTCTGCAATCATTCTATTCATTCTATTTTTTTAAATACTATTCAACTCATTTTCAATGACTTGGTGTTTTATCCAATGTCAAATTCAGTAGACCAATTTATGTTCCTCTACTCATCCCCTCATCGCGCATCACAGCCTTAACCATATTCAGCTTAGACAAATGACCCTGTGAAAGCAGTCGAATGGACCATTTTTCCTTAAGCCCTACCTGTCGAAAAATCTGATTTGCGGTAGCGCCTTCCACACAAAGTGGAGCGACCTTGGCATAAAAGCTTTCTAGGAAGGCTAGCTTTTTTACCAATTTTTCCTTCCCTCCTACTAACTGGGGGTTGTGGCTACAAAAAAGTACCTCAAAGTCGAGTTCTAAGACACGACGAATAGAAACGACCTGTTCCCTTACACTTTCATTTCTTAGAAAGTAGCCTATGTAGTGGTTGACATACAAATCCGCGGAAAACAACCACTTCTTTCGGGGCTCATACAAAGCGACCATGTCAAGGGCATGTCCAGGAATGGGGATGACCTCAAAATGATAATTGGGCGTATGTATCTTCTCTGGATGTAGGGTAAAATCCGTATAGCTAGGTCGACTCCCCCAAGAAATTCTCTGGGCTAAACTAATTGTAGGAGGTCGTTTCATAAGGTCAATACAGGATGCTGAGGCATAGGCTGGGCAGGCAAAGTGCTTGTGTAGTGGGGGAAGATTGCCCGTATGGTCTTCGTGGTGATGCGTGAGCAAAAGTTGCTGAACAGGTAAGTCCTTGACTGCCTCATACACTTCCTTACGCATATTGCTATGCCCCGTATCGATCAATAAACCATCCACATAATACACATGGGAAAAAAAGCTAGGTTTTCCCACAGGCAAAGACCCAAAGCGAAAGATTTGTACTCCCTCATGGGTAGAGTTTTCAACGATACGCATATAGAAGAATCTTCCGATTAGGATGTTGTTGTTCCTTGTCCCAGTTAAACAAGATTTTCCTCATACCCGCAAAGTTAAAACTAAAGTGTAACTTGCTGCTGAAAATTATGTGCCCTTTCCCAAAAGCACACTTTTTTCTCTTGCCTCTTACCCAAAGGATATGATCAACCATCGACCCATACGCTTTCTAGGGCTTATTCTTCTCATTTTTTTCCCAAATATCCTCAGTGCCCAATCCTCAGAGGAAGACTCCCCCACCCAATCCATTCAGGAAGGATACCAAGTTCACATAGCCCGTACCGCCGACAGAATGAAGGTAGATGGGAAGTTGGATGAGTCGGCCTGGGAAGCAGCTAGACCCGCAGAAAACTTTTGGATTGCCTTCCCTACAGATGGGGTCAAGGTTCCAGCTAATATCCAAACCTCTGTGAAACTCACCTACGATGACAACTTCATCTATGTCGGGGCAACTTGCTACGGACCCAATGATTACATTATTACCACCCTCAAGCGGGATAATCCCCTATTTTGGAATGGAGATGTATTTGGCGTCATGTTCGACCCCGTCAACAACGCTTCCAATGGCTTCTCTTTCGCTACCAATCCCGCAGGGGTTCAAACAGAATCTTTGATCTCTGGGAGGACGGGAACCCGAGGGGAGATGAACTCAGGGGGAAGCTCGGGTTTCAATACGGCTTGGGACAACAAATGGTATGTTGAGGTTGCACATTATGAGAAATACTGGACTGTGGAGATGGCCATTCCCTTCAACACCCTTAGATATGAAACAGGCAAAAAGACTTGGGGAATCAACTTCTCTCGCGGAGAGCCCCGATCCAATGCCTGGCATGCATGGACGCCTGTACCCGTGCAGTTTTTAACGGTCGATCTGGGATACACAGGCCAGTTGATCTGGGATGAAGCCCCCAAGAAAGTGAAAAGCAATATTTCTTTGATTCCCTACGGACTGGTATCCTATGACCAGGATTTTGAAGAAGGAGAAGAAGCCAATACCCAACTTAGAATGGGTGGGGATGCGAAGGTGGCTATTACTTCAACCCTTAACTTGGACCTCACCGTAAATCCAGATTTTTCTCAAGTCGAAGTAGACCAGCAGGTGACCAACTTGACGACCTTCAATGTGCGTTTTCCTGAAAGGCGGCTGTTTTTTCTAGAAAATAGCGACTTGTTTGCAAACTTCGGTATTCCTCCGATGCGGCCCTTTTTCTCTCGCCGTATCGGGTTGGATGAGGATGGGAATACAATTCCTATCGCCTATGGCGCTCGTCTGAGTGGAAACCTTACCAAGACCTTGCGGGTGGGACTAATGAATATGCAAACCCGTGAGTCGGATGATTTTGCTTCTCAGAATTATACCTCTCTCACCCTCCACCAGCGCGTTTTGGATCGCTCCGTTATCAAAGGCTATTTCCACAACCGGCAAGCCATGAAATCTGGGGAATTTACCGATACGGATTTCAATCGCACTGCTGGGGCAGAATTCAATTACTTTTCCCAAGACGCCAAATGGCAAGGCTTTGGCGGAGGAGGTTTTTCCCTGAGTGATGGACTTGAAGGGGACAACTATTTTTACAACATAGGGGGAGGCTATGATGGGAAAAATTTCAGCGTGTACACCAATTTCGCAGGCATAGGAGATAACTACTTTGCAGATATGGGATGGATTCCTTCTGCCGAGCAATATGATGCTGTACGCGACACCAGTATTCACATAGGCTTCCACCATTGGTATACGCGCATGAATTATACGCTTTTCCCCAAAGACCAATCCAAGGTCAATGCCCATATCTTTGGGCTCCGCCAAGTCTTAGACGTGGACAATTCGTTCGATTTCCTACAGCAACGTATCATCGCAGGGTATACCTTGAGCAAGGCCAATACCAGTGGATTGATGCTTGAATACACCCATGAGGAAAAGAACCTCCTATTTCCTTTTGATTTTACAGATGGAGAACCGCTACCCGCGGGAAGATACTCCTTTGATTACGCCGAAATCGGCTATCAGAGTGATCGAAGGGCTTATTTTGCTTGGGCCGGGGGCCTTCAATATGGCTCATTCTACAATGGGACCCGCTTGCAAACTACGCTAGAACTAGCCTACCGCGTCCAGCCCTGGGGTAATTTTGGGCTCAACTTTGTCTACAACAAGTTGGAATTTCCTGATCCTTATGGAGAGGAAAATCTCTTACTACTCAGCCCCCGATTTGAGGTCAACTTCACTCGTAATCTCTTTTGGACGACCTTCCTACAGTTCAATACCCAAAACGACAACTTCA
>JBCCTX010000381.1:0-7004 GCA_039197765.1 Bacteroidota bacterium
CTGGATATAGTTATAGTTCAGGATGCTTCCCAGTCCCACTGCTTCCAGGCGCTTTACCAAGGATAGCACTCGTTCTTTATTTTCCTCTAGTCCCCCAAGCATATTGGCCCATACCATCCAGTTGTTTCCTCCCTGGCTGGGGGCTAGAATGGAGAGTAGGGCTCTTTCTTCCGGACTGAGCCTTCTGAGGGATAGCTCCAAACTGGCAAAGAGGGAGTTTTCCCGATCTCCGGGATGCTTTTGCTCAAGCCCTGCCATGAGTTGGGCGATATCTGCATGGCTGCTTTGTACCCCCTGTGTGGCAATCTCCCTTGCCAATAGCACCAGGGCCCGTGCATGGTAGTTGATGGTCTTGGCAAGGGCTTGAAGCTCTTCTTCGCTTCCCTCATCTGCTGCAGGGGGCTCCCACCCTGCATGGGACATCACCTTGCGCAGCAGATCCACGGCATCTTTGGGCCCCAGCGGCCCTAACAAGAGGTCATTTCTCCCCTTATCAAAAGGAGCAGGCAGGGGCTCTCTGGAGGTAAAAATGAGCTTGGTCTGTGGAGAACTTTCATGGAGTTGGGTGCAAAGGACCTTTACCTGGTCCCAGGCATCCTCGCTTCCCGCCAGGGTTTTGCCTTGGGCATCGGGGAGGATGCTTTCCAGGTTGTCCAGCACGATCAGGGTAGCAAAGTCTTTCAAAGCCCTTTCTATGGGTTGAAAGGCTGCTTGGAGGTCCTCTCCATATTCTGCAACAGAATAGCTGGGCAAGAGCTGTTGGCCTAGCTGGTCCAGTACCTGGCGGGCTTCTGTGTGGGTCTCTAGGCTTACAAAGGCTGCCCGCTGGACTCGGTAAGACCTCACCCACCAGCGGGCAAGCTCTATGGCTACCGTGGTCTTTCCGGCTCCCCCTTGGCCGCGGATCACTACATAGGACTCTTGGTCCACGATGCGCTCAAGGCGTAGGAGTTCCCGACTTCTTCCCACAAAGCTGTGTTCCGGGGTGTCAGGCAAGGCACCCAAGCTATTTTTGCGTTGCTCGGCCAGGTTTTCCTGGGCTTGCCCTGAGGGGAGCTTGGCAAAGAGTTGGGGGTCTTGCTCTTCCTGGAACAACACCGGTACAAACCAGTCTTGGAGGTGAAAGTCCCTTCCCCCCATGAGCTTGCCTCTATACCTATCTCCATACAGGGTATTCTGGCCTGCCAGGAGGGCTTGCCCCACTCGGCTTCCTGTGGCAAGGGATTGGTAAAAGGCCCGTACGAAGCGACTGGCTGTCTCTACCAAGACGCTATGGCTCATGGCGATCACAGAACTCACCCCTACTTGCAGTAGCTGGGCGGCTACAGAGGAGGTGGGGTCCTTTTCGGTCATGGCCGTCTGGCAGGCCTCTAGAAACACCAGGGGAATGCGGTAGTCTCGAAGTATTTTGCCAAGCTCTTGGGCGTCTACAAGTTGATTTCTACGTTCGCCGATTTTATTCTGATCCTGAGGCTCTTCAAAACAGAGGGCCCCCAGGCCATTGATGGGATCATAGACTCCATGACCATCAAAGTGCAGGACTTCTACCGGGTCATTTTCTCTTTCAGCTTGCTGTAAAAACGCCCGCAGGGCGGGCAAGGTAGGGGTATGGAGAATATCTAGCTTGATGAGCTCTCCCAGGTTTTCAACCGCTTCTACCAGGGGGATAGAAGAAGCCCGGTGATCGATATAGCCTACTCCTTCTTCCTCCGGACGGGGGCTTACCAACAAGATCCTGAGGGGAAGTTCTAGCCTGACCGGGGCTTGGCGCTCTCGATTGGGAAGGCGCCTTCTTACCCCCACGGGATGCTTTCCTTCGAATAGGTAGCCTTTTTCATCGTGAAGCAGTTCCCAGGGAAGGCTTAGCAAGAGGTTGGCCCCTTCCTTGGCCTTTTGGATGTCTTCTTCTTTACTGCCCTTTACTAAGGCGCTGTCTACATAGATTGAAAACCTCCTTGCTTCGCCATTGGCATCCTCTTTCCAGCTTCGGAAAACCTCTTTTGCACTTTCTTCCTTCATGATTTCCTGATAAAGCATTTTGCCCCATTCAGGAAACTTATGTTCAACTTCTTTTGCTCGTTCTTGGTAGTAGCCCACTGGCCATGTGATGTAGCGTTCCAGATACCAACTTAGGTCATCTTTTTCGATAGGCCCTAGTGGAGCTTCGAAATAAAAGGGGATGCTTTGTTCCTCTCGCTTACCGGGATCGGAGGATTCATATACGAGTAAGGCTTCTGCTCTTGCTCTATGTTTCCCTTCGCGTGTTTCTAGACTGGGTCTGGTAAGACGAAGTTGGAGTTCTTCTATAGGAGCTTGTTGAATAAGTTCAGGATAGGTGGGATCATTGGCCTCCTGCATATCCAAGGCGGCAAGGATCGCAGAAAAGGCTTCATTTAAGCCATTTGCTTCCTGAGCTACTTTCTGAGCAAGAGGTACTTCTTGGAACCAGAGGCTTAAGGAGCTGGGTTCTATTCCAGGAAGTAAAATCGGAATCAGGCGATAGTTCTCCTTTGTCTGCTGTACTTGCTCTGCCCATTCGATCTCTTTAGGAACCCATTCGGAGTTAATGGCATTCGTACTTAGAATGACAATAAAATGAGGAGCAGCGGTTATAGCAGCTTGAATATTTTTCTCCAGGGAATCTCCAACACGCAATTGACGCGAATCTACCCAGGCCCCCACTTTGAACAGTTCTAATTTCTCTCGAAGGGCTTTTACAAAGGCATCATCGGCACTAGCATGGGAGATAAAGATCGGGGCATCCAACATGGGCAGGAAATTTAAGAAAGATTCATACTTTTCTAGTGTACGAATATTTACACAAATATGGCTAGTTCCTTAACCGAAAATTGATCCCTATAGAGAGAAAGTTATATAAGGCGAATTATGGTAAGTTTTCTCACACATAGCCCTCCTTTAAACTCCTTAGCTCCTCCTTCTCTCTGTGGTTAAATAAGTACTTAAGCAAAACGATTGTGGGAATAGGTCAGAAAATTCATTGGTACCCAGAAGGGTTTACTATTCGAGCGTTTTTACCACAGAGTTTTGGGAGGAAAAAAGGAGGTACACAGAGATTTTTTCTTGACTCATTTTGGTATTAATTCTAAAATACTCTCTTTTTCTCTTTTAATTACTCCTTAATCCTCTGTGGTAAAATTAAAAGGTCTTAGGAAACCTCGGTTTCATTTGATTCAAGTTGAAAATACCAGATCGATTATGCACTTGTACTTAATAGGAAAGATGAAGGAAGACTTCCTCGACCAGTTGAGGATTTAGAACATTGGAATTAAGAATAAAAACACGCTACAAGAAGGTCTATATTCCATACCCTTTGGGATACGGCACATACACTAATCGTTAAAAATTAATGGCAAGAAGTTTTGAACGAATTAATCGAAAAACTAAAATCAAACATTGCCCTAAGTACTGAAGCAGAAGAGTATCTAATTTCAATCTCTACTGTAAAGGAATACTCAAAGGGGGAAGTAGTCATAAGACAAGGTGATCCTATCACCAAAGTCCTCTTCGTATTAGATGGATGTCTACGATCTTTTTGCACAGATAAAACCGGGAAAGACCATACGCTACTTTTTGCTATAAAAGACTGGTGGATTAGTGATTATATCGCAATTCATAGTGAGGAACCTGCAAGTTTATCTGTTGAGTGCCTTAATGATTCCAGGTTGATAGCATTTGACTCAAGAAAACTAATGGAGAGTCTATCCTTATTTCCGGAATTCCAACCATTTCAGCGAAAACTACTTGAACGTCACATGGTTAGTCTTCATAAGCGAATCCTCAACCACCTACAGCTATCCGCATCAGAACGATATGATCTCTTCCTGAAACAATATCCCGACATAGAACAATTTACTTCCAATTACCACATCGCTTCTTATCTTGGAATTGCGAAGGAAAGCTTAAGTAGAATCCGTGCGAAAAAAGCGGAAAACTAATTTGTTAACAAAGGTCAATTTTTCCTTGAAAAGCGCATGATAGCTTTATGTCAATAAAATCACAAGGGATTTCATTGACATATGAAGGCACTACAATTAATCAACTATGGTAGTATTTCTGAGAGCCTTAAATTCTCGGAAGTAGAAAAACCATCCATCAGTAAGGAAGATGTTTTGATCGAAGTAAAGGCTGCTGCGATCAACCCTATCGATAAAAGCATCATTTTAGGAAATCTTCAACGCATGCTCCCACTTACTTTACCATGTACAGTGGCATATGATGTGAGTGGAATAATTACGGATTTAGGAACAGATACCAATGATTTCAAAGTAGGTGATTTCGTATATGCCCGGGTACCACAGGAACAAATGGGGACGCTGGCAGAGTATGTTGCTGTCAATCAGTTCGCTATTTCCAAAAAACCTGCAAATATTTCGTTTGAGGATGCAGCCGGAATTCCACTCGCTATGCTTACAGCCTTGCAATCATTTGAAGCTGCCAATTTAAAAAGGGACGATAGAGTGCTCGTGCATGCGGGATCTGGGGGGGTGGGAACTTTAGCAATCCAATATGCAAAAGCCAAAGGGGCATATGTCTATACCACCACAAGTACAGCAAATGTAGAATGGGTTAAGGCGTTGGGAGCAGACAAAGTAGTTGACTACAAAAAGGAAGATTATAAAAGCATTGTAAGTAGTGTAGACATAGTGCTGGACACACTTGGGGGAGACTATTCTCTGGAAGCCTTTGAGGTGCTGAAGAAAGGAGGCATTGTTGTAAGTGTGAAGGGACCCTTAGATGAAAATACAGCCAAAAATATTGGCATGACTGGATATAAATTACCTGAAACCATAAAGCAACTGGAGAACGACAAAGATGCCCAATATAAGTTCGTTTTTATGCACCCTAATGGCCATCATTTAAATCAGGTTCGGCAATTGGTTGAGCAAACCCTTATTAAGCCCGTTACTGACACGGTGTATCCATTTGAAAAAAGTATTGAAGCCTTTACCCATCTTGCTACCGGTCGAGCGAAAGGTAAAATTATCATTTCATTTCAATTCTAAAGATCATACCTAAAACTAAAAGAACATGTTAAGGAAAATTTTAATCGGTTTCGTAGGCCTTGTAATTATCACATTCATCTTTTTATATGTTGTGACTCGACCTACTCGTGAGACTGATGGTGCTTTTAGTCCTTCTTTCTTAGCGCTAAAACTAGCCACTTCACCTGTCACTGATTTTGATAATACAATATACGATAATCCATACACAGGAAATAAAAAAGTATTAATGGTATGTACCGAAGAACGAAACATGAAGATGGCTAATGGGAAAATGTTTTCAACTGGAAATCACCCAGTAGAAATGATGCTACCTATGTTACACTTAAAAAATGCCGGATTTGATATTGACATCTTCACCCCTACTGGTAAGCCCGTCAAGATTGAAATGTGGGCAATGCCTGAAGAGGATGAGAAGGTTATGTCCTTATACACAGAACATACAAATCAATTCGAAAACCCTAAAAGCCTTGCCAAATTCGTATTGGACTCCATGAATAATGGAACGGAGTATTTAGCAGTATACCTTCCTGGAGGACATGGTGCAATGCTTGGTTTACCATTTAATCAGGATTTGAATGAATTAATACATTGGTCATATGCTAAAGACATGCATATGTTGGCCATTTGCCATGGTCCAGCGGCCTTGCTTGCTGCTGGTTTGAATGGCAACAAGAACTCTTATATATATAAAGGATACAATATAGCTGCCTTCCCCGATGAAGTGGATGAGCAGACTCCCATGATGGGTTACATGCCGGGCCATATGCCATGGAAGTTTGGAGAAAAATTAAACGAATTAGGAATTACTATTATCAATATGGAAGCAGATAAAACGGTTCATGCGGATAGAAAATTGATTACTGGTGCAGGACCGCTTGCTGCAAACAATTTTGGAAAGCTCTCAGCAACAGAACTTCTTAAGGTGGTAAATGAGCATTAAGTAGAAACCGTTAGGTATAATGACAAATAAGCTAATCTTCCTTTTTTTCCCATACTTTTTTTGGATCAGCATTGAATCCTTCAGTCAAAGTCTAGAGGATACCTTGCATTATCAATTGGATTTGAACTTGTCTGGAAGAAGAATTTCTGGAGAATTCAGCCAAGCAGTTATAAGGGGAGGATTCGATTTAGATCTTACTTATAAGAACTGGCATCTAGAGAATAGCATGACCTACAGATATAACAAAGCAAATACTACACTGATTGAGGATAATTGGAATGGCTTAGTTACGCTTCATTACTACCCAGGTGGAAGCAAGAAACTCTACCCCGGGCTGTTTTCATATTTTGACAATAGTCTCATTTATAGGATAAAAAGCAGACACAACTTTGGAGCTGGGTTTGGCTCTGAGTTTGACAAAGGGCTTTTGAATTTATCTTTAATGGGGATGATTGCTAATGGAAATTCTTCCTATGACGGTTCTGAGTTTGTAAATAGTAATAGGGACTTTTCCACTAGAAAAAATGGATTTATGTTATTCATATTGGAAAATCGGTACCGTATATCCAAAGAACTAATCAATTTTTCTTACCGTATCTTTTATTTCCAATCACTTAAGGAAAAGGCGGATTACATTATCAAGCTTAATCCTCAATTGAATTTCAATTTACTCAAAGGCTTTTCATTCTATATGATTTACGAATATCGTTTTGAAAATGTGCATTTAGAGAACTTATCAAGCAAGAATGATATTTTACTATTTGGATTCAACTTGAAACTGAAGAGGTAGAACACATCATTCTTGTACTAAGGAAACCTGGGGATTTTTAAGGTTTCATCATAAAAATTTCTAACAAACCCTATCATCCATAAGCTAACCGAGCTATTTATACAGGTTAGTGCTATCTGATACTTTTATAGATATTTGAAAAGTCCAACTTACGGAGGATAGTTGGGCGTTAGCCCTCCATGGAATTGCAATAACACGTGTTGGTTTTAGAAAAGAAAACACGTATTTTGGAATCAAAAAAGAAAATGAA
>JBCCTX010000382.1:0-6992 GCA_039197765.1 Bacteroidota bacterium
AATCATGTCATACTCATCGCGACCTCACTTGAAAAGCCACCTTGATAGTGTGGAAATGTGTGAAATATATGAATGAATGAATGAGAGAAGCTGTGTTATCAACCGTTCCGGTTGTTTCATCGATGGTATTTCTCCGCGTGTGATGCGCTGCAAATGTTGCCAATAAATATGGATTCATAGTATACAAACTGAGTTTATTGCACAATCGCATTAATTCCAATAACTCCCCTTTACCTCATGAGAGTATTCTGAATGAATTTATTAGGGAGATCTTCTTAGTAATCGTATATGGAAATTTTGAGGGTGTAATTGATTGGGTTTCTGAACTAGTAGTTGCTAACTCTTTGGCCGAATCCCGGCTATTGACAATGCTCGCAAAAGTAAATTATTTTAATATACGCATCAGTGCAGGCATTGTAGAAAAGAAAAAAGAAACTCTGATAAAAAACCAAATTATAGGTTCAATCATTAGGTCCTTGTTAAAAATTTACCCAGGAAAATTAGTCGGTCTTTTACCACTTAACCTATTTGATGTGCAGGACCAATCGGATTTACACCCTGAACAGTTAATTTATGATTTTCTTGATTCCGATTACAAGGACAGCTTTAAAGATTCTGATCTCATAAAAATATCTAAGTATGTATTGTCAATCTCTGCAACATCAAATAATTTTCATGTTTTTGAGGTATTTATATATTTGAAATATCTCATAGAATATCTTCAAACTTTATGGAACAGGGGTATCATTGAAGGAGCTGAATGGATAGAAGAACGCAAAAAGTTTATAAATGACCTAGAACTAAACTTAAGAAAATATTCCGAGAGTATATTAAATACACTTTAGTCCCCCTCCCGCTGCATCCGAATCGCCCGCCCTGGAAAATCTGTGATAATCCCATCGACTCCCATTTTGGTCATCCGCCGCATATCTTGAGTTTCGTTCACCGTGTAGACAAAAACTTGATACCCTTCTCGATGGGCTTTGTTGACGAATCGAGGCTGTAGGTACTGGTAGGCTGGGTTGAGGGAATAGACGGAAGGATATTCGAAAATGTTGTGCATGTTCCATTCTCCGTCCTCGTACAAGGGGAGAATGGGTAAGTCTATGTGAAGCAGCTTATGGGCGGTCATTTCTGGATCTAACAAAGCCAGTTCTTCCAGGATGGGATTGTGGAAGCTCTGGAGAATTACCCAATTCTCGGCCTTTCTTTCATACAGTTGGTCGAGTACCACCCGTACCATGCCCGTATAATAGCCCAGGCTGTGCTTTTTCAATTCAAGGAGAAGGTAACACCTTCCATTTATCAAATCCATCACTTCACCAAGGGTAGGAATGGCTTCGCCGGTAAACTCTTTTCCAAACCAGGAGCCCGCATCTAAAGCTTTGAGGTCGGGTAGCAATTGGTCTTTTACCATCCCCGTTCCATTGGTCGTTCGCTCCAGCCGATCATCGTGTATTACCACTAATTCCCCATCGCGGGTCATGTGGAGGTCTACTTCGATGAAATCTGCTTCTTGCTCCATGGCTTTTCGGATGGCTATGAGGGTATTTTCCGGGGCTTCGCCGGAAGCTCCGCGATGCGCGATGATAAAAGGACGCTCAGGTGGAGTAGGAGGGCGAAAAAAATCTTGTGAGTAAAGATATACTACTCCCGCCAAGGCAATAAGGACGATAAATAGCAGAAAAAGCTGTTTCATTCAAGCAAGGATAAAGAGTTGTCTGTGAAAATACGAATATTTCGTTCTTTCCGGTAAAAGCAATAAATTTAGGTTAAAACCCTTCTCTATGATTCAAAAGCGGCTACTCCTTTTCGCGGGAATTATCGTCTTACTAGCTGGTGCGGTTTTTTATTCCCGGTTTACTGAGAAAAAAGTTGATTTTAATGCCGAAATCAGGCCCATTCTCAACCAAAAATGCATGCGCTGCCATGGTGGGGTAAAACGCAATGGAGGACTTAGCCTACTTTTCCGGGAAGAGGCATTGGCTGAGAACGAGTCAGGATTGCCCGCCATTATTCCTGGGAAACCTGGTGAAAGTGAGCTGATCAGTCGAATCACGCATTCGGATCCAGAGTTGCGCATGCCTTATGAGGGAGAACCCCTCTCAGAGGAAGAAGTTGAGGTATTTACCCGCTGGATTAAGCAAGGGGCGAAATGGAAACCCCATTGGGCTTACGTGGCTCCCCAACGCCCCGAAGTCCCTGACATCGAATCGGCTGAATGGGCCTATAATCCCATTGATAATTTTGTCGCACAAAGCTTAGAACAGAAGGAATTGGTTCCCTCGCCACAAGCCGAGAAGAACCAGCTAATTCGTAGACTGAGCTTGGACTTGATTGGGCTACCGCCGACTTGGGAGCAAACGGAGCAATTCATCCAAGATACATCCGCTGATGCCTATGAGGACCTAGTGGATACCTTGTTAGCTTCGCCACATTTTGGCGAGAGGTGGGCTGCTATGTGGCTGGACTTAGCGCGATATGCCGATTCTAAGGGCTATGAGAAAGACCCCTATCGGAATATTTGGCGGTATCGCGATTGGGTGATTGATGTATTCAACGCGGATATGCCTTATGATGAATTTACGGCTAAGCAGCTTGCTGGAGACTTACTTCCCAATCCGTCGCAGGAAGACCTGATTGCTACCGGATTCCACCGCAATACGATGAATAATACTGAGGGGGGTACGGAAGACGAAGAATACCGAGTAGCAGCCGTCATTGACCGCCTGAATACCACATGGACGGTTTGGCAGGGAACAACCATGGAATGTGCCCAGTGTCATAGCCATCCCTATGATCCATTTCGGCAATCTGATTATTATTCATCTTATGACTTTTTCAACCAAAGCAAAGATGAGGACCTGGATGCGGAGTATCCCGTTTTGGAAATGCTGGAGCCCAAAGAGGACTCTATGGTACATGAACTCATACAAGAAATTCAGAGAATGTCTGGAAGCACTGAGGTAAATCCGCAATCGGACCGCATTTCACAAATTAAGCAAGCCTTATACCCCAGGATTCGCATCGGGGACTGCGATGGTTGGGAAGATGTAGAATTTTATCACCAGAAAACGGCCCAAAACTGGGCGCGGAATCCGAATAATATTCCCGATAAATCCTATTGGATCTTTTTTAAAGACTTGGACCTAAGCAAAGTGGAGGAAATCTCGTATCGGTACAAAAGCAAGGGAGATTTAGGAAAAATCGAAGTTCGATTGGATAGTGCAAAGGGTCCTCTGTACCAGGAGCTGGATTTGCCCAAAAGCCCCCAAGAGCGATGGCTAAAAGGAAAGGTAGCGCCTGTGTCGGGTAAGCGAGATGTATATATTTGGATGGTGAATAAGGGGGTAAACGATCCTGAAGGACGGTTCGAAATCATGGACCTTTACCTACATACAGAAGGAGAGGAAATAGACAAAGCACTTGTTGCCTTGCAAGATGAATTGCTAAATCTGCGGTGGAAGGCCCAACGCTTTCCCATCATGCGCGAGCGCGAGCCGAAAAACCGTAGATGGACAAGGGAATTTATTCGAGGAAATTGGCTAGCTCCAGCAGATACAGTGTACGAGCCAGATGTTCCAGGGTCCTTACCGGAATTTGATCCGGAAGAGTCTCGCAATCGCAAGGGCTTTGCTGCTTGGGTTGTGGATCCAAGCAATCCCTTGACGTCTCGGGTCATGGTCAATCGAATTTGGGAACAAATCTTTGGGAGAGGCATCGTAGAAACAGCTGAAGATTTCGGTACCCAAGGAGCTAAACCTTCCCATCCTGAACTCTTGGATTGGCTGGCCCTTCATTTTCAGGAAGAACAAAATTGGAGTGTGAAAGGCTTGGTCAAAACCATTGTCCTTTCGTCCACTTACAGACAGCAGTCTCAGGTAAATCCTGAGCAGTTAGAAAAAGACCCAGAAAACCGCTTGTTTTCCCGCGGACCCAGAGTCCGCCTGACAGCCGAGCAAATTCGCGATCAGGCCCTCGTGGTAAGCGGGGTGCTTAGCAGAAAAATGTATGGCCCTCCGGTAATGCCTCCACAGCCCGACAAGGTTTGGCAATCGGTGTATAACAACGAGCGTTGGATACCCAGCGAAGGAGAGGATCGCTTTCGAAGAGGTATCTATACCTATTGGAAACGGACCAGTCCATATCCTTCTATGGTTTCCTTCGATAGCCCAAGTCGAGAGTTTTGTGTAAGCAGACGTATTCCTACCAATACGCCCCTCCAAGCCCTTGTAACCTTGAACGATACCGTTTTTGTGGAGGCAGCCAAAAACCTTGCTGAAAGAATGCTTGGGGCAGGGGAGGAGCTAGACCAACAATTGACCTATGGGTATCAGCGCGCCTTGTTGAAAATGCCCACAAAGCGGACCCTGAATACCCTTGGCCAATTATACCATCAGACCTTAGCAAACTCAGAAAATCAAGCCTTCCCCATTCAAAAAGTCAGTAATACAGAAACAGGAAGGGAACGCTTAGGAGCCATGACAGTAGTAGCAAGTGCCTTGCTCAACTTGGATAGCTTTATCATGAAAGAGTGAGGCCTGGAAGGAAAATGATTCAGCCAGTATGCAGTCAAAATTTTAACCTAATTCTGAATGAAAATCATAAACGAATATATTACGCGTAAAGCCAGGTATAATTCTCGGAGGCATTTTTTGAAGACCTGTACTACAGGAATGGGGGCGATGGCCCTGGGGAGTTTATTTCCTTCTTTGTCTTCGGCAGCTACAGGAAAGCATATAGCAGGAAATAGCTTTCCGCATTTTCCTGCCAAGGCCAAGCGAATTATCTACTTGCACATGGCGGGTTCTCCCTCCCAACTGGAATTATTTGATTACAAGCCTGAATTGGCAAAACTAGATGGAAAAGACTGTCCAGACAGTTTGCTGGAGGGAAAAACCTTTGCCTTTATTCAAGGCACGCCCAAAATGCTTGGGCCTCAGGCTAGGTTCCAACAATATGGAGACTCGGGCGCCTGGGTATCTGACCGACTGCCTTATTTCTCTAACGTGGTAGATGACGTATGCTTTCTAAAAGCTATGCATACGGAGGAGTTCAACCACGCCCCTGCTCAATTGCTAATGCAAACGGGAAGTCCCAGGTTGGGAAGGCCTAGTATGGGGGCATGGGTGACGTATGGACTTGGCTCAGAGAATGACAACCTCCCAGGATTTGTGGTGTTGGCATCTGGTGGAAATACGCCTAGTGCAGGTAAAAGTGTATGGGGAAGTGGTTTTCTTCCCACGGTTTACCAAGGGGTTCAATGTCGGTCTGAAGGAGACCCTGTGCTATTTCTTTCAAATCCTGAAGGCGTAAGCCGGGATATTAGGAAGAATACGATTGATGCAATCAACGAGATAAACCGAGAACAATATGAGACGTTCCATGATCCAGAAATTCTAACCCGGATTTCCCAATATGAAATGGCTTTTCGCATGCAAATGTCCGTTCCCGAGATCATGGATATTGGTAAAGAGCCCGCTTATATACACGAAATGTATGGAACGGAACCAGGTGTTTCCTCTTTTGCTAATAACTGTCTACTCGCTCGGAGATTAGTAGAAAGTGGGGTCCGCTTTGTCCAGTTGTTTCACTGGGGCTGGGATTCCCATGGAAATGGGGAATTGGAGTCTTTACATCATGGCTTTGTGAGAAAATGTAAGGACGTCGACCAACCCATGGCTGCTCTGCTTCGAGACCTCAAACAACGAGGCTTACTGGAAGATACCCTGGTAGTTTGGGGAGGGGAATTTGGCCGTACGCCTATGTGGGAAAATAGGGGCGGTTATATAGCTCCCTTCAAAGGACGAGATCACCACCGAGATGCCTTTAGCATGTGGGTTGCTGGAGGAGGGATCAAGGGGGGCTACACCCATGGTGAGACAGATGAGATCGGGTATTATGGCATAGCCGACCAAGTTCATGCCCATGACCTGCAAGCGACGCTGCTTCATCAATTGGGGATAGACCACGAACGCTTTACCTATCACTATCAAGGTCGGGATTTTAGGCTTACCGATGTGCATGGAAAAGTTGTAAAAGAGATTCTGAGCTAAGATCTCATAGAAGTTTGTTCTCAAGTAGCGCATCGCTATATTTGAAAATTAACCAGCCACAGTGGGAAAACACGAAATAGCATTTCTCCCTGCTTCTCCTGTGGACTTTATAACCAAATTTAAATGAATAAAAGACTACTTCTCGCCCAAAGACCCGTTGGAATGCCCACTCCTGATACATGGACCCTAGAGGAAAGCCCCATTCCCGAGGTAGGGGAAGGACAAGTATTGGTCAAGCAACACTACATTTCACTAGATCCAGCAATGCGGGGTTGGATGGATGATCGAAAATCCTATTTGCCTCCGATTCAAATTGGAGAAGTCATGCGTGCGGGATCCATTGGCGAGGTAGTTGAAAGCAAGCACGCTGAATTTAACGTAGGCGATATAATCACAGGTTGGGGAGGGGTACAACAGTATGCCTTGACCGATGGGAAAATGTGGTATAAGGTCGATCCAAACCTAGCTCCCATGCCTACCTATATTGGGACTTTGGGAATGCCTGGTATGACAGCCTATTTTGGGATATTGGAAGTGGGGAAAATAAAAGAAGGAGAAACCGTTTTGGTTTCTGGAGGTGCAGGGGCCGTCGGAAGTATCGTAGGGCAAATTGCCAAAATCAAGGGATGTAAAGTAATAGGAATTGCAGGTGGACCTGAAAAGTGCGCGTACATGAAAGACACCTTGGGCTTTGACGGAGTTATTGATTACAAGAATGAGCATGTATATAAGGGAATTCAGCGAGAGCTTCCTGACGGAATAGACGTATACTTTGACAATGTAGGAGGGGAAATTTTAGACTATGCCTTGGCTAATATTCGGCTCAACGCACGAATCGTAATTTGTGGCGCAATTTCCCAATACAATAACAGAGAAAAGATCCAAGGTCCTAGTAACTATCTCGCACTTCTGGTATATCGCGCTACTATGCAAGGG
>JBCCTX010000383.1:0-6987 GCA_039197765.1 Bacteroidota bacterium
GGAAAATGAAGAGATCCCGCGAATACGAACGGTAGAGCGTCCACCGGGAGCCCCTCCTGTGTTCACCGTAAGTCCAGCAGCACGACCTTCCAGTCTTTGAAGGAAAGAGGCAGATGTCACTTGGTTCATCTCTTCCGTTTCGATTACAGAAACGGCCCCTGTAATATCGCGCTTGCGCTGAGAGGTATATCCCGTTACAATTACTTCATCTAGGTTGATACCAGGTGAAAGAGAAACGAGTATGCGGGTAGTACCTTCTCCTACAGTAACTTCTTTCCCCGTATATCCTGCATAGGAGAAAACCAATACATCTCCGGGATTTGCAGATACGGTGAAGTTACCTTCATTGTCCGTCAAGGCACCAGTGGTAGTACCCTGAATTAATACAGTAGCACCGATTAACGGATCTCCCGATCCCTCATCGGTAACCGAACCACTCACATTCTGCGCGACAGCCTGCATTGATAGCAGCCCCAACACGCATAAGCTGAGTAGCATTCTGGTTAATAGTCTTAGGTATGAATTTCTCATACAGCAATAGTTAATAGTTAGATAAATGGTTTACGAATTATTAGTGTTACAAAAGATTCTTATGGGAGATTTTCTGGCATACATAAGTGAGGATATTATGGGAGGACCCCCATAATAATCTGATCAACTGTATAGTATTTGTTCTATTATTCATCTTTATTTCTCATTCGATCGCTATCCAGTGAAATAGCTTAAAATTCCTACAATAATGGCGAGTATGGCAACAGATGCCACTACATCAAACATAGAGAAGCTATTCCGGTTAGACGTCTTCTGTTCCTCAGTGAGGGTACCATAGGTAAGCCCTGATAATTGGGATTTGGGTTGGGGGGTTGTAAGTAGGCTAACGGTAATACAGATGATTACACAGATTACAAATAATAGGATACAGAAGTGTAAAAAATTAATGGTTGCCCAATCGTATAGCCAGCCTGAAAGGCTTGCCTTATTTAGCTCTGCTACAAGGCGTGACATACCTAATACAAAACCACCTATCAAAGTAGCCAGAGCCCCTTGTGAATTGATACGGGACCAGAATAATCCCAGTAAAAATACCGCGGTAATTGGGGGTGCTATGTAAGACTGAACACTTTGTAAGTATTCATATAGGACACCAGAAATATTTGCCATAACGGGAATCCAAGCGATGCCCAGAACAACCACGATTGCGGTAGCAACTCTTCCCACCCTCAACAACTGCTTTTCGGGTGTATTGGGATAGAGCTTCTTGTAAATATCTACGGTAAAAAGGGTTGAACAGGAATTGAATACCGAGGCAAGTGAGCTCATTAAAGCTGCCAACAGTCCTGCAGCTACCAGGCCTTTCAGTCCTGATGGTAGTAGGGTGGCAATGAGTTTGGCGAGTGCTTGATCAGAAGATTCTAACTCCAACTGTCCCGTCTTGGTCATGGCATATGCAATAATACCCGGAACTAGGAAAATAAACACGGGAGTGATTTTCAGAAACGCACCAAAAATCGCTCCTCTACGTCCAATCGTTATATTTTTTGCAGCTAAAGTACGCTGTACAATGTATTGATCGGTACACCAGTACCAAATTCCCACAATGCTTCCACCAATAACCAATCCTGTCCAGGGAAAATCCGGGTCAGTAGAGGGGCGCCACATATTGAAGTGATCGCTTCCTGCGAGCTCCTTGAGGTTTGCCCAACCTCCAATTTCATTTAAGCCAATAAGGGTTACGGTAAGGGCACCCAGAATAAGAATCACCGTCTGAATGGTTTCTGTGTACACAACTGCACGCATACCTCCCAAAACGGTGTAGAGTCCTGTAATTATCACCGTAATGAGGGCACCTGTCCAAAAGTCTACCCCCATAAGAGATTCAATCACTACACCTCCGGCATATACTGAGACAGAAACCTTGGTAAGCACGTAGCCCACGAGAGAAAAGATGGATAAAAACCATCTTGCCTGGGAATTGAAGCGCTTTTCTAGGAACTCAGGCATAGTGAATACACCCGATCGGGCGTAGAAAGGGAGAAATACCCATCCCAGCAATAAGACGATCCATGCATGAAGCTCAAAGTGTGCCATCGGCATACCACTCTCAGCCCCAGTACCTGCCAGGCCTACAACATGTTCCGAACCGATATTGGAAGCAAAAATAGACGCGCCTACAACGAACCAGCCCACATTCCTACCTGCCAGGAAGTAATCCTCGGTATCGTTTTGTTTTTGGAAGATGACCCAAAAGGCTATAGCGAAAAGGATTACGAAATAAATCCCGATTATAACCCAGTCAAGCGTCTGTAGTCCTATCATTTAGTAGTCGCGTAGTAGTATAGGATTTCTAAATTAATACTTTTTTAATAAATACCTCAAATTACATCAGTATTAACAGCTCTAATCCAAGCATTTTTTAAAGATTTTCAAATTGGCTGGGGATTTTTCTTCGAAACGGATTTATTTTCCAAACAGTTGCCTTCCATAATTTAAATCAATAGATAGGCCTATTAAGGAGCCTTTACCCCATACAAGTATTTTTCCCATTGGTGGTAAGCTTCCTCATAGGAAGCCTTTTCCTGGAGCGGATGATAGCGCCTGACCTCCTCCTGTGCGCTCACAGCTTCATGAGGGGATTGGTAGATTCCTACACCCACCCCGGAAGCTTTTGCAGCTCCAATAGCTCCACTGGTTTCTAGAACCTGAATTTCACTTCCAATGAGGGTTGCTAGGGTAGTAGAAAATACCTCAGACTGAAACATATTGTCATTACCTACACGAAGCACTTCAATTGAGATTCCCATCTCTCGCATAATTTTCATTCCCGCTACAAAAGAAAATGCAATTCCTTCCAGTGCAGCTCTATATAAGTGTGCTTGCTTATGTCGGTTAAATTTAAGGTTACAGATATAGGCGCCCATATCTACATTCTCGAGCATGCGTTCGCTACCATTTCCAAAGGGAAGTATCGATAAGCCTTCTGAACCTATTGGAATTCTCTGAGCCTCTGCCTCCATTTCTGGGTAACTAATCCCTTCTGGCGCACAATTCTGGCGTATCCAGTTGTATTGAATACCTGTACCATTGATGCATAGCAGTATACCAATCCGAGGATCTGCTTTCGTGTGATTTACATGGGCAAAGCCATTGACTCGGCTAGCAAGATCATACTGAGGGGTATCCACTACTCCATACACGACTCCAGAAGTTCCTCCAGTGGCGGCTATCTCACCCGGCTGCAACACATTGAGACATAAGGCATTGTTGGGTTGGTCTCCTGCCCGATAACTTACCCGTGTCCCCACTGGTAGCCCTAACAACTCGGAGGCTTCCCTACTTAGTCTACCCTGCTCCGAAAAAGTTCCCACTATGGGAGGAATAAGCCCTCTATCTATTCCATAGTGGTCCAACAGCTCTCCCGAAACTTCCTCTTTAGAGAAATCCCAAAACATTCCTTCGGACAAGCCTGAAACAGTGGTAACAGGGTTCCCCGTCATCTTCAGCGCAATAAAATCTCCTGGAAGCATGAGATATTTTGCCTGTTCATAAATGTGTGGCTCCTCCTCAATCACCCACTTCAATTTGGAGGCTGTAAAATTTCCAGGGGAGTTCAGCAAATGAGAAAGGCACCAATTGGACCCTAAAGACTCAAAGGCCTTACTTCCATAGGGTACAGCACGGCTATCACACCAAATGATTGAGGGACGCAAGGCTTTCATGGATTCATCCACTAGCACGAGCCCATGCATTTGATAGGAAATCCCAATAGCTTGGACTTCTTTGAGCTTTTCCGGGTGCGATTCCTGGATTTTCTTTGTAGCAGCTATGACATGTTTCCACCATGTCTCAGGGTCTTGTTCCGCCCACCCTGGTCGAGGGGATACAATCTCCATTTCCACAGAGGGAGATTGAACCAAGTCGATAACCTCCCCAGATTGAGCGTCTACCAGGGCTGTTTTAATGGAGGAGCTTCCAATGTCGTAACCGATGAGATACATGGAAATGGAGATTTATGTATTTTGGGCCTTAAGCCATGTTGAAGATACAGCCGCAAATAACATCTTGCAATTTATTCCTCAGCAAAGAACCGGTAAATACATAATGAGCTTGTCTAAGCTTCCATTTAATTCAATCTTCAGAGATCGCTTACCTATTCAACGAGAAGGCAATTCATACCCCACACGAATATGGTTCACATCCAATCTGTAATCCCTAAATCCCGAATATTCTTTTTGAAAACTCATGAGTATGGCCCCTTCATTTTTCAAAGCCCACCTAACGCCAATTCCCAAAAATCCCCCTCCTTTACCAGCTCCCCCTTCAGATAGAGTGTCATAGGCTGTAACCACGGTGTTGGCATCCCAGGTAGGTGAGCCGCTTCTTCCTACGTGTGATTTTTTTAGAGGGAATCCAAACAATCCTCCCCCCTGCAAAAAGACATTGTGGGAATTGAAATTGAAAAACTCCCATTTATACGATACCATCAATTCCATGAAATTGAACTCAAAATCTGACATTTCTTGAACTACAAATAAGCTACCCTCAACTTCGTTGAGTTGCGAAGCCTTATGAGAGGAATAGTTTATGGCTAATATTCCACTCGTATTTCTAGAGAGTGGGGTTTCAATAAAAAATCCTACGCTCGTTCCCCAGTCTGGTTGTTCATCTGAACTGAAGGGACTATTAGAGCGGTCAACAGGGGGATCTTTCCAATCTATAGTTGATCGATTAGTCCCCAACTGAATGCCTATATTTAACTTGAATTTTCTCTTTTTGCTGTAGACGATTTGTTCTTCCTCTGGCATCCTGCATTCATTATATTGAGCAATCAAATTTGTTAAGGCCTTTGGAGTGTAATCGAGGTTGTCGAACACCTCATTTGTTAAGTTTTCACAATCGGCAAGGTTAAACTTCAATATTCCTTGGTATTTCTTGTCTTCCCAATAATATACCCCTTCTCGTACTTGGTCTTCCTTGAATAACTCTATAAAGTCCCCATCCCTCTCTAAAATAAATCCCTCCGGGCTGCGCCACAATGTTACATAGCCTTTCACTAGGAGTTGCCAAAAGAGTATGGGACCGTTTTCTTCACCCGTATTGAACTTAGAAAAATAGGGAATACCGTCAGCCCAAAAACCTTTTATATCTTCAGCTCTGAAGGTCTTTTCGTTTTTGGCATCTCTAGGGAAAAAACGCACTGCATTGTAATCAAATGCATTTGCTTTAATCTCCCCAAAAACTGTGTCTTGATCATGTGTAATAATATAGTCAAGGACGTTTTGGGCAGGGGACTGAAATGTAAGGATGTGGCAGGCAAGGACAAATACAATTCTTAAGACAGCATTTTTCATTAAGGCATTTTGAATTGCAAAAAGGATTCACGACTTTACATATCAACTGATTTTTCTTAAAAATATTTCACAATGCACACTATTCTGGGTGCCGGTGGATCTGTCAAAAATGAATTGGCAAAGGCCTTAGCACTATTAGGTAATTCCCCGGAAAGCTTCAACCAGACCTGGCACCTGCCCACAGCCTCTCCTGCACTTATAGGTAAGGAGTGGATAGAAGCTTTTGCACAAGCTTTAGGAGTAAAGCCTAAGTATTGGGAGGTGGGCAGGAGAATGACAAGGTTTTTAGAACTCTTTTCTAAAGAGATGCGAGAAATACCTAAAATGCTGTACCAGAACACCCAAAACTATGTGTTTGATAGTACAAAATTTACTTCCCACTTTGAATGGAAACCTACTCCCTACCAGGAAGGGATTCGTCAAGTGGTGGAAACAGGATAATACATTCATCACGACAGAAGATACAAGTATATTTTAACCTCGATCAATAAATATACCCTGAACTTTGGCATAATAAGCCATTGAACCAAATACTAAAACTCAACTCCCATGACCCTACATTCCCTCAAAATCGCATTAAGAAGCCTCTGGAAATACCGCTTTTTCTCTACCATCAACATCATCGGCTTATCCCTAGGAATTGCAGCGTGTCTGTTAATTCTCATGCATGTCCGAACAGAGCTGAGCTATGATAAATTCCACGATACCCCCGAAGAAATTTACCGTGTAGGAATGGTCGCTCAAGTACAGGACGAGTTGACGTCTTACCCCGTGATTGGCTATCCTTGGGGCGATTATCTCAAAGAACTTCCACAGGTTCAAGGAGTAGTGCGAATTTTCACTCCAGGAAATGTCTTTCTGGAATACAAGGATGAACGGTTTGAAGAAGAAAACTTCTTCTATGCAGATTCTACTTATATATCCGTATTTTCTCTAGACTTTATTGCTGGAACGCCTGCGACAAGCTTACAAGGCCCCAACCAAGTGGTGATTACAGAGCCTACTGCGAAAAAATATTTTGGAAATTCGGATGCCCTCGGAAAAATCATTCAAGCAGAGATCAATGGCCAACAGGTAGATCTACAAGTTTCAGGCGTGGTAAAGGCCTATCCCAAAACTTCTCATTTTCAGTTCGATTTTCTCGCTTCTATGTCTACCCTAGTACCCCTTTTCGGTGGACCTGATGCACCTATTTTTCAAAGTCCCTCCTTTTCTTCTGTATATACTTACTTCCGCTCACAGGAACCGGATGCTGTAGAGACTCAGCTCAAGGCGATCTATGCTTCTAAAGTAAGCGAGGAGAACAAAGACTTTTTAAAAGATATGTTTCTACAGCCGTTGGTAGATATACATCTCTATTCTAATCTCATTGCAGAAATACAACCCAATGGGAATGGGACATTTGTATATATTTTTATTGGCATAGCAATCCTTATTCTCCTCATCGCATGTATCAATTTCATCAACCTAGCTACAGCTCTCGCAGCAAACCGCAGCAAGGAAGTTGGTATGCGCAAAGTACTAGGGGCTATCAAGGCCCAGCTGGTTCCTCAATACCTAGGGGAATCGGTCATTGTTACCTTTATCTCCCTGGTATTGGCCATCGGATTAGCCGTCCTCATGCGAGGGGTTCTTGCAC
>JBCCTX010000384.1:0-6886 GCA_039197765.1 Bacteroidota bacterium
CAATATGAGGGAGGGAAATAAAGGAAGGGTCCACTGATAGAAGAGTCCATAGTTAAATAGTCCATGGTAACCTTTGATACGAGATCAAAGTACAACTAAACCTCAAACCTCAAACCTCAAACCTCAAACCTCAAACCTCAATGTACTTCCCGCATCCAATTCCGAATCAAGGGAGATAATATTAAGGCCAGCAAGGCTCCTACAAATATTACGTAGGTAATTTGCTCAAAGCCATCCGTATACAACGCAAGAGTTTCCATACCTCCAGCTTCTCCTCCCCCTTGTGTGATTTCATCTATGGCCAACTGTTTGCCTACGATTCCGACAATTTGAAAGGCAAAGGCTGAGGACAGAAACCAAACCCCCATCATAAAAGAAACAATTTTGGCGGGAGATAAATCCGTAACTTTAGACAAGCCAATGGGGTAGAGGCAAAGCTCTCCCATGGAGATAAACATATACATAATGACCAAATAAAACAGAGGAACCATTCCCGAGGCATCTGCAGCGCCACGACTCAAGAAGAGGACATAAAATCCCAAGCCCAACAAGACCAATCCCAGTACATATTTGAAAGGAGTTCGGGGATTAAGTCCTCGCTTATCTAGAAAAGACCATAAGCCCGCCGCAGGGAGAGCTAGTAGGAAGACAAAAAAGGGATTGAAGAAATTGGTTTGTTCCGCATTCCAAATACCGAGATTTACATTTCTTTTGGCAAACAGGGTAAGAACAGATCCTGAGAGCTCGTGGAAACCCCAGAATAAGGTCATGAAAAAAGTTAGGAGAATAACGACAATCAACTTTTTTCGTTGTACCCAGTCTACTTTCGACATTTCGTAAATCAGATACACCAATATGGTTACTAGTAGGAGGATGAATAACACATTCACAAGGGTCATTTCCCCCAGTGGACTTGTCCCGCCAAAGATGTAAGAATAAGAACTCAGTAAGTAGGCAATACCCGGAACAGAAACAAAAGAAAGAATGGGAACCCAGACCTTACGTTTGATACCCCAGAAAGTCTCTTCCAGTTTTTCTGGGTAAGGGGGAAGGCCCTTATCTTGAAATACACCTTGTTGGATTCCGCGATAAAATACCCATAAACCTAACAGCATACCGAAGCCTGCCAGGGCAAATCCATAATGCCTACCGTAAATTCCCGCTAACCAGCCACAAATAATAGGAGACATTGCACCAATGTTTATTCCCATGTGGAAAATGGTAAAACCGTTGTCCTTGCGGGTATCTCCGTCTGGATACAACTTTCCGACAAAGGTTGAGATATTGGGCTTGAAGAATCCATTCCCTGCAATAATGAAGGAAAGGGCAATAAAAAAGGCCATTTTGTTGTCGGGAATGGCTAGGACGAAATGACCCAAGGCCATAAGAATCCCCCCTAGCATGATAGATCTACGATAGCCCAATAGCTGATCTGCCAACCTACCTCCTATGATTGGGGAGGCGTATACAAGTGAACCGTAGGAAGAATATATAATAGCAGATACAGTATCTTTTTCAGCCAATGCCACAAATACTTCTTCTACCATGTAGAGGGTGAGTAGCGCACGCATTCCATAAAAACTGAAGCGCTCCCACAATTCCGCAAAAAATAAATAGTATAACCCTTTAGGATGGCCCCATAACTTTTGAGGGGAAGAAATAGACGGTTCTTGCATAAAAATGGATATTTTTAATACTGTATAAAATTATT
This sequence comes from Bacteroidota bacterium, assembly GCA_039197765.1. GTDB lineage: Bacteria > Bacteroidota > Bacteroidia > J057 > J057 > JBCCTX01. The sequence goes on from JBCCTX010000384.1 coordinate 1,712, forward strand.
ATGGTATTTTTGTGAAGCTATTCCTAAAAATATGAGAGAAAAATATCTACACCGATTGAGTCTAAAATCAATGCTTCCACCACGCAAACGCCTATCCTTTCCTAGCAATATACGATAAAGGCTTTGCTAATCCTATCATTCCTAACATTGCGAAATTGTTTTATTACGAAATTTTTTATTATTTGACCGAAGCTCTTTTTTCTGAGAATACCAATACTGACTTCCTATGAATTTTATCTCTCACTATTTCCTAGATAGGGACAAGACGAGCAGCTTTTTTTTCGTAGGTGTATCCACTCCGGATCTCATCAGTAATTTTGATTCTCGGATTCGCTTGAAAGAGTCAAAACTCCCCTTGATCGTGGAAAATGATGCTTCCGAAATGGAACTTCGCTTTTATCAGGGAGTGCTTAGGCATTTTGATGTAGACAAGCGATTCCATAGCTCTCAATTCTTCCGTCAGGAGACGCGCTATCTCTCTAGTACCCTAAAGAGAACTTTCCCAGATGACTCGGTTAATAGAGGATTCTTCGTCGCGCATATATTACTGGAGCTCATACTAGACCGTGTACTTATTAGGAGACACAACGAGCTATTATTTAGCTTTTATAAGCATTTTGATAAGACTGAAATAGATGAGTTGGTAGCACTTACCGAATGGGTAAGTCAAAAGAAGTTACCTGGCTATGGGGAATTCCTGGAAAAATTTGCGGAGAAGCAATTTTTGTATCGTTATGTAGACATGCGTTACCTCCTACGCGTCATCCGCAAGATCTTGAATAAGGTGGGTATCAACCAACACGATTACATTAGAAAGCCCCAATTTCTCAACCTCATGCATGAATACGAGGCCAGACTCGCAAGGCTGTATGAACCAGCTATGAAAGAGTTCTCCTATTCCTAAACTTTTCCAAACAGACTTTTCTTGCACTATTTTTGCATACCATAATTAAAGATTTTCGTGTAATTTTGGTAAAGGATTATCTTTGTTTGGTAATAGTTAGAGCCTATGGGCTCAATAGTTGAAGGAATATGCCTGTGAGAAATACGGTTCTTCCGCTTTTGCTCCTTTTTATTGCCCTAAAGATATCTGCCCAAGAAGATCGGGTAAGGAAGTTCAGCAATGATTTTCTTACCATTGGAGTCGATGCACGGGCTTTCGGAATGGGGAATGCATTTTCCGCTTGGACCGAAGGCGTTTCTTCTGCCTATTGGAATCCAGCAGCACTTAGCACGACCGATGAAAAGGGTCCCGAGCTAGGGCTGATGCACGCATCCTACTTTGCAAATGTAGCCAACTACAACTATTTGGGTGCATCCTTTGGGTTGAAAGGAGAGCAAAATCGGAGACTAGCCCTCACGTATATCCGTATGGGAGTGGATGATATCCCCAACACCCTCCAACTCGTGGAGCCTGATGGGAGCTTCAACTATGACAAACTTAGCAGTTTCTCAGCAGCGGATCAGGCGCTGCTTCTGAGCTACTCATGGAATGCAAAATTCCACAAACCTTTGCATTTAGGGACCTCTGTAAAGGTTATCCATCGTACTGCTGGTGAGTTTGTCAGTGCCTGGGGCTTTGGAATTGATGTGTCAGCCTTATGGATATACCCCCGATTTCGCTTTGGGGTGGTAGTCAAAGATCTTACAAATACTTTTAATGCTTGGTCATTTAACACGGCTTCCTTTGAAGACGCTTTTATCAATACAGGAAATGAAATTCCGGAGAACTCTCTGGAAATAACCCGTCCTTCAGCAAGAATAGGATTGGGCTATGATTTTTCAGTGGGAAAAAGGCTAGGGCTTAAACTGGCCCTCGACAATGCTTTGTATTTTGATGGGAAGCGTCCCTCTGCAGTTTTTCAACTGGGAAATGTTACATGGGATCCCCATTTCGGAGCCGAATTATCCTATAGAAATGATACCGATAAGGAAATAGCCTTCTTCCGAATGGGTGCCTACAACCTTCAGAATGTGAAAGACTTGGAGGGCCAAGACGCCTTTGGCCTTTTTCCAACAGCAGGTGTTGGAGTGGTAATTTCCCCAGTAACCCTAGACTACGCCTTGGCAAATCTGGGTAATTTTTCAGAAAATCTTCATTCTCATGTCATTTCCTTGCGGGTACAATTGAGGTGAAAATGGGTTAGTGTAATTGATTTGGGTTTTGTTAAAGATTCTATGAGACGTTGCGTATTTACTTTATTCCTTGCTTCTGTTCTGTGGATCCCCCTGACAGCGCAAATCTTTGAATATGGAAATGACTGGTATACCAGCAAAATAGACCAGCCCTTTATCAAAATGACCCTCTCGCAAAATGGAATCTATCGCCTCTCCCGGCAGGAACTGGTAGATGCAGGCTATGACCTTACAGGTGCCTCCGCTAGTACCCTTAAAGTAGTCTACCGAGGAGAAGAGATTCCTATTTTTGTGCATACCCTTCCTTCAGGCGATTGGGTGGCTTTTGAGTTTTATGGACAACGAAACGATGGATACCTGGACGCAAGAATGTATAGAAATCCTATCACTCGAGTTTGGGAAGCCGACCTTCAGCCTGATGCAGATGTGAGTCTATTTTCAGATCAGTCGGCTTACTTCTTGACCTGGGATACGTCTCCAGGGCTTAGATATCAATCCTTTTTTTCCAATAACTATGGAGCCTTTACGCCTGAGGCAAGTTTTAAATATCGGGCGAAACGCGAATATCATCCAGACTCTGCCCAGATTACCTATCAAACCTCAGGAGGGTCTACCAATAGTTCTCAATATTCTCTAAATACGGACTATGGCCCCGGAGAAGGGTATATGTTCAGTGGAGCCTTTAGCCCAGGTACCCCCAGAATTATTTCCATTGCCACTCCTTTTCCTGGAAACTCAAACGACATCACCGTCCGTGTGCGGACCTATGGAATTTCCTCAGGAGTTCATGACTTGCGCGTTGAATTGAACAACGATGCAACAACTCCTGTCATTGATACCGCTGAAATGAATGGAGTGTATGTGAGAACCTTTTCTCGCACAGTTCAGGCGGATTTAGACAATAACAATGAGCTAAAGTTTATCGCCTCTTTTAGAGACAACAACAATGCAAATACCAATCGGATTTGTTGGGCTGATATCTTGTATGACAGGCTTCCCGATTTAGGGGGGAATACTTCTATTCTGATCTACGAATGGCAACAAACGGGTTCTGCATACCTTTCGTTAGAGAACGTTCAGGGAGCCGATAGTGTATTTGTCTTCGATGTAGTAAATCAAACGCGTTCGGCAGGAATTCTTAGTGGTACAGGGGAGAATAAGCAAGGACAGGTAATTATTGCTCCTGGAAATGGAAATCGTCCGCTTTTTGTTAGCTCTGATCAAGGCATATTGTCTCCTACAGTGGAGCCTCATGCGCTAAGAGACCTGAAAAATTTCTCAGGGGCAGAATTTGTCATCATTGCCAATCGCAATCATAGGCCCTCGGCAGAGGCGTACGCAGCCTATCGAGATACAGTGAAGGTGAATACCTTGTCTAGTGCAATCGTTTATACAGATGAACTATTCGACCAATTTGGATACGGTAGCTTGACACCTTGGGCGCTTAAACGATTTTGTAAGTACGCGCTGGATAATTGGGAGCTCCGGCCCAAATATTTCCTTCTTTGGGGGAAGGGGTACAGCAATCCAAGGGGAAACCAACCTGCTTTGGTTCCTACCTATGGAACCCCGGCATCGGATCACGAATTTATCTCCCACTTCGACCCCAACAGTAGGGACCTCAATCCTGAAGCAGGAATCGGGCGTGTCAATATCTTCAATGACGCAGAGGGCATTCAGTACTTGGAGAAAGTTAAAGAATACGAAAGGACCCCTTGGGAAACCTGGATGAAAGAAGCCGTATTTCTTGGAGGGGGAGCCAATGAAGCCGAACAAAACTTTATTGGCAGCACGTTGGAACTGGGTGTTGACAATTTTGAAAATACCTTTTACGGTGGTAAAACTACCTACTTTCAAAAGCGTTCAGGCGCAGCTGTTTTAGATCCTAGTTCAGCAGGCTTCCACGATAGGATTTCAGAAGGGGTACTCTTGGTTCACTTTTTTGGGCATTCTGCCGTAAATATCCAAGACGTTGATATAAGAGGAGCTGGTGAGTACAGTAATTTTGGGCGCTTTCCCTTGGTTATGGCCATGGGCTGTTATGGAGGAAATTTTACTGGTGGGAGAAGCTTTGGGGAAAATTGGGTGTTGCAAAAAGACCGGGGCGCTATAGGATATCTGGCAAACTCGAATATTGGAATAATATCTAGCTTGCGAAGCTATTCTAACTTTTTCTACCGCACTTGGTTGGATGAAATGCCGGTAGGAAGTGCATTAGGGGATATAATTAAGACGACCATCGAACGCTACACAGCTTCCAACCAAACGGTGGGCTCTTTTAACCACGCACGCCAGATGAACCTCCAGGGAGATCCATCTATCAAATTATACTATCCTAGATTCCCAGATTTAGCGGTAGACCGAAGCAGCATTTACTTTTCTCCAGATGTATTCACTGCTCAGGACGATTCCTTCCAGATAAATGTAGTGATTGAGAACCTCGCACTTGTCCAGGAAGATACCTTTTCTGTGGGAATAGAGCAGACTTTGCCAGATGGTTCCTCTGTATCTCATGGACAAATAAGGATGGCATTGCCCGCAAATCAAGATACCCTCTCCCTATGGCTTCAAAATACAGTAGGAGAAAAAGGAATAGGTGAAAATACATTTACGGTTACCTTAGATACCCAGCGCGAAATTGAAGAATACGAAGAGCAAAATAATTCAGCCTCCTTAACCATTGCAGTGCCAGGAAATGTGGCTAATCCCTTATTTCCTGCTGAGTTAGCGGTTGTAGGTACTGAGACTATTGAGTTGGTAGCCTCAGCATTTTTTGCAGCAGAAGCGGGTGAGGTGGGATATATTTTTGAAATAGATACCCTCCCCTCCTTTTCTTCTCCTCTGTTGCGCCAATCGGGGGTAATTTCAGGCCCTCCTTATTTCACCGCTTGGACTCCCAATATAGCGTGGATGGATAGTACGGTATACTTTTGGCGCGTTCGGATTAGCGACGTAGAACCTTCCGTGTGGAGAGAATCTTCCTTTACCTATATATCGGAAAATTCAGGGTGGGCCCAGGCAGACATAAATCAATTTGCC
>JBCCTX010000385.1:0-6873 GCA_039197765.1 Bacteroidota bacterium
ATTTATGCCTTTGATCTGAAGCGTAAAAAACTTAATCCTGCTCCCTTTCTGTTGGTGAACAAGCAAGAGATTGGGTATGTCCTGGAGCGGCAGGCCAAAGGTGCCTTCGAGAAGGCATATGCAAAGAGTTTCGATCCCTCTGATAAGGATGCTTTCCGCCCTTCGGGAATTGCTGTACATCCCCAAAGTATGGATATATATGTCTTAGGTTCTGTAGGGAAAATGCTGTTGGTGTATCGTAAGGATGGTAAACTACTATATGCTCAACCTTTGGATAAGCGAGTTTTCAAGCAACCGGAAGGCATATGCTTCAGCCCAGAAGGAGAACTCTACATTTCCAATGAGGGCCGAAATGGGAAAGGAAATATCCTGATTTTTCCCCAAGGCTCATGAGGCTGTAGCCAATTTTCAAAAAAATCGTGATTGGCCTCTGAAAATTGCGTAACATAGAGCCAGATTCTGGATGATGGCCAGCTATGCAAGAGGAAAAACTTATTATTACCTCCTTTCGAGTCATCGGGGGCATCCTATTAGGCCTAGGCTATGTTGCCCTGACGTTCAATGCTTCCTTTTTTCCTGCAGGAGCAATGGGTGGGGCTTTGATTGGCCTGTTTACCTCCCTGTTTGATCAATGGTTTTTTCCCAGTTGGCTTAGGAGAAGGCGCTTTGCGACGGTACTGATCATTCGTACCCTGAGTTACCTATTCATTATTTCCCTATCCATCGGGCTAACCGTTCTGATATGGGATTACCTAAAGAATGGGAAAAGCATTCCCGATGCGCGCTATGCCCTTGAGCAAATTAGTAGCCAGTTCTCTAAACCATTTTACTGGGAAGTAGTCCTTATTAGCTTTCTCTTTCTGTTTCTCATCCAGTTTGTCGCCCTGATGTCCCGCGTAATGGGGCGGAATGTATTGCTGAATTATTTACTTGGGCGCTACTACCATCCCAAGGAGGAGGAACGGATCTTCTTGTTCATGGATATAAAATCCTCTACCCATATGGCAGAAAAATTAGGCCATTTTGAGTGGCATAGGATGCTCAACGACTTTTTTTTTGATATAGCAGAGCCCATCAAACGCACGAGAGGCGAAATTTATCAATATGTAGGAGATGAGGTAGTAATCAGTTGGCCGAGAAAACTGGGGGTGAAAAACCTCAATTGTATTCAATGTTTTTTCATTATAGAGGCCAAGATACAGGCGCGAAGAAAGCGCTACCAAAGTCGCTACCGTGGATTTGAACCGGTGATTAAGGCAGGGTATCACCTGGGCAAAGTAGTGGCAGGAGAAATTGGTGACTACAAGCGGAGCATTGTATTCCATGGAGATACCATAAACACCGCATCCCGGATTCAGGCGGAGACCAATCGGATTGGGCGGAGGCTCTTATTGTCTGGAGACCTCTTAAATGCTTTGGATATCAAGGGACAATATCAAGAAGAGTTTATTGGAAAAATCCTGCTACGAGGAAAAGAAAGAGAAGTAACTTTGTTCAGCCTAGACCAGGTGTATACGAATGAACAAGATGCGCTAAATGAGGAAAAAGAGCCCTCTCGGAGGCCCTTATGAAATTCTGTCCTTTACTATGGTTCTTATCAGGAGGAATCCGTTAAATAAAATATCCACTATCCTACTTCCTTAATCCCATGCAGCCCAAAATAAAAAAGACTACCCATAGGGTAGCCTTTCTTAATTTATCGGAATGATTCGAAATTACTTCGAGCTTCCTTTGTTATCAGTGTAAATTCTGTAAAGACCATCAATCTTGGGCTCTACAATGAATTCTGTTCTTCTGTTCTTTTCTTTTCCTTCTTTGTCATCGTTTGATGCAATAGGCTCAGTAGAACCTTTTCCAGCGGCAGTCAAGCGAGAAGAATCTACGCCCATTTTCTCAAGCTCAGACACAATAGCCAATGCGCGTGCAGTACTCAGCGCCCAGTTGTCCTTGTACTTATACTTGTGGATCTTCACAGGATCATTGTCAGTATGTCCTTCAACACGAATACCAAGATCAGTATTTTCCTTGAGTGCAGAAGCAATTGCCTCAACAGCAGTTTCAGAATCCTTAGCAAGTCTTGCGCGTCCCGCGTCAAAGAGGATTCCGTTGCTCATTGTGATGTACAATTTACCCTTGCGCTCACTAACGCTGATATCGCTAGGATCATAGGTTTCAAACGCTTCTGCGATGGAACCGTGTAGTTTTGTAATCTTTTCGTTGTTCTCTTTTACCTGAGCAGCAAACTTAGCAACCTCTTGCTCACTCATGTTCAAATCGCCTTGTAGCTTTTCAGACTTGGTTTCCAAATCTTTGATCTGTCCGTCGCGATCTGAAATTTCCTGTCTTAGTGCTTCTTCAGAATTTGCTTTAGCTAATTCTAGTTCTTCATATTTTTTCTTGGAAACACAAGCAGAGAGCATTGTGACTGCCAAGACTGCAACAAATAATTTGTTCATGCCTGAAATCTTCATGATTTTCACGTTAATATCCAATAAATTTAGATGATTTAGTACAGTTTGGTTATTTTCCTTAATAGGTGCATATTTATCCATACTTCTTGAAATAAGCAAATAATTTTCTTCCTTGTTAGAAATTCCTGGAAAAGGAAGCTAATTTATCCCGCGTTTTTTACGGTTTTTGCGTATTCCCTGTGAATCACTAGAATTTAAACTATGTGCTTAGTTACAGGTTTAAGACTTGTGCTTTATGGAAATAGTAAATGCACTTAATAAATATAACGAGAAAAGTTTTAAAAAATGATGGCATCCAGAAGATTCATTCAATTCACCATGTTGGTTTGTGTGTGTGTATCGCAGCTAGTTGCTCAGCCTGTCCTGGAAATCGAAGAATTTGCAAGCGGAATTACCCGTCCAGTAGACATTGCACATGCAGGAGATTCTCGGCTGTTTGTAGTTGGGAAAAATGGATTTATTCGGATCGTAACGGAAGATGGAGCATTACTCCCTGGTAATTTTTTAGATATCACAGATCGAGTCCTAGAGGCAGAAAGTGAGCAAGGGCTTTTAGGATTGGCTTTCCACCCACAGTTTCCCGATAGTCCTTATTTTTATGTCAATTATACAGGAGGAGGGCGCGCCACGCGAATCTCTCGTTTTACCGTAGACCCCAACAATCCCAACCATACGGATTCCACGACCGAAAAAATTCTTCTGACCATCGACCAGCCCTTTGAAAATCACAATGCGGGGGATCTGGCTTTTGGAGGCGATGGCTACTTATACATCCCAATGGGAGATGGAGGAGCGTCAGGAGATCCTCGCAATAGCGGACAGGATCCTAAATCCTTATTGGGGAAAATTGTTCGTATTGATGTAGATAATCCCTCGGAAGATAGAAACTATGGAATACCTGAAGACAATCCCTTTGTAGGAGATACTACCTACCTAGATGAGATTTGGGCCTTAGGCCTGCGAAATCCCTTCCGCTTTAGCTTTGACCGCGAAACCCAGGATATATGGATTGGCGATGTAGGTCAAAATCGCAGAGAGGAGTTGGACTACCTTCCTGCAGACCAGCATCGAGGAGCAAACTTTGGATGGAAGTGCAAGGAAGCTACCTTGGATTTCTTTGCAGATAGTTGCCCAGAAGAAGGGGACTCCGTGCTAACAGCCCCGATTTTTGAATATGTAACCAGTGCAAGTGGGGATGGTTGTTCTGTCATTGGGGGATATGTATATAGGGGGAGTGATTTTCCAGGCATGTATGGAGTGTATGTCTTTGCAGATTATTGTAGTGGAAAAATGTGGACGGTAACACCTGATCCTGTGAATACTTGGGACATCGTCGACCAAGGCGTGTTTCGGCGCTTTGAGATCGCTACGTTTGGCGAAAATGCTGCTGGTGAGTTATTTCTCTCCTACCTAAACCAAGGAATGATTTACCGAGTCAAAGATGCCTCGACTGTGAGTTTAGAGAATCGTTTCGAAGCAGGTGAGGTGAGTTTCTTTCCCAATCCTTTCTCTGAAAAGGCGGTTCTGGCCTTCAACAACCCTACTTCCTTTCCCTATGAAGTACGCGTGAGAGATCTGCAAGGACGCTTGGTGTATTCTCAAAAAGAGGTTACAGGTGAGACAGTAGAAATTGATCGCAAATCGCTGACAGCGGGATTTTACATCTTAGAGTTAAGAGGGGAAAAGCAATATGCTGGCAAGATTCAAATTCAGTAAAGAACATCTCATCTTAATTTTTCGTACATTTAGGCATGGAAGAAAACAAGGATAAGGAAATAGAAGTAAAGGTTATCCATACAGCGAATCTTGCTCCCCTTGTAGAGGTTATGCGTGAAGCTACGGTGCATACCCAAGTCGATAAGGGCTTGCTGCTGGATATTGGGGAGACAGCTGTAGTCTCTGCAGTCGTTTCTGGAATCAATGGAATGGTAAAGGAGGGGCAGGAGTGTATGAACAAGCTGAATGAGGGGGAGATGGATAACAAGGAGATGGTGGTCAGAATTGTCAAGACAGGCGGTAAAAATGCAGCGAACGCAGGAGCAAAAGCTGCTATGGCAGTGGGTATCAAAGAAGGAGTTCGTGCCATCAGTCGAAGAGTAGGTTGGAGACAGTTATGGCGAGTGAGCATAAAATACAATAATGCCTTCACCGCAATCGCCTTTGGCATGGTGGATCAAGGCTTCAGTACCTACAAGTGGGTAAACGGAAAATTGAGCGATCGGGAATTTAAAATTGATACCCTGCAAAACTTAGGTGCTGCGAGTGGTTCGATTGGAGGTGCTGCGACAGGTGCTGCCATTGGTTCTGTTGTACCTGGAGTGGGGACGACTATGGGAGCCGTTATGGGGGCATATTTGGGAAGTCAAGGGGGAAGCTCTGGAGGGAAAAAATTGGGAGAGGACTGGTTTCCAGAGGAAGGCAAAGAAGATTCTTCTGAATCTCCTACAAAAGAAGAATAAGCTAGTTTCTGAGTGAACATACTGTTAGCAGATAGATAGGCTCCCCTTTTTCGGGAGCCTTTTTACGTTTGCTAAGTCACCATCCACGGTAATCCAGAAGTATTCACGGTAATTCAAGGCCTATCTATATCACGAGAAAAAATCCATAATTTTCTTTAAACGAAAAGAAAAAACTATGAGAACATATACCTTGATTGTTTTAATAGGCGCTATGCAAGTCGTGGGTTGTAAACCCTTTGATATGGTGGGATACCTGCAGAACATAGAGCGGGATTCTGAACAACTATTGCCTACCTTAATTCCATCCTGGGACGATCGCCAGTTTGACATTCTTTTTCCCGGCTCTATTTCTTTTGAGGAATATGATACACCTTATATCCCAGATAGTCGTGCTGTGGATATTCAGCTTATGTATGGGCAAATGGTAAACGGAGGGATCTCTCACATACAAGGGGAACCCCATGGCTATGCCGCGCTTCAATTAAATATTCAAAACCAGCCAACGGGTTGGACGGTTCCGCTTGCGATTCTGAGCTTCGGCCCTGCCCTCATTCCATTGTTTCTAGGAATGCCAGCCATGCATGCCCGAATGGAGTGCATCGCTGTTGTTGAAATTCAAAATATGCAAGGAAGGGTGATAGGTACCTATATGGGCACGGGTATGATTGAAGCTGTAGGAGGCCTTTACTATCGTCCGGAACGAGATCAAACGAGAAGAGCTTTTGCCCTGGCTATGAAAAACATTCAAAGCCAAATCGACCAGGATTTTGGTCGAATAGAAGCACTTCTTCTCGCTGAATAGTGCTATTTTCCCCAAGAAATGAGCCTTACTTAGATTGATTCCAAACTAAGTGGAGAAGTTGAAATCCTAAGGAGGTCTTTAGTATATTCATAACGAATATAGTTAATGTTCAGGGTTTGTAGTTTTTCTCAGAAGAGAACGAAAATATCACTTAGAAGGGGTATGTATCTGTTAGTCCTGACGAGAGAAAACTGCAACCCTCAACCCTCAAATCTTTTATCAAACTACTACTTTATGCCATTTCAAATAAAGGCTCAACCTAAGGAATACGATGTGGTTATCGTTGGGTCTGGAGCAGGAGGAGGTATGGCTGCCAATGTATTGGCAGAGGCAGGGCTTTCGATAGCTGTTTTGGAAGCAGGCCCCAATTGGGATCCTCAGAAGGATGAGTACCGTACCCAACTTCGTTGGCCTTGGGAATCTCCACGTCGTGGCGCTGGGACGCGAAGAGTTTTTGGCGACTTCGATGCTGCCTATGGAGGATGGGAAATTGAAGGAGAACCCTACACCCGCCAAGAGGGGACCCAGTTCGACTGGTTTCGCTCCCGCATGTTAGGGGGGCGGACAAATCACTGGGGGCGTATCTCCCTGCGCTTTGGTCCTGATGACTTCAAACGAGGGGCTATTGACGGGCTGGGAGAACCTTGGCCTATTTCCTATGAAGACATAAAGCCTTACTACGATAAGGTAGACAAGCTCATTGGGGTCTTTGGTACAAAAGAAGGGATACACAACGAACCAGATGGTTTTTTTCTCCCTCCTCCCAAGCCACGTCTACACGAGTTTTATTATATGAAGGGGGCAAAGCAGAGCGGAGTTCCCGTTATCCCGGCTCGACTTTCGATGCTGACCCAGCGGATCAACAAGGATAGGGGGGTGTGCTTCTATTGCAGCCAATGTAGTAGGGGTTGTTTAGCCTATGCGGACTTTTCCTCTAGTACGGTTTTAGTTAAGCCTATCGTAAAAGATAATAATGTAGATATATACCTCTATGCGATGGCATTTGAGGTGAAAACAAATAAGGAGGGAAAGGCTACAGGCGTTTCCTATATCAACAAAGGAGACCGCCTTGAATACACTGTGAAAGGGAAGGTCGTGATGCTCGCAGCTTCTGCCTGTAGCACAGCGCGCATTATGCTGA
>JBCCTX010000386.1:0-6783 GCA_039197765.1 Bacteroidota bacterium
GCTGCATTGTAAGCAGGCATTATAACCACCACCTTTTTTTCGAGGATCATTGCACTGACAATAAATCTATCCGATTATCACAATTTGAAAGAATTTTTGCAATACTGTGATAATTACCATGATTCCCAGCACGATGGGACAAACCCAAGTGAGCATGAAGTTGAGAAATTTTTCAATGAATGAACCCGGATAATTGGGAAATCCTTCTTGAATTTCTTCGGCTAAATTCGAAGTTTTCCATTTTTGGGAGATGAATAAACTCATCATAAATCCACCGAAAGGAAGTCCAACTTCAAGAAAGGCTGCCTGGATGAGGTCTAAAAAGGTAGGATAGCTACCGTCAAAGCATAAAAACGTTAACTCTGTTAACCAACTTACCGCTCCTTGTGAAAGTAAACTGGGCAGTCCAAAGAGGAATACAATGAGCGCCATGATCAAAGTGGATTTTACCCTACCCCATTTTTTATCATCTACAAGATAGGAAACCGGAACTTCTAGGAGAGAGACTGTAGAAGTGAGTGCCGCAACACTTAGCAGCAGGAAAAATGCTCCACCAATGATCGTACCTGTCATTCCTCCCATATTTTCGAAAACCCCCGGAAGGGTCATAAATACAAGCCCTGGTCCCCCAGAAGCCTCGATTCCTTGAGAAAATACCAGGGGTAAAATCATAAGGCCTGCTAAAAAGGCTACACTTGTATCTGCAAGGGTAACAATAAAACCCGCGGAAACAATGTTTTCTTTTTTCCCAATGTAGGACCCATACGTAATCAGGGCTCCCATCCCTAATGATAGGGAGAAGAAGGCTTGCCCAAGCGCTGCATACATCGTTTTAACAGTTATTTTGCTAAAATCCGGCTGTAGGTAGAACCTTACGCCATCCATAGCATTAGGCAATGTCAGTGCATATATGATAAGCCCAAATAGGATTAAGAACAACACAGGCATTAGGATCTTTGCAGCTGTTTCAATTCCATTCTGAACTCCTCTTGCTACAATAAAGGCTGTAATAACCATAAACATGAGGGAAAAGCCCATATTGTTCCCTACGTTGCTTGTATAGGTACTGAAAAAATTCCCATATGCTTCGGGACTTCCCAAACTGAGTAAATCTCCAAATGCTATTTGAACAAAGTACCCAAATGCCCATCCCGCTACCACATTATAAAAAGACAATATCATGACACCACAGAGTACTCCGAAAAAACCCAGCCAAGCCCATGACCTCCCTCCTAATTTTTTATAGGCTCCATATGGATTTAATAGCGTTCTCCTTCCGATGGCAATCTCTCCTACCATAATCGGAAATCCAATGAGGAAGATAAATGCGAGATAAATAAATAAAAAAGCAGCGCCTCCATTGGCGCCAGTTTGGTAGGGGAAACTCCAAATGTTTCCAAGGCCAACAGCGGAGCCTGCTGCAGCTGCTACAAATCCCAAACGGGACGAAAAGCCTGATCTACTTGCCATAAATAATGTAGGGTTGAGGGTATGTTTGAATTGGAAGGGACAAAATTGAGCTAATAAACTTGTTTAAAGTCTTGGCGTTCTAGCTAAAGTAAAGATTTTTCCAAGTTTCTGGAATTATCTGTAAAAAAAATTATTGTTTCGGATTTGACACATCTTTCAAATCTACTTGCCTTTTTTTCCCTTCAAAGCTGTAAACTATCAGACCTTGGGTATCATGGGGAATAAGCAAAGTGCGGCTCGATTGAGACAAGTAAGAACTTCCATAAGGTACTTCTACCCTTCGAATTTTGTCATTGGGTAGATAGAGATCTGCAGCATATTCATTTGCCTGAAATGAGTAAGCGACGTGGGAAGAGAAGCCTGTAGTATTAGAAGAAAATACTTTCAAGCTATCTTGATTTTGAGTGGCAATAAAAATAGGATTATTGTTGGGTCTATAGACCCAGGTTAAGGCTTTGGCGTCCCCGGGGACTTGGAAGCCAGACTGGCCGGGCAATTGAACCTGAAAATCACCCTTTCCATTTCCCAGAAGCACTAGGCCTTCCATAGCATCATAACGCCCGGTGAATATTTCTGCACCGTAATCATTGCCAATTAGTAAGGCATCCAGGTTTCCGTCCCCATTTACATCATATACCTGCATTCCATTTACAGGGGCATATTGCGCTTCTTTTGGCATTTCGTGTACAGAGAAGCGATTGCTTCCCAGGTTTTCGATGTAGCTTGAAGAGAAGAAATTCGCCTCAAAAGATAACGCGTCCACTCGTTCTTCCTGTGTAAGCAGATCGTCAAAGGTAGCATTTCCAAAATCTTCGTACAGGGGGAAGCGTTTGCGAATAATCTGCATTTGCTTGGTCAGGTCATCCCGAGTATGCATGGGATACAGCCGGGTTTCTCCTTGCTTATTAGGTAGATAGCAAAAAATAATAGGATCTACACTCCCGCTGTTATCAAAATCTTTCCCAATCATTTGTAAAGGAAAAGAAGAGTTCCCTCGGTAAGCTGTATTTAGCCCAAGATTACCAGCAAGGTAGTCCATGTCACCGTCCGAATCAAAATCTCCAGATTGCAGGCTGTTCCACCAGCCGATCCGTTCTTCAAATTCTGGAACTCGCTTTTTCCTTAGTTTGCCTTCATTATTTGTAAAAAGAACTAAGGGCATCCATTCCCCAGCTATTAACAGATCTATCCAGCCATCGTTATCAGAATCTGTAAACAAGGCATCCGTTACCATACCTATATGTCTAAGGTCTTCTGGGGTAGAATCTAGGAACTTCCCGCCTTCATTAATGAGCAAAAAGCTCTCAGGAATCTCAGGGTACCTCCCAGAAACTACTCTACCTCCTATGAACAAGTCTAGATCGCCATCTCTATCAATATCCGCCGCCCGAACACAGGAACCACTACTTCGAATGTCCGGTAAGGCCTCAGAACGCATTTGGAATTCGCCTGTTCCATCATTAAAAAAGAGGCGATCTGAAAAAGCGCTATGGCCTACTGGAAACTCGTAGCTGCCACTCACTACATACAAATCTTGATCTTCATCTCCATCTGCATCGAAGAAGAGCATCCCCATATCCTCTTCCTCTTTAGAAATGGTAATACCAGGAATCTCAAAGGGAGAAAAGGTCCCATTACCTTTTTGGATGAAGGCTTGGGGAGCGAAATCTGTTGAACCTCCAATGTATACATCGTCCAGGCCGTCATTATTGATATCTCCAACAGCGATACTAGGACCACTCTGAGTGAACTTATGAGGGAGTGTGTATTGGAGGTTAAAATCAAATTTCTCTTGCTCTTCATGTTTATAAATTAGGCCACTTTTTGCCGAAATCTGCGAAAACACTGGAGAAGGATTTTTCCATCTTAAAGCGTCCTTCTTCCAGGATTTGGAAGGCATAACTACCGCTTCTTTCTGATAAAGGGTCATATGTTGATTAGCAGAAATATCCCGGAGAATTTGATAGCTCCCATCTGGCCAAAATATCTGAATAGAATCTATTAGCTTGAGCGAGTCCAGTCCAAAATGTGCAATCGGCTCGACAGAGGATATATACCCCCTGTACGGGCTATGGGTGTAATATTGACTGTTTCCCAGTCCATAATGAATGCTAATACGCGTCCCTAGGCCTTGTATGTTATTCCCTTTTCCCGTTAAAGAGAGAATGAGGTAATTTTTTCCTTCTGTTCTTTCTTCAAGTTTGTTTTCATAAACAAAGGCACTATCATTAATATTATTTACTACATAATCCAGGTCTCCATCTAAGTCTAAATCTGCAAAGGCAGCACCATTGGAGAAGGAGGGAACCTGCATCCCCCATTCTTCAGTGGAATTGGAAAAGGAAAAATCTCCCTGGTTTTCAAAGGCATAGTTTGTAATCTTTACTTCTGGAATATAGCGCTGAAGATTCCGAGCATTCATGTATCGTATATTTTTTTGTTGATACAAGCCAAAATCCAGATCTGTGATGTCTTTGGGAAAACCATTGGTAACCAGTAAATCGCGGTCCCCGTCATGGTCGTAGTCCGCAAATAAAGGAGACCAACTCCAGTCCGTAGCTTGAATGCCTGCATATTGGCTGACTTCGCTGAAGGTGGGGTGTCCATCAGGTCCAGGGCCATTATTGACCTGGAGTGTATTTCGTACATACTGATACTCATAGCCGAAACGCCGGGTATTGACATAGGACATGTAGTTATTCCCAGGGGTTAGCATTTTCTTGCGCTCATTGAGCTCAGGCAACATGTCTAAGGCTACAATTTCTTCCATCCCATCAGAGTTGAGGTCCGCAATATCATTGCCCATGGCGGAATGACTTTGATGCTTGATATAGTTGCCTACTTCGTTGGCAAACGTTCCATCTTGCTGGTTGATATACAGAATATCATTGCTGATGTAGTCATTACTCACATAGATATCGGGCCAATCATCAAGGTTGATATCGCGAATCGATACCCCAAGCCCATACCCCTCATAGCGGATTCCAGCCTCTTTCGAGACCTCTGCGAAGGTATTGTTTCCATTATTTCGGTAGAGACGATCGGTATTAGGATTTTGTCCCTGATTTTGAAGTTCTCGGAAGGAATTAGGGGTTCTTTTAGGGTCCATTTCATTGGTGAGTACATATAAATCTAGATCTCCATCCCGGTCATAATCTAAAAAGGCTCCCATTACAGAGTGGCCTGTATCGGCTATACCGAAAGAGGCTGCCTGCTCTGAAAATATGGGTATACCTGCTTCATCGTTCCCTTGGTTAATGAACAGCTGATTGGCGCGTCTAGCACCAGGCTTATGGATAGTTGTAGCTACATACAAGTCCATCTTTCCATCTGCATTGATATCTACCGTACTGACTCCATAGGACCAGTAATCGGGCGCAGCAATTTGGGCGATATCTGATACATCTTCGAAGGTAAAATCCCCTTTGTTTAGGTAGAGCTGATTGGGTACTTGGTTCCCTGTAAAAAAGATATCTGGTAAAGAGTCTTGGTTAAAATCGGCAATGGCTACGCCTCCACCATTATATACATACTCGAATTTGAGGATGTTCATCGTATCATTGGGAACGATTCGATTGGAGAAGTGAACCCCAGTCTGTTGGGAATCTAGCCGTTGAAACAAAGGAGATGGGGGAGGGACGTTGGGCGTACAGGCAAACAATAAAACGGTTATTATACCACTCAGCCACAAATGAACTCGTCTGTACATAAGTATCGTAACGGTTAGGTTAATTGGGCATTAAAATTACGTAGGAAATAGGTCCATTTGCAAAAAGCTGAGTACTTTAAGGTAAAGTTTAACCCTCTGTAAACCTGCTTTAGGTTAATCCTAAGAATTCAATGCGTCAATTCTCATTACTTCATATCTCAACCACTTATGGAATGCATCTCAGTTTTTGATATTTTCAAAATCGGTATTGGGCCTAGTAGCTCACATACGCTGGGCCCGTGGTATGCAGCAAGGCGATCTACAAGACGGAGAATAGCGGATAATTCTATAGTGCAGGTAAAAGCTGTCTCAGTACATCTCTACGGATCCCTTGCCAAAACAGGAAAAGGGCATGGAACTGACATCGCAGTTATGATGGGCTTAATGGACTATGATCCGGTCACCTTTCCAACAAATGAACTTAGTTCTACCATTTCTTCTGTTAGAGAACATCGTGAAATATATGTGAATCAAGACTATAAGGTTGCTTTTGATCCTGCACAAGATATTCATTTCCATACACAAGAAGCAATCCCGTATCATCCCAATGGAATGCGGATTTTCTGGAAGTTTCAGGACACAGAGGGAATAACCGAAACCTTTTTCTCCATCGGTGGGGGCTTTGTAGTAGAGGAGGGGGAGGTAGCAGATAAGTTGAATACCTATACTTTCCCTTATCCTATCCACAGTACACAGGAATGGGTTCAATATTGCCGAGACTTGAATTGTAGCGGAGAAGATGTGGTACTTGCCAACGAGTGTTCAATTCGACCTGAAGCAGCGGTTTATGAAAAACTTGACCAGATTTGGCGAACCATGTTGGAATGTATGTATCTGGGTTGCCATAGAGAAGGCCAACTTCCAGGTGGACTTAAGGTGAAGAGGCGGGCACACGACCTCCATCAAAAGCTCATGCCGCTCGATACCTATGCCAGTTCGTCAGAGTGGCTAAACCTCTTGATATGGATGCCCAACCCCGATTTTCAAACCATACTCAAATGGGTGAGTTGTTTTGCCTTAGCCGTAAATGAGCAAAATGCCAGCTTTGGTCGGGTAGTTACATCTCCCACAAATGGTGCTGCTGGTGTAATTCCGGCGGTATTGATGTATATGTTGTGTTTTTGTAAGGAAACGACTTTCGAGAAAATCCCAACCTTTCTTCTTACAGCCAGTGAAATAGGTAGCCTATTCAAGAAGCACGCGACCATTTCTGCAGCGATGGGAGGCTGTCAGGCGGAAATTGGCGTTTCCTCTTCCATGGCAGCAGGTGGACTTACTGCCTGCTTAGGAGGTAGCATCGAGCAGCAACTGATGGCGGCAGAAATTGCTATGGAACACCACTTAGGTCTTACCTGTGATCCAATCGGGGGCTTAGTCCAGATTCCTTGTATTGAGCGAAATACCATGGGAGCTATCAAAGCCATAACAGCTTGCCATATTGCTTTGGAAAGTGATCCCAGCCATGCAAAGATCTCCTTAGACAACGTGATAGACACAATGTGGGAAACTGCTCAAGATATGAGCCATAAATACAAAGAAACCTCTGAGGGAGGACTGGCAACTAAAGTTCCAGTGAGTTTGAGTGATTGCTGAGCGAAATACAA
>JBCCTX010000387.1:0-6769 GCA_039197765.1 Bacteroidota bacterium
CGAAAATTCATTAAACTCGAAATATCTTATTGCCGGCCCTATTGATGAGGGCAAACACCAATCCCAAACCCAGCACTTGTTTCCATGATCTACATAATTGGCACCATCGATACCAAAGGGGAAGAATTGGCCTTTCTTGCATCCCTATTCGAATCCCAGGAAATTCCTTGTCAGGTTATAGATGTAAGCACCCAAGTCCATAGCCTTCCTACTGATATCTCCCAGAAGGAGATCGCATCCTACCACGAAAAAGGAGAGACGATTCTCGAACTCACAGATCGGGGGCAAGCCATCACCTTTATGTCAGAGGCCTTGAGTACTTTTCTAAGCACCAACGCCCCTAGTGCTGTCTTGGGTATAGGAGGATCTGGGGGTACCTCGTTAATTTGTAAAGCCCTAAGAGAATTGCCTATTGGAATTCCGAAGCTCATGGTATCTACTGTTGCTTCTGGAAATACACGGCCTTATATCGGGGCATCAGATATATGCATGCTATATACGGTTAGTGACCTAGCAGGATTAAACTCAATCTCTAGAAAGATTCTTTCCAACGCTGCCCATGCCATAATGGGAATGGTCAAAGCCGCCCCCGTAACAAGGACTCAAGATAAATCCATATTGGGCATGACTATGTTTGGGGTTACAACTCCCTGTATACAGCAAATCCGGGAGCAACTCAAGGATCAATATGACTGCATGGTCTTTCATGCAACAGGCATTGGTGGACAATCCATGGAGAAACTCATTGATTCGGGTTTGATGGAATACGTAATAGACATTACGCTTACAGAGGTCTGCGATCATCTAATGGGAGGGGTGCTAAGCGCAGGTGAGACGCGTCTGGATTCAATTGTTAAGACCAAAATTCCCTACATAGGCTCTGTTGGTGCTTTAGACATGGTTAATTTTGGCCCAATAGCAAGCATTCCTGCATCTTACAAAGGCAGAAATCTGTATGTTCATAATCCCCAGGTGACCCTTATGCGAACTACCCCAGAGGAAAACCAGAAAATGGGTGTGTGGATTTCCCAAAAACTCAATCAAATGGAAGGACCTGTGCGCTTTTTTTTGCCGGAAAAAGGGCTATCTTTGATCGACGCTCCTGGAAAACCGTTTTATGATCCTGAGGCAAATGCTGCCCTCTTCCGTACGTTAAAAGACCAAGTACAACAAACAGATCAACGCGTACTCATCTCGCTCCCCTATGCGATCAATGATCCTGAGTTTTCCCAGGCAATCGTAGAGACATTCAATTCCCTACACGCATAGAAAGTCGAGAAGCCAGAAATAAAAAATCAGGAGCAAGATAAAGGCTAATTATGTACTACTACTTATGAAGAAATGGAATCGACAGGAGATACTTGAAAATTTTCGGCAAAAAATTGCCGCAGGTATTCCTATTATTGGTGGGGGAGCAGGAACAGGTATTTCTGCAAAATGTGAAGAAGCAGGTGGTATAGACCTCATCATCATATACAACTCTGGGCGATATCGAATGGCGGGTAGGGGCTCTTTGTCTGGACTCATGGCCTATGGCAATGCCAATGAGGTTATGCTTCAAATGGCTCAGGAGGTTCTTCCTGTGGTCAAACATACCCCAGTCCTGGCAGGAGTAAATGGAACAGATCCCTTTGTATTGATGCCCCTTCTCTTGGAAAAAGTGCAGCATATGGGCTTTGCAGGGATTCAAAACTTCCCAACTATTGGGTTGTTTGATGGCTTAATTCGCCAGAATTTGGAAGAGACAGGGATGAGTTACCAACTGGAAGTCGAAATGATAGCTATGGCTCACGAAATGGATTTACTGACAACCCCCTATGTCTTCTCAGAGCAAGAAACCATCGATATGGTCGACGCAGGAGCAGATATCATCGTATGTCATATGGGCCTTACCACTAAGGGAAAGATAGGAGCCACAACAGCAAAAACCCTGGATGAATCGGTAAGCCTGATCAATCGCTGGGCAGAAGTAGCTCAGAATATAAGGGAGGATGTGCTAGTTTTATGTCATGGTGGCCCTATTGCAATGCCAGAAGATGCTGCCTATGTATTACAGAGATGCCCGCACATCCATGGCTTTTATGGTGCCAGTAGTATGGAGCGCCTTCCAACAGAGTTAGCAATTACCGAACAAATACAAAACTTCAAAGACCTCCGTCTCTCATGATTGGCAAATTTTTCACTTCCGATCACTTGTTCTGGAATTCCTCAGATGTGGGAAAGGCCATTCAACACAGTAGCCCCTCCCTAACGGACTCTGGGCAATTACTCGTGATTGAGGTCGAGATTTTGCCGGGAAAATCCCATGGTTTTCATCGCCACCCCAACCAAGAAGAGGTAATCTATGTAATTGAGGGTACTATCCAGCAATGGATTGAGGATACCTCTGTAAATCTTACCCAGGGCGAATCTGCTTTCATTCCCACTAATATTGTTCACGCTACCTTTAACACGACCGACTCTCCCGCAAGATTCATTGCTATACTTTCTCCCTGCATTGGAGAAAGTGGGTATGAAATACAGGAAGTACAACAGGAACAGCCCTGGAAAGATCTTGGGCCTTTTTGATTTCTGTGGAAAATTTGAACAAAATTCCCCCTGTTTTTTTTATTTTTATGTACGGTTTGAGCTTTGATAACGTCTGCATATTCGGTATATGGACGTGTAACGGACTACTATATGAAAAAGATACTCGTGTTTGGGCTTTTGGCCCTTGGGCTGGCATATGGAGTATATGCCTTCTTTTTTCAAAACAAAGGCGAAATCCACGTGCTGGTTTTTTCTAAAACCGAAGGTTTTCGACATGCCTCCATCCCAGCAGGTAAGCAGGCACTGCTAAAAATGGGAGAAGAAAAGGGATTCACAGTCGATACGACGGAAAATTCAGACGTATTTACTGAAGACAGTCTCTGGAAATACAATGTAATTGTATTTCTCAATACGACGGGAGACATACTAAACGATGCCCAGCAACTTGAGATGAACCGTTGGATTCAGGCTGGTGGGGGCTTCGTAGGGATTCATGCTGCATGTGACACAGAATACGATTGGCCTTGGTACAACCAACTTTTAGGAGCTTGGTTTCAGAGCCATCCCACCGATCCCAACGTTCGGAAAGCTGAGATTGAAGTAGTCGTAGAAGACCACATTTCCACTAAGCATTTAGCCAAAAGGTGGACGCACACTGATGAATGGTACAATTTTAAGTCTATACAACCACATATCAATGTATTGCTCAACCTAGATGAATCGAGCTATGAAGGAGGGACAAATGGAGAATCGCATCCCATCTCTTGGTACCACGAGTTCGATGGAGGACGAGTGTTTTACACAGGTCTAGGTCATACATCAGAGACTTTCGCCGAACCTGATTTTTTACAACACCTTTGGGGTGGGATTAAATATGTTTCGGGAGAAGGAAAGCCGGTTAACTATGATGTGGCAACGGTAGCTCCAGAGGAGAACCGCTTTTCCAAGGTGGTGCTTGCCGAACGGCTGTTTGAACCGATGGAATTAGAAGTCTTGCCCAATCAAGACCTGCTTTTTATTGAAAGGAGAGGTGCCATGAAGGTATTTGACCGAGCACTGGATAGTCTCCTCACGGTTGCCGAACTCCCCGTTCATCATCAACATGAAGATGGATTACTTGGCCTGACACTCGATCCAAATTATGAAGAGAATCACTGGATCTACCTATTCTATTCTCCTGTAGGAGAAGAAGCAAAGCAACACATTTCCCGCTTTGTATTCAAAGACCAAGCGCTAGATAAAGAATCTGAAAAGATTCTTTTAGAAATACCTACCCAAAGAGAAGAGTGCTGCCACTCTGCAGGGAGTCTAGAGTTTGGTCCTGAAGGGAACCTATTCATCTCATTGGGAGATAATACCAATCCCCACGCATCAGATGGGTATTCTCCCTCGGATGAACGTGAGGGCCGTAGCCCTTGGGACGCGCAAAAGTCATCTGCAAACACCCAAGATTTGCGTGGAAAAATCCTTCGGATTACCCCACAAGCTGATGGTACGTATACCATCCCTGATGGAAACCTATTTGCCAAAGATGGGAAAGAAGGCCGTCCCGAAATTTATGTGATGGGCTGTAGAAATCCCTATCGCATTTCAATCGACCATGAGACGGGCTATCTCTATTGGGGAGACGTAGGGCCGGATGCAGGGGAAGATAGTACACAAAGGGGACCTGCTGGACACGACGAAGTAAATCAGGCAAAAACCGCAGGATTCTTTGGCTGGCCTTATTTTATTGGAGATAATAAGCCCTATTTTGAATACGATTTTGCTTCACAAAATTCTTTAGCGGCTTACGATCCGAAAAAGCCCATTAATAATTCCCCCAATAATACGGGTGCCCAAGAACTTCCACCTGCTCAGGAAGCCTTTATTTGGTATCCTTACGGAGAATCAGAAGAATTTACGGGAGTGGGAACGGGAGGTAGAAATGCCATGGCAGGCCCAATTTACCATTTTGAGACCTATCCAGAATCCGAGAAGCAATTCCCCAAATACTACGATGGAAAGCTCTTCACCTACGACTGGATTCGGGGTTGGCTCATGGCTGTAACCCTAGATGAAGCGGGCGAATTTGTTCGGATGGAGCGCTTTCTTTCTTCCTTATCTTTTAACAACCCTATCGATATTGTCATGGGGCCAGATGGAGATATGTTCATGTTGGAGTATGGAACCAACTGGTTTCAGCAAAATGATGATGCGCGTCTGGTGCATCTACAGTATACTGCAGGCAATCGGCAGCCCCTGGCAAAAGTTGAGGTCGACCGACAATATGGAGGCCTACCCATGGAAGTAACTTTTTTGGGAAAGTCCTCTGTTGACTTTGATGGAGATGATATTTCTCATACATGGGATTTTGGAAATGGAGAAAGCGCCGAAGGCGACTCAATTTCATATACCTTCGAAAAAGCAGGAGAATATATAGTGAGCCTTACGGTTCAAGATCCTTCTGGGGAAAGCCACACTTCGGATGTAAAGATCTATGCAGGGAACGGCAAACCCCAAATTACCTGGCAGCTAGCTGGGAACAAAAGCTTTTTCTGGGGAGAAGAGGACCTACAATATGAAGTACTGGTCGAAGACGAAGAAGACGGCAGTGTAGGAAAAGGAATTGATCCTAAAGCCGTAACGGTATCGATTGACTACCTTTCCAGAGGGAAGGACAGAAACCTGATAGCCCTTGGCCACAAGGCCAATATGGAAGCAGCTCAACTCTCACTGGGAGAGCAACTGATTGCCGCTTCGGATTGTAAGGCTTGTCATCAGCTGAATGCAGCCTCTGTCGGGCCTACCTATGAAGCTATTGCGGAAAAGTATCACACAGATCCTGAGGCAATTGGCTATTTATCGCAGAAAATCCTCAAAGGAGGAGGAGGAGTTTGGGGAGATATTGCCATGGCGGCTCATCCCCAACTGGCTGAAGACGAGGCCCAGCAAATGGTCAAGTATATCTTATCCCTAGCTGGGGATGGAATGGGGGTAGATGCATTCCCACTGAAGGGGAGCTATGCCTTTGACAAACATAAGTCTAACGAATTCTCAGGTACCTATATCCTCACGGCTACTTATACCGATAAGGGGGGAAAAGCGATCGGCCCTTTGCGCACTACCCAACAGTTTCAATTGAGTCACCCGCGGGTAGAAATGGAATCACTTATCTACAACGACAAAGCAATGGTCTTCGAAGTAGGACCTGACATGGCAGATTTCATCACAGAAGAGTTTACCATTGTCATTGGTTCCCCAGGAGCAGTCGTAGGATATGGTGGTATAGACCTCTCAGGAATTGGCTCTGTGGAAGTGCCTATTGCAGCGATGAGTCTTTACTTTGGAGGAGGAGAAATAGAATTCCGAATTGATTCCCCAGACGGACCTGCCATAGGCCGTCATAAAGTTGAGACCACCCTTTCCTTCACTCCAGGCGACCCAGAAGTTATACAACTTGAACCGACAGAAGGGATGCATGACCTATATGTAGCGTTTATCGCGAAAGAGGGGTCGAACAAACCTGTGGGTGCCATCGACTGGATGCAGTTTAATAGAGCTAAGGGTTTGTAAGTAGCAGGGCAGGAAGTACAGAAAAACCTAATTGATAACATCGTTTTTGCACTTATTGGTTGTTTGGACCAATAAATGATTGTTCATTTGGTAGACAATATTTTGGCTACAGGGATGGAGAACGCATGATCCCTTATTGAAAGCTTTAGGGTATTATCTACAGAATAATTCACCAACGATGAATAGATACCCTCATCGGGGTTTTTGGCGACAATAATTTCTCGATTAGCTATATCTACAATCCAAACTTCTGGAATTCCTGCTTCTGCATACAAAGGAAGTTTAATTTGCTTATCGTATTCTAAGGAGGAACTTGCAACTTCAACAAGCAAAAAAACTTCTTTGGCTTTGGGATGTTGATCCAGATATCTTTCTAATGGAGGAAGACTTAAGGCAATGTCGGGTTCAGACTCAGAGTAATCATCCAGTTGAATTGGATCTTGAACGCTTACTACGACTTGTTGCCTAAGGCGTTCGTA
Source organism: Bacteroidota bacterium (assembly GCA_039197765.1). GTDB lineage: Bacteria > Bacteroidota > Bacteroidia > J057 > J057 > JBCCTX01. Next base: position 6,564 of record JBCCTX010000387.1, read on the forward strand.
AAATAGATCCGTGATACGTTTTACATAGAAACTGTGCTTACTTCCTTTGGGGCTCATGGCAATAATTTCTCCTCGGACTAACTCGACTTTATCCTTTTCCGTGATAATTCCCGCCTCGAATATCTGGTGATATTGATCGACGGTTAGGGTATGTCGTTTGAGTAAAACCTCCATCCTACATTTTTTCTAAAGATACGGATTTCTTA
>JBCCTX010000388.1:0-6713 GCA_039197765.1 Bacteroidota bacterium
CCCGCTTCAAGTGAAACTTCCCGATCAACCTCGCATAGTTCTGCCCTAGGGAACGAATTTCCAGTATGTCAAATTGGAGTTGCCCCATGGTCTTGCGGTCGGGGTAGACGCGTTCATATCGTTCGTAGGTGGCTTGCCACCCGTAAGTAGGTCCGCTACTCCCAATGAAGAGTAGGGAGTCTGACTTCCAATAGCCCTCCATAAATTGGGAAATATCCCCTCCATTCCAGGCATTTTCCTGCATGGACATAACTTGCTTGATGGCGTCCACGTCTTTTGTTTCAAGTACTTGTCCGTAGGTATGTGGAGTTACCAGAATAACGGAACAAATGAAACAAAGGAGGGAGTTTCTGCTTTTGGGGTTCATCCAAATCATTCTTTCCATGCTTCGTAGGGGATATGGGTTTTATGGGCCATCGCTTGAAGGGTTCCTTTGAACTGCTTAAGTTCCTTGTACTCCAAGTCTTTCAAGGAAATTACAAATATTCTTGAATTTTTAAGCCGCAAATGCAGGGTATTGTACTTTTCTTGTATTTCTTTCAAATCTCCCCAATGACATATTTGAGCTTTTCGGAAACCATTACTTTTGTAGAGAATACCCTGTTGATCTATTTGTACAAAGCGAGGAAATAGTTGAGAAGCCAGTGAATCATGACCTGCGTATTGGCGATCCAATTCCCAAATCCCAAGGAGGGCCAAGATCCCTTCTAAGACTGTGAATAAGTCCTGGTAATAGATACCTCCGAAAAAAAGCGTTATACCCAATAAAAGTATCACAATACCCCCAATCCTACAGAATGCGGGAAACCTTTCCTTAAACCATGGAGCATGATTGATATCAGTACCAAGCGGAATTTTTAGGGGTAGATTCATACAATTACTTTTGAAATAAAATACCTTGATCCTGAGCCAAACGCACAATAAGCGCTTTTACTTTTCTCAATTCTCTGTAGGAGACCTTCTCCAGGGATACTTCATAGGGTTCCTTTCCGCCAGGATTTACAATGAAAGCATTCATCTTTGCTTGTATGGAATTAATAGATTCCCAGGAGGTAAAATTAGGTTTTTTAAACCCATTTTGCTTTACCGAGATACCTTCTTTGTCAATGGAAATAAAACGGGGAAAAAGTCGTGATTGAAGGGTACCCTTGCCTTGTGCATAGTTATAAAGATCCCAGATTGATAATAAAAAGCCTGCACCTGTGAGTAACTGCCAAAGACTTTCCGTCCGAATTCCCGCTATGAAATTTAAAATGCCGCACAGAAGGAAAGTTGCCCCAAATCCCCAGAATACCGCAGGAGATTCATCCTTTAACGTCTTTATGGAATTCTCCTGTTCGTATAAATCTATGTAAATGGAGTCATTCATGAGGGAAAATAATTGAAGTTATATTCCTATACTTATTCACCAATCCAATAACTCGATCGTTTTTCCCGACTAGCTTTCATTTTTTTTCCTAAAATGCCTACCCTACACCTACACATGTCGCAAAGATTCTATGGGATCGACATTTGAGGCTTTTATGGCAGGATACAAACCCGAAAACACCCCCACAACAAAGCAGGAGATCACCCCTACAATCAACCAAAACCAGGGAATTACAAAATCTCCTTTTAAGAGAAGAGTACTCACCAAGTTACCCGCCAAAAGACCTAAAACGATTCCCAGTAGTCCTCCAAGCTGGCAAATGGTAATTGCCTCAAATAAGAATTGCATTCGAATCGTTCGCTTGGTAGCCCCTAAGGCTTTGCGCAAACCAATTTCGTTGGTTCGCTCTGTTACGGAAACCAACATTACATTCAATAGGGCAACCGATGCTCCCAGAAGCGTAATCAAGGCTATTATTTGGGCAGAAACCGTCAATACCTGTAGGCTATCCATCGCTTGGTCAACAAAAGAATCGCTTCGTATGACAGCAAAATCATTATCTTCAGTTGGGCGGAGGTCTCTGACCAACCGAAAGGTGCCCGTAGCCTCTTCAGTTATATATTCCAACTGGAGGGGATCATCGACAAAAAGATTGATCGTTAGAGAACCTAGATAAGATTCGTGGTTGCGAAGCGTTGAAAGGGGTACCGTGACAACCTTGTCCTGACCACCCATAGAAGTACTGCCGACTTTATCGTATACCCCAACGATTTTGTATTTGTGCTTTTTAATCGTGACAATTTTACCGATGGGGCTTTCATTTGGGAATAAGCGCTGTTTCACTTCATCCCCAATTACTGCTAGGTTTCTCGCCAAATTTAAATCATCCTCGATAATACCGCGTCCTTCGGTAATTTCATAACGAGCCGTTTTCATATAATTTTCATCAATCCCTCTCAGGCGAATATCTTGATTTGTCTCTCTATCAAGATACTTCGCGGTTAACGCGCTTCCCCCAAATCCTTCTCCTCCCACTATGGATAGGGAGCTAAATTTTTCTTTGAATTCCTTGTACTCCCGGAACGTAACGGGCGGATAGTACTTCCTGCGTCTTCCCCGCTGATTTCCCGCTTGTAGATCTGAGGACCAATTTTTGATGGAAAGGGTATTGGTTCCCATCCGTGAAAAACTACTCACCATACCCTCACGAATCCCATCTATGGAAGTTAAAACCCCTACCAAGGCAGTAATTCCTAAGGCAATGATAAAGATGGTTACCCCTGCTCGTAGCCAGTTCGCTCGGATGGCCTCTAGGGATTGGCTAATATTTTGACGGAATTGCATAGAATAGGTGGTTGTTTGAGGTTCTCGGTTTAGGGTTCAGCAATCTTCGTGCGTATCGCTTGTTTCCTCCCTAAAAGACAAGAACCTTAATAAAAAGTTGAAAAACCTCGGAATAAAATAAATACCGATATCAAATGAAAACTAAGAACCCTTTAACTCGCTAACCCAGAACTAATGCTCAGTTTCCCGCCTTCTGCTGATCGGCATACCCAAATACCTTTTGCAGCAAGGATGTCCCACGAGCGGATACATTTTGGCGAATTTTCAATTCTTCTTCGGCAACTTTCATAAACAAACCTTGCATGGCCTTTTCGGTAGCATACCGCACGAGGTCTGTCTCAACCTTTTTCTTGGTAAAGGGAATTGCGTTATATTTTGTGGTAATATCCGACCATACCTTGGTGGCATTTACTTTGTCCAAGGCTGTCTCAATTTTAGGAGAAAAGGTTTGAAAAAGCTGGTCAGTAGTTTTTTCTTGAAAGTAGCGAGTAGCTGCTTTATTGTCCCCCAGCAAGATGGATTGTACATCTGCGAAAGTCATGGCCTTTACCGCATTTCCAAAAATACCGAGTGCCTCTTTGGCCCCTTCTTCCGCTCCCTCATTGATTAATTTTTCAAAATCATCAACCAATTTTCCTAGCCCTATGTCCCTCAAAGCCTTCGCAGCGAACTCGGCTTCTTGCGGAAAGGGAATTTTAACCAGCGGATCGTTGTAGTACCCTCCTTCTTTTCCCAATGTATTTACAGCAAATCGCACTCCATTGTTAAGGGCTTCTTTCAAGCCTCCTGACATTTCTAAGCTCGTGGGTACTCCTCCTGTAGAGGATTCGACCACCGCTTTTGCAACTTCATTGAGCGTATCACAACCCGTAGTCCCCAAAAACAAGGTTGCAAGGAGGAGATAAGAGATTTTTCTCATACGAAAGTTTATTTGTGCTTCAATATACGAAGAAGAAATCAGAGGGAAGAAGATAAAGGAAAGATCGCTTCGCTGATAGCAGAGGGTGTCTTTTTAAAAAAATCCCAGAAACCTGTCTTCTAGCTTCTCTCTTCACATGTCTCATTTCCATTGTCTAAAGGTTACCCTACCCTACCTTCCATACCACTCTCGGATAACCTCTTCCGCAGCTTTACCCTGCGGAGTCCAACGTGTATTGTTAAACCTCGGAGGATCGGGAATCCACTCCCAAATTAAGCCTCCAGCCACCCAGGGCTTTTCCCAGAAAGACTCAAAAAATGCTTGATACCCCACTTTTTGTACCGAATCGCTGGGCGTACCTACCCCTAATTCCCAGTGTTTCCAAGTGGCCTGTTCTGCACTTCTATATCCATACTCTGTAAATAGTATGCGCTTACAGGATTTATTGGCCTGGGCCTCCAAGGCATCTACATACCAGGTCCATCCCAAGCGCAACTCTTCCTCCCCTGGAATAGGGGTTCTGGCCAGGGGGAAATAGGCATTTACCCCGATGTAATCCAATTCTTCCCAAAAAGGAATTTCATGGTATTCATCCCAATTTGCCGCATAGACCAATTCCCCACTGTAGCGATCTCGAACCAGGGTAATAAGCTCTCGCCAATACTCAGGCCTTTTGAGGACAAACAGTCTCAGTTCTGTACCTACACAAAACATTTCTACGCCATAGCTTTCCGCCATATCAGCCAACGAAAGAATAATTTCTTGGTATCTCGCCTCAAAATTTTGCCACTCTTCTTCAGAGTCCAAGGTGAAGTCTCCCCGGAAAACCTGACTTTCGTTGAAGTCAACATGCGGTTTGATCATTAGAGAAAGACCCGAGCGCCGAGCCTGTTCTATAGCTTCCGGTAGCAGGCGTTCCCACCTGAATGGGCTTGTAATTATGGGCTGGCCTTGCCGCCCAAAATATTGCGGTATGAGCGCCGCCCATTGAGCTGAGATGGGACTAAGGTCCAAAGAATTTTCTGTCAAGATATGCGTTTGGGAATAGTTTACGCCTGAAATTTTAGCGTTTGGGAGGAAAGATCCCATTTTGGAGGGAATAGGTTCATTCTCACATGCTCCAAAAATGATCAAACAGATCCCACAAATGCATCCAACACCTAGCTTTTCCAACATAAACTCAAAAGTTTCCTATATTTAGCAGTTAAAACCGAAGAAGGCAATTTTTTCTATGCGCTTGAAACAACTCCTTGAATTAAAAGATTCCCAAGCACTTCCTCAGCATGTTCCTCTCCTAGAAGCCTCTAATATTCATAAGGCATTTGGACAGCTAGATGTACTTCAAGGGGTTTCCTTAAGCTTACAAACCAACGAGGTTGTGTCTCTGGTAGGAAGCTCTGGAGCAGGGAAGAGTACTTTCTTACAAATTGTAGGAACCTTAGACCTCCCCGATAAAGGAGAACTGAGATTCAGTTCTTTGGATGTACAGGGATTGACCCATGAGGAAAAGGCGGCTTTTAGGAACCAATTTCTAGGCTTCGTGTTCCAATTTCATCACCTTTTACCAGAATTTAGTGCCTTAGAGAATGTGTGTATGCCGGGGTTCATAGCAGGCACCTCTCAAACGGTTGTCAAAAAGAGAGGGGCAGAGCTCTTGGACCAATTAGGGCTATCAGAGCGCATGGATCACAAGCCCTCTCAACTCTCCGGGGGGGAACAGCAACGGGTAGCTGTAGCGAGAGCCATGATCAATCAACCTGCACTTATTTTAGCGGATGAACCTACAGGAAATCTAGACTCACGGAATAGCCAAGAACTCTTTACCCTTATGCGTGAACTCGCATCGGAAAAGGGCGTAAGCTTTTTAGTCGCTACCCATGATATGGAAATAGCCCGACAGACGAAGACCTGCTACGAAATGCAGGATGGAAAGCTCATTCAAGAGAAGAGAAGTGAGACGTGAGAAGTCCAGGACTTCCCTATTTCCCCACTTAATAAAAACCGTACTTTGGATAAGTCTCTTCAAGAAAGTTTCCTAAACCAAATACTCGAAAAATCTGAGGTCTCTTTGACAGATGACCAGTGGGAGGTTATGCGCGAGTTTTGGGACTTCTTGAAATCTGAAGTAGATTTTCCCGCATTCTTGCTGACGGGTTCCGCAGGAACAGGGAAGACCTTTATGATCCGGATTTTTTCTCAGTTAATCAGAAAATCGGGGTACAAAGTAGTCCTTCTTGCCCCGACGGGAAGGGCGGCCAAAGTAATCAGTCGACGTACCAAGCGCCCCGCTTACACCATCCACCACCACATTTATGCCAGTAAAGATGATGGATGGGGAAGGGTACATTTTACCTTGAAAAAGAACAGAGAGCCCAAGGCCACTATATACATAATTGATGAGGCCTCTATGATCGGTGCGGAAACAGAGACCAGAGGGCAAAACAACTTACTTTCGGACTTAGTCCAATACGTTTTCGATGCCGAAGTACCCCACAAACTTATCTTTGTCGGAGACCCGGTCCAGCTTCCCCCCATCGGGTTGAACTACTCTCCAGGATTGAATCCCTATGTACTGACCCGAGAATTAGATCTCAACCTTTACGAAGGAGAGCTGAGTGAGGTGAAAAGGCAGCACGTTGATTCGGGTATTTTGGAAAATGCCATCATTATTCGAGACGTATTTGTATTGGATACAGGAGAGATTCCTCAACTCATTCCCAGTAGGGATATGCAACTGCTTGACACCCCTTACGAAGCCTTGGATACCTACATTGGGTATTTTGAGGAGGGCAACCCCGATCGAGTCGTATTCATTACCTACTCCAACTATCAGGCAATGAAGGTAAACCAAGCCATTCGACACAACTTGTGGCATACAGATGCACTCCTCTTGCCTTCGGATTTGCTTATGGTCGTAAAGAACAATTATTCCTGGGGAGAGGCAAAAGAGGGCTTACCCTTTCTAGCAAATGGGGAGATGGGGACGGTCCGCTATGTCCATGAGGAGTCCAAAGAAACCCGATATGGCTTAAATTGGATGGATGCTGAAATTGAATTCATCACAACAGGTGGACATACTAC
>JBCCTX010000389.1:0-6695 GCA_039197765.1 Bacteroidota bacterium
ACGACGTTGACCATTTTTCCCGCTAATAACCTATTGGGGGTATCGGGTAGGGGACCTATAGAGGTACAGCTAAATCGCGGGGAGACCTACTCAGTTAGAGCGGCTGGTATGACTGCGGCAGCCCACCTGCAGGGAACACGCATCGTCTCTGATAAACCGGTTGCTGTTACAAATTCTGATGATTCTATCATCAATATTGAAACGACCGGGTGGGACCTTGCTGGGGACCAACTCGTCCCAGTTGATATCTTGGGTACTGAATATATAGTTGTTCGAGGAGATGCCGCGAGCGAGCAAGTGTATATCGTGGCCACAGAAGATAATACCGCAATTAGCTATTTCAATCCCATCCGAACCCAGGTTACGCTCAACGAGGGTGGAAGCACCTCTTTGAACCTCACAGGAACCTCTACCTTTATATCAAGCAATAAGCCCGTATATGTATGGCACCTTTCAGGGGTGGCAAATGAACCCGGAGCTGCACTTATACCTCCTATTACCTGTACGGGCAACCAACGCGTGAATTTTATGCGTCCCATCGATCAAGACTTTCAGCTCATCCTGCTGACACGGAGTGAACACATCCGAGATTTTGTATTAGATGGGAATACGGCTACCCAGGCTTTTTCCGCAGGTGCCTTCTCCGATGTACCTGGGACAAATAATGAATGGAAATCTGCCAGAATCAACGTAAGTTCCCTCTCGCTTGGGTTTCATCAACTGGAAAATACTACAGGCCTTTTTCACCTGGGCACCTTGGCTTTTCCCGGAGCCGGAGGAGGGAGTTCTTATGGCTATTTTTCCTCCTATAATAGCTTGAATCTAGGAGAAGAAGAGACTTTCTGCGAAGGGGATACCCTCCAGTTAGATGCTGGCCCCGATGCCCTTTCCTATGAATGGCAAGATGGATCCGCTGAAAGGAACTTTACCATTTCGGGTTCGGGCATTTACTGGGTGAAAACTCGTCTTCTCGGTGGATGTGAATTAATTGATACCATTACTGTAGAAGAAATACAGCTTAGAGTGGATCTCGGACCTGATAGTACCCTTTGCGAAGGAGAGACCATAGGTCTATCAGCTAGTAACCCCTTTGCAAGCTATCTTTGGCAAGATGGTTCAATTGGAAGTCAGTATTTGGTTGACGAACCGGGGACTTATAGGGTAGCTATTTCACGGGATGAATGCGAAACTTCCGATTCGGTTACAATCGATTACACATTCTTTCCCAATTTGAATTTAGGGGTAGATACATTTATCTGTGAGGGAGATAACCTATTACTAGATGCTGGTGAGGACTCCACTGCATGGACCTTTACCTGGGAGGATGGAAGTACAGAACCCGAAAGATTAATTGATACGACGGGAAACTACAGCGTTCTCTTACAAGTCGAAAACTGTAGCCTAGAAGATGAGATCGAAGTAGAGGAGATCATTTTCATCCTTGAGCTAGGTGAGGATAGCACCCTGTGCGAAGGGGAGACTCTCGACCTGAATGCGACCAATCCAGGTGTAAGCTACAGTTGGCAGGATAATTCTTCTTCTGCTCAATATAAAGTGGAATCTCCTGGAACCTATTTTGTCCAAGTACAACGAGAGCTATGTACCCTTGCAGACACGATTCAAATTGACTATATCGACGTACCTGAATTAGACTTAGGACCAGATACCCTCCTCTGTGAGGATGAAGAAATAGAATTGAATGTATTCTTTCCCGAAGCAAGCTACCTGTGGGAAAATGGATCTATGGATCCTATTAGAGAAGTAAATTCTGCAGGCTGGTTCGTTATTCGCCGAGACTATTTGGGATGTTTGCGCTCTGACTCGCTATTTATTATTCCTACCATTCCAGAGCTAAGCTTAAGGCCAGATACCCTGATTTGCTTAAGTGATTCTGTTCGCCTTTTCACCAACCCCAGAAAGGCAACCCTGCTATGGGAAGATGGAAGTACAGCAAACGAACGCTTTGTCAGGGAGTCTGGACTATACACAGTCGTCGCTACTAACCGATGCGCAAGTGCACAGGCTTCGATGTCCCTCATGGTGGAAGATTGTACCTGTCAACTCCTACTCCCCAACGTGTTCACTCCTAACCAAGATGGGCTGCATGAGCAGTTTTTTCCTGAATTGGATTGTGAGGTGGAAACCTATTCTCTAGAGGTGTTTGACCGCTGGGGACATGTACTTTTTACCAGTGAAGACCCCACATTAGGGTGGGATGGGACAGATACCCAGGGAAATGCCCTAAAGGAGGGCGTTTATTTCTACCAACTTCTTTACCGCGGAGCAGATCGTTGGAACCAGCAAAATATTCGGAGAAAGGGAAATGTCTTATTAGTCAGATAATTTGTTCCTCCAACCACTGAAGAAGGAATAAACTCCTTTTATTCGTCTTGATTATATTAAGATAATAATATGTTAACATTTTGTTAACATTGGGATTTTTCGTAATTTTATTCAAGCGCCTTCTTTTCCACTTAATGTAGATCACCTATGAAAACTAGCATATATTGGGCCGGGGTCCTTTCCAGTCTAACTATGATTGACCAAGTGGTTAATGGGCAATCCTTGACTAGAGATGAGTGCCATCCCTTCGCTGATAAAAGAGCTCACCGACCCCATTATCGGATGTCAGATACCCAAAGTGCTTCTATACGCTATGTTGAAGACTCTGATCATCCTCATTTCGTTGTGGAAGCTTACTTTTGCGCTGCACATAACACGGATACAGAGAGAAGGATTTTGGAAGCTTCACTAGATTTTTGGAATGGGCAAAGTGGACGATTTGGGTATAAAATTCAGGTAGATGGAAAGGAGCAAATTATTCCCGTATATTTTCACCTGAATGAAGCTGCAGGAATATATGATGGCAATGGCTTTTTTCTACCAGCAGGGAGGGTGAACTCCAGTTTGCTGACTTACCTTTTTGTCGTTCCAGATAAACGCCTTAGAAAACTTGACAAGTTAATGGAAAGTGGTCGTGCCGTAGGTTTCGCAGCCCCCAATGCGATTTATATCTCTGACGAGTATGTAGATTCTAAAACCATTGGGCTGCACGAAATGGGGCACATACTAGGGGCAAAACATGTCAAGAACAGCATTATGGATACGGAGGTTTCCCTCCTTATCCCTAAGGTGAGAAAGAAGACTATTCGCCAAATTCTTGCCAAAGGGGGAATCCCTGTTAAGGGATTAAAGCGTAATAGAACCCATCACCAGGATGCTTCCCTACAATACGCTCAGGTGGGCAAAATTGTAAAGCAGAAGCAACATCACTCTCAGCCCAATTTGGCCTTTGTAAATTAGAGATATGCAAATTGCCTACAAGCCCTTAAAAGGCGTTTGCAAATGCTAAACAATAGACTTATTAGGGGTAGAAATTCTGCCTAAGATATTCCTTGATCTTTCTTATTTTTATCAGAGATTGAAAGTAGAATTTCGGGAAATATCAACCTAAACCTGTATGCGGAACCTTTCCATTAGTTTTTGTTTTGTACCCAAGTCTCTATTGAGCCTGTCTTTTGTAGGTATGCTCCTGAGTATATGTTGTCTCCTGCCAGTCATATTAATAGGCCAGGATCTTCCAGATATTCCCCCTGGGGTAGTAGCCTGGACAGAACCAGCATTTCCCACTCCCAATGATGATGTTACAGTATATTTCAACGCCAAGGAAGGAAATGGTGGCTTGGAAGGCTTTACAGGAAACGTCTATGCCCACACAGGTGTGCTTACCAATCTTAGTTTCAATGATTCAGACTGGAAACACGTAAAAACAGATTGGCCGGGAGATGACCCCGAGATCTTAATGACACGCTTAGCCGAGGATCTTTATTCCATTTCTTATAACATTGTAGAGTTCTACGGTCCCGACCCTGGCGAAGAAATACAAAAACTGGCCTTTGTATTTCGCAGTATAGACGGGGAACCCTCAGGTCGAGCTACAGATGGAGGAGATATTTTTCTTGATGTTTTTCCCGCGAATTCGGGGTTGATTTTGGATATCCTCTCTCCACAATCCGACGAGATTATATCCAGTGGGGAGGATATGAACCTGCAGGTCCAATTAAATGTTGAAGCGACCTTGGAAATAACTGACAATGATTCTACGCTATTTAGTGGAATTGCCCAAGAGGTAGACTTGGTAATTCCCAACCCTGAGCCTGGAATTCACTTAGTCGTTATTACGGCGAGTGTAGAAGAGGAAAGCATTAAGGATTCTGTCAGCTATTTGGTATTGAGAGAAAGAGATAGAGAGAACCCTCCGCCGGGTACCCAATTAGGACTTACCTATACGGATAGTAGCTACCTTTTTGCCCTACACGCGCCAGAGAAAACGTCAGTTTCCTTTCTTTGTCCCGCGAATAATTTTTCCTTTGTAAATGGATTTCAAATGACACGGTCTACCGTTGGGGATACCTTTTGGGTAGAATTGTCAAAGGACTTATTTGATGTGCGAACCAATACCTATCAATTCCTGGTGGACGGTCAGATTGCTATTGCCGATCCTTATGCTCAATTGGTTTTGGATCAAGGCCAGGATGCGTTCATTCCTTCTCGAAACCTTGAAGGACTTCCTCCCTTTCCAGGCGGTGCAACAGGAATTGTTACAGTTTTTGACCTAAATCCCTCAACCTTTGACTGGCAAGTTGATACTTTCCAAGCTCCAGCAAAAGAGAATTTGGTCATTTATGAATTGCTCCTGAGGGATTTTTTATCTGACCACAGTTACAGGTCCCTAATTGATACCTTGGATTATTTGGCTGACTTAGGGGTTAATGCCATTGAATTAATGCCCGTTCAAGAATTTGAGGCCAACTTAAGCTGGGGGTATAATCCCTCCTTTCACTTTGCAGTAGACAAATACTATGGGAGTCGGGCAGAGTTGAAGCAATTTATCGATGCAGCTCATACAAAAGGAATTGCGGTTATCCTAGATGTGGTCTATAACCATGTATTTGGCCAAGCTCCTTTCGCTCGAATGTACTGGGATAATGCCAATAATCGACCGGCAGCTAATAATCCTTGGTTAAATCCCATTCCCAGACATCCTTTTAATGTTGGGTTTGACGTAGATCACGAAAGCCCAGCTACTCGTTCTTGGGTTAAACGCAACCTCAGCCAGTGGGTAGAGGAGTATAGAATCGATGGATTTAGGTTTGATCTATCAAAGGGCTTGACGCAAACCAATTCTGGAAGTGATCCCGGCTTAATGTCTCAGTATGACGCAAGTAGAATAGCAATATTAAAGGACTATGCCGATCATGTTTGGCGTTTGAATCCAGAAACCTATGTAATCATGGAGCATTTCGCTGATAATCGAGAAGAGGTCGAGTTGGCCAATTATGGGATGATGCTCTGGGGAAACATGAATTTTCAATTTGCTGAAGCTGCCATGGGCTATGTCTCAGACTTGGATGGGGCCAACTACCAAGCTAGAGGTTGGTCCAATCCGCATTTGATCTCCTATATGGAAAGTCACGACGAAGAACGGGTGATGTACAAGGTCCTTCAATTTGGAAATTCAAATGGAAGCTACAACACCAAAAACATAGGTACAGCGCTTGATAGAATCGAAGCAATCAGCGCCCTGTATTACACAATTCCTGGACCCAAAATGCTTTGGCAGTTTGGTGAATTGGGCTACGATTTTTCCATTAACCAGTGTCAAAGTGGCCCTGTAAGTGAGGGATGTCGATTAGATGTAAAGCCTATCCGATGGGATTATTTACAAGTACCCGACAGAAAAGCCCTCTTCGATCGGGTAAGCCGAATCGTACAATTGAAGACGCAATTCTCTACCTTTAGTACCCGTGATTTTCAGCTAGATGATACGGATTCTTATGTTAAACAGCTTCGCTTAAACCATCCAGATATGGATGCCTTTGTCATTACTAACTTTGACGTAATAGAACGGTCAGTTACGGCCTTATTCCCAGATTCGGGCACATGGCATGAGTTCTTTTCAGGAGATAGTTTGGAACTCAACGCCAATTCCCAAAGTATGACCCTTGCACCAGGAGCCTATCGCATTTATACATCCAGAAGAATTGCAGAAGAAGGAGGGATTATAACAAATAATTTGGAAGAAGCCAGCAACTTCCCAATGCGTGTATATCCCAATCCGTTGAAGGAAGGGCAGACACTTCAACTTTCTCTCCCTTCGACTCCACAGGTAGAAAATATAAAACTATATAATTTGGAAGGAAAGTCTGAAACCCTCCGATTTTCTCTGCAAGGAGCAAGTGCCAACGTAACAATACCTCAAAATTTTCCTGCAGGTATGTACATCCTACAGATTTCCTTTAACAAGGGTACCACGTATCAAAAGATTATGATAGGCGGTTAAGTTGATTCGATAAACCCAAGTTATAAGGGTTACTTGTCAGTACTTTCCTTACACCACCTTGAGTAAAAGGCATCACCGATTGAGAGGTGATGGAAACTAGCAATTGGCTGTAGCCTGCTCACAAGTGCACTTTCTAAGAAAAACCCTAGGTAATACAAGCCCTAACGGAGTTAGCTGGGGATTCTCCTATATCATCACCCCAATGCATTCGTTTTCCCTACTTACCGCTCAAAATAAGATCTACCCATTCCTTGTTACGAATTTGTTACAAGCAATTGAAAGCCTCTCCAATCCAAAAGTTTGCTTAAGGCCTTCAAATCAATAGTTTTGATGGTATGAAGTCTACTACTCT
>JBCCTX010000390.1:0-6691 GCA_039197765.1 Bacteroidota bacterium
CATCCTGATTTACAAAGAGATAGAAGTATAGGGACCTTAGTTGCTTTACTGTGGTTTCTGGCCTTCAATGCCATGTTTTATCTCCCTCTCATGATCGGACGCTCGAAACTGAAAGATTCTGGTAGAGAATGGATGATTACCAAGCTATTTGGAAAGGACCCTAACTTTATGCTACTACTCATGATTGCAGGATGGTCTTCCCTGGTAATTGTTATCTTTCTAAACCTTTTTTATTCCTTCAATTCTTGGATGCATCCTATAAATATTGCTTTAATTTATCTCATCCTATTATTTTCTGCACTGAACCTCTTCACCAAAGGAGCGCAGGTTGTCTTGAGAGAAGTAAAAAATCCATTGCAAGATCATCACACACGTCTTCGAGTAAACTATTTAGGGTTTATGGGAGGGATAGGCATACTATTGGTTGGACTTTATTCCTTTTCTTCAAACAATCACTTCCATGAATTAGAACAAATCACCATCCAAGGGTTAAGTACGGAAAAAAACGCTGATTCAACGAATACATATCCCAAAGGGATTCCTTTTAATACGTATTTTGAAAGCCGCTGGGAATCCGCCTACAATAGCAATACCCAAGAATCTGAACATCCTTTCCTCATGATTGCTGCTGATGGGGGTGGACTCAGAGCATGCTATTGGACACTTTTGGTATTGGAGAAATTGGATAGACGCTATGGGTACAAGCTATTTGACAGAACGCTGGCAATGAGCGGATCTTCTGGGGGTATGATTGGACTGGGAATGTACTCAGTAATCAAAATGCAATATCCTGATAATCCTGGCTTGCGTAGAGCTGCTATAGAGCGTATTGGCTCCGCTAATTTTGTCTCCAATGATTTTACTTTTCTCCTTGGTATGAATATTTTCAAGAATTTCATTCTGGGAGACATTTCCTCTTGGGAAGATGGGGCGGAGAAAATGGCACGCAAATATATTGAATTGGTTTTACAGGATAGCTCTCAATCAGATGCCCCCTACCACAAAGAAAGTTGGAACCAGGATTATCGTAGTGTTTGGTTAGCTGGATATGAACAAATGAACGGAAAATTTCCCCTCCTCTTGACCAATTCAACCCAGAGTGAAACCGCAATTAAGGGTATAGCCAGCCCTCTACAGAATGAAGACAAAATTTTCAAAGCTGCTATCTCTATGCTAGACTTTGAGGTAAATCCTAGGCATTCCCTCTCATTCACCGATGCCCTTTTCAGTTGTAACCGATTTCCCATATTCAGTCAGGCAGCTGAAATTCGTACCAAGGGTCATTTCATTGATGCAGGAGGCTTTGACAATTCTGGAGTAAGCTCTCTGATAGATCTGCTAGATTATATGGAACTGGAAAACCCATCCCTCTTTAATCAGTATAAAGAAAATATCATATTAATCAGTATACACAATGATGGGGTAACTTATATACGAGACAACTTTGATAAGTACCTAGACAAACGCAATCGAATAGATCCGATTGGAGAAATTTCTCCCTTGGTTAATGTAGGAGCTTCCCGAGGAACTACAGGAGAACCTATCTATCTGGACGAGCGCATGGAGCAGTTAGAAGCCCAAAAAATTCTCAAAGATTATGTGGAAATTTCCCTTCCTTTTCCTCTTACCCGAGAGAAAGTACAAGCGCCTTATAAAGGCCAACTCCAAGTAGACCTACCCATGGACCAAGAAATCAAGCGAAAAGACTTCTTAACAAAATCGGCACTTGGTAAAGACTCTGTTTACATAGTCGAGCCGCCTTTAGGGAGAATTATGTCCAATGCGGTATTGTCCTACATGAAGAAAATGATAACACAGGAAGAAGTGGTAGCCGCTCTAGATACCATCACCCAAGCAAAATAACTGTGTGAATTCCTAGAGGTAGGGTTCTAAAAATGGTATTATATTTGTTGACTTAATCCTTTAGCATATACATCATGTAATCTACTGTATCCATATTCCAAGACGCCAACTGCTCAGCCCTTGAGTTGATCAGACCTTTGTTTCATCTTTTACAGTAGATTCTATGCATATTCAAAATTATTCCGCTACGCCTCTGCATACCCTTTACAACTGGATTCCCCATGGGTTGAAGGCGGAGGAAATCATATTCTTTCCCGATGCATGCCCTGGGAAATCGCCCCTGCCGACCGGAACTGTGGTAGTAACCCAACAAGAAGATTGGCGCAAATTTGCCATTTCTGATTGTGGTTGTGGGATGCTATTGGCTAAATCATCCCTGGCAGCGTCTGAATTCCAAGCCCCGGTTTGGGATGAAATTTACCACGAACTTGCGGCCAATAAGGGAAAACTTGGGGATCTGGGTTCGGGCAATCATTTTCTGGATGCCTTACGATCCTATGAGGAGGATCGCTTGTACTTCCTCATCCATACAGGCTCCCGAAAAGAGTCCAATTTAGTCGACCACCTAGTGGATCAACCCCAGCGGTTCGACCAGACCTTCGCTTCGGTTTGTAAATGGGCAGAGGCCAATCGGAGGGCCGTGCTGAACATCGTGGAAAAGCACTTTGGAAAGGTAGAAGTGGTCCTAGATAAAAATCACAATCACTTTGAAGTACAGGAGGACCTGGTAATCATCCGCAAAGGCGCATCGCGCTTGCTGCCAGGAGAATTGACGGTAATTCCTTCTCATATGATTGGGGACGTAGTCCTGGTACGGGGAAAAACCTCCGTCGCAGACGTGCGAAACTCTATGTGTCATGGAACCGGTCGAACCATGTCTCGATCAGCGGCAAAAAGCTATGCCCAGTCTTACGACTATGGAGAAATGCGGCGGAAAATTTACATCCCTGAGATGATCTCGGACAATTCCATCAAAACGGATGCGCCGTATTGTTACCGGGACCTAGACGATTGTTTGGCCTTGGTAGCAGACTTAGTGGAAGAAGAAAAACGCTTCCAACCCATCGCCTATATGGGACAGATATAGGGGGAGGTTTTGCCAGAAGCCTCTAGCAAAAAACTGATGCCTCCTCTACGAGGATGTAGGGACGGATGATCATCCGTCCCTATTGTTTCACAAAAATAGGCCAACCATGCAGGGCAAAAATATTTCCCTGTAAATCAAAGGCATTCTTTTTGAGTATTTAACGGCAGCGTCTCCGTACACTTGTCCAACGCCTTTAGCTGATGATCGCATGTTCAAAATAGCACTTTTCATTTTCTCATTTATCCTCTCTTCTCTTGCCTATACCCAAAACCTCCACGTTTTTGTCGCCCTTTGTGACAATGAAAACCAAGGAATAGTCCCTGTCCCTTCAAAGCTCGGCAATGGGAAGGATCCCGAGCACAACCTCTATTGGGGAGCGGCATATGGAGTAAAATCCTACTTTCAGTATAAAACCAAGGACTGGGAATGGGTAAAGACCATAAAATCCGAAAACCCTAAGATCCTGCAACGGATCTTATTTAAGCATACCCATAAAGAAGCCTATTTATTGGCTGATGCCTATGATGGAGCATTTATCCAAACCTGTACAAAAAATTTCCTCCTATCAGCCAATGGCCAGAGCCCTGAGCAAATCTCCTACGAGGGAAAGGATTTAACTTTCGGTGGGGGAGCAGACTTGCTGGCCTATATTGGACATGACGGCCTGATGGAATTTGAGGTAGACCTAACCTATCAACCGATAGACCAGCCAAAAGACCTTATCATCCTAGCCTGCTCAAGCCAAACCTATTTTGGCTCTGAGGTAGAGCAGGCAAATGCACATCCCTTATTATGGACCACAAATCTCATGGCACCTGAAGCCTACAGCTTACACGCAGCCATAGCAGGTTGGTTGGAGCAAGAGAATGGGGAGCTAATTCTGGAAAGGGCTGCACAAGCTTATAACACCTACCAGAAATGTGGGATAGGGGGAGCAAGGAGTTTATTTGCTACAGGATTTTAGGGAATTTCCTAGGTGTTTTACGGTAATCTAACTGAATTATCCAAGCCTACTTATTCCCTGCCATTTCCTATCTTAGACTTATTTCTCAAGTTTTTCAAATACCCTTCGCAACATGATTGTTTCCAAAGGAATAAGTTTCTCCCGAGTATTCAAGTGGTCCTGGCACTACATCCTGTTACTATTGGTTTTTATGACGAGTGTTGCAGCGCTTTATGACCATGGATTCATTCCTATCCATATCCCCTGGTTGCCCCTCTCCGTTATAGGTACTGCAGTTGCCTTTTATGTTGGCTTTAAAAACAATCAATCCTATGACCGGATGTGGGAAGCACGGAAAATTTGGGGGGGAATCGTCAATGACAGCCGAACCTGGGGAATGATGGTCGATGGCTTTGTCAGCAATCAATTTGCCAAACTTTCGGTATCAGAAGCAGAGATTATTGCCGTAAAAAAGCGCTTGATTTATCGACACATTGGATGGCTCTATGCGCACAGGAGTCAACTACTAGTGGTAACTTCCTGGGAACATGCAAATCAAGGTGGTTTCATTGGTAAAACGGCTCGCTATTACCAAGAGCAATTTGGCGTAGGGCTGGTAGATGATGAAGTGACGCGTTCAGAACTCAAGGTATTTCTACCTGAAAATGAGTACGATCGTCTTGTAAACGCTGTCAACACAGCCACGCAAATCATCAATGAACAATCCCGAGACCTCAGCCACCTGCGTGAACAGGGAATGATAGATGATTTTCGGCACATGGAGTTGGCCAAGGTACTCAAGAGCTTTTACACCCTACAGGGGAAGAATGAGCGGATCAAGAAATTTCCCCTCCCCCGACAGTACGCCAACATGAGCCGCTATTTCACCATCATATTTATTTTCCTCCTACCTTTTAGCATGATCCCCGAGCTGATGAAATTAGGCGATTGGGGGCAAATCCTATCTGTCCCTATTTCTGTTTTGATTGGCTGGGTTTATCTTACGATGGAGGCTGTGGGAGACTATTCGGAGAACCCTTTTCAAGGTATGGCGAACGATATCCCCATGTTGTCCTTATGCAGAACCATTGAAATCGATCTCAGAGAGATGCTCAAGGAAACAGAATTACCCCCTGCGATACAGGCTAAGAAAAATGTACTGATGTAAAGCCATTTGATAGCTCTAGGGATAGGGAGGAAGAAATGCACTACGCAGAGATATTTTTGCATAACGCATTCTCAACGCAAGGCTTGGATTGCCGTCCCATCCATATCGCTATAGTCTAGGTTCTCTCCCGCCATTCCCCAAATAAAGGTATAAGGAGCCGTTCCGGCCCCACAATGTATAGACCACTCAGGCGAGATTACCGCTTGTTCGTTGTGAACCCAGATATGTCTTGTTTCCTGTGGCGTACCCATGAAATGGGAAACTGCCTGGCCTTCGGGTAAATCAAAATAGAAATAGACTTCCATACGGCGGTCATGGGTATGTGCAGGTAGGGTATTCCATACAGATCCGGGCTTGAGTTCGGTCATACCCATTTGCAATTCGCATACCTCTACTATACTCGATACGATCAATTTCCGAATAGTCCGTTCATTAGAGGTATCCATACTCCCCAATTCTACCATTTCGGCGTCTTCCTGAGAAATCTTCTTACAGGGGTAGCTCGTGTGAGCACGAGCGGAATTGAGGTAAAATCGAGCGGGATTTGTCGGCGTTTTGCTGAAGAAAGTCACTTCTTTGTTACCCTTTCCTATATACAGTGCATCCTTATATCCCAACTCGTACCGGGTTTCACCCACGGAAATGGAGCCTTCTCCCCCTACATTAATGACCCCTAACTCTCGCCTCTCAAGAAAATAATTGGCCTTCAAAGGTTCTATCGTTTCAAGAGTCAAAGCCCCATAACTGGGAACGGCTCCCCCAGCGATATAGCGATCGTAGTGCGAATAAACGAGGTTGATCCTTCCGGATTCCATCATGTTTTCAATCAAGAAATCTTCTCGGATACGCTGGGTATCATAGGTTTTGAAATCTGTGGGATTACAGGTGTAGCGGGTTTGGTAGGTCATGGAGGAGGAAGCTAAATAGGTACTGGATTGGGGAGTTTGAATAGGTTATTTCTTTTAGGTAAAATATAACTACTTGACAGAAAAATAAAATACCCAAGGCCATTTTTCTTTTGGGAGAATGGCTTTTACCATTTCCTTGACCTGGAAGTCCGATTCTCCCTGGGCAATAAGGGTATCAAATACTATGGCATAATGCATCTTGGCTGATATTGCGGGTGATGCTGGAAGGAGCCATTGCATTGAAGGTAGCAATTTTATCCCCTTTGGGTGCTTGGGCGAGATACTGGCCATAGCAGGATGGACAGCCAATAAACAAAAGGGACAGAAAAGCTGTAAGTAAACTGGTCTGTATCATGGTTCTGTTAGTTGCCGCTCAAAATACTTTGTCCCTTCAATGGGATTGTACCGGTAAGGATCGATCTCATAAAAGCCAAATGCTTTGTACAAGCTAATCGCCGAATTCATTGTAGGAAGGGTATCTAAGCGCATCGTTTGATACCCCAATTGCCTTCCGACTACTATCGATTTTTTGAGAAGACGCTTGCCCAAGCCATAGCCTCGGTACCGCGCGTGTATATACATCCGTTTGAGTTCACAGACCTTACCATCCCACTTTCTAATACCAAAACAACCTACGGGTTCTTCCTTTTCCCCAAATACAATATACAGGCAGCCGGAAGGCTTCCCGTATTGTTCTTGAATGCGTTCCATCTCCTCCTCAA
>JBCCTX010000391.1:0-6690 GCA_039197765.1 Bacteroidota bacterium
GAGGGAGGCAGTAAGACAATCTGGTTTTTAAACAATCTTAATGTTTGAAGCTCACGAAGATTCCCTATTGACTCAGGTAGGAATTGGAGTTGATTTTCATTGAATTCTGCGAATTCTAATGCCCCCAGGTCTCCAAATGTTGTAGGTAAACTGGTCAAGCTACTGTTGGCAATATACAACGATCTAAGGCTACTTAAATTACCAAAACTAGCTGGTAGCTCCGTTAGGATTGAACCCATTAAATACAGATTCGTTAACGCACTGAGTTCTCCAAATGAATTGGGAAGCTCTGCGACCAACGTCTGGTCCAGATAGAATGTATGAACGGATTTAAGTTTACCAATGGACTGAGGCAATTGGGTTATAGGATTCCCAGCAAGCACCAATTCCTCAAGATAAATTAAGTCGCCTAAGGTTTCTGGAATTTCCCCTACTAGGTTATTGCCTCCGAGGGTGAGTAAGGTGACTGTATTGCTATCTCCACATATGACTCCTTCCCAGTTATTTTCGCACGGGCATCCTACGCCCCAATTTGCCTGGCGTCTCCAGTTTATTCCCCCGGTTTGATTGTAAATTTCCATCAATGCCTCAAAATTCTTCTCACAGGGAGTTAATACTTCTTCTACACATCCATAAACCTCTATTTCGGCTACATGGAGCGCGGAGTTGACTCCATCATCGGGAAGTTGAATACGTACGTACCGACCTGAGGCTGAGATGGGAATGGAAATGATTGAGTCTGTTGGGATACCTGTAAGCTGTGCGTGCGAAATAAATGGATCTGACAGCAAATCTGCCAAACGAGTCGTATCCCCAAATGGTTCGGGGGAGATCAGTACATACAGGTCTCTTAGACGATCTTGGCAACAGCTTGTCCGGTTATAAATGCTTACCGACTCTACTGCTGAATTTTCTCCCAGATCTACCTCCCACCAAGGAGAAGTTTCGCTCTGGGTATGCTGGAGGGAAGCATTGGTACCCCAAGGGCTACCCTGGCCATCTACAATGCCGTCTACCGCGATGGATGCAAGTCCGTCTCCATAGGTAGTTGATTGCCTTGCAGCCTTACCCCAAGCAAGATTTGTGGGCATTATGCATCCTGTAGTATCTTCCGTACAGGAAATATCAAACGTATACACAGCCCCATTATCTGCTTCGGGGCTATCTTCCCCAAAGGCCCCTACGAGGAGCTCGTCCTTTGAAATCCCTGCTGCAAGACCAAAACTCGCTCCGCCAACGCTATTGGCCGCCACGATTTCAGGATATTCCTTCCATTCAGCTTCTCCCTCTTTAAACATAAATAAGGCTCCTGAACTCCCCCTTTTATTTGCTCCAACTAATGCAATATCTGCCTGTAAATGGACAAAGGCACCAAATTCATCTCCATCCGCTCCATTCTCCAGCATCCATTTCTCCTGTTGCTCCCACGATCCTGATTGGTATTCATAAAGGTAGGCTCCTCCCGTTTGCAGCCCATTTCTCTCTGCCTTGAAGGCTCCTATTAATGCGCGATCTCCCTGAAGAGAGATACTTACCCCAAAATTATCTCCCATTTGTCCATCCAAGGCGGTAATTTTATCAACAATTTCCCAGGAATCGCCCACCTTTTCAGATACATATACAGCCCCTTGCTCAGCATTATCGCTTCTAGCAGCAATGAGAATACGCTCTCCCGAGACCACTGCACGAGAACCGAACTTCCTTGCAGCTTGTCCATCATTTGCAACTAGCTTTTTCTTTTCTACCCATTGATTTTCTTCGTACTCGTAGACATAGGCTTCCTCTCCCAAAAAGGAACCTACTACAGCTGTTTTCCCAGAAATACCCAATCCAGATCCAAAGAAATCTCCTGCTTGTACCCCACTACCCACTACGCGCTGCTTCTGCACCCAGACGCCATTTTCCTTGTGGAAAAAGTAGGCAGCACCTGCATCAAGTCCATTTGATTCCTCATAGGACCCTATTAGGGCCCAATCCCCTGATATAGCCAGCGCTATTCCAAAGAAAGCCTCAAGTCTGGGCGTATCGGGAAATAAACGGTCAACTAGCACCCAGTCTTCTCCCTGTTTTTGCAATACCCCAACAGATCCAGAGTTGAAATTATCGGGTAGGCCTGTGAAATCGGGCTCATCCCATCGGGCACCGACCAGCGCCTCGTCACCCTGGACGACCAGTTTATATCCAAAGTGATTCCCGGTCATACGTCCTTGGGCTTGTAAAGGATCTATTATCCGCTGCCCTTCTGTGATTGCTAGTCCATTTTCTTCACTCACTATGTGAACCATTTGGCTCTCAGAATTCCCTACACTATCCTTTACGACTACTAAGTAGTCTCCCCAATCTAGGTTTTGGAAAACTGCTTGGGAAGTAAAGGAACATCCTCCGTCTATGGAGAAGCTGTAGGGTCCTTGGCCTCCGGAAAGATTCTCTATAGAAATGACTCCCACACTTTCTGACAAACATATTGCGTTGGTCGTATTCACAGAAAAACTAATCGGCTGTACCTGATTTTCGTCTACACAGCCATATACCTCTACCTCCGCTATATGAAGCGGAGAATTCACCCCATCATCTGGAAGTTGGAGCCTTACATAGCGGCCTGTAGCCGCAAATGAGAACGTAAGGATCGTATCGGAAGGTATACCTGTAAGTTGAACATGGGTAATGTTGGAGTTTGTCAATAAATCTTCCAAGCTCGCAGAAGGGCTAAAGGGTTCTGAAGCAACCAATACATATACATTGCTTAGTCGGTCTTGACAGCAACTGGTTCGATTATAAATCCGTACACTGTCTACATTAGCAATCTCTTCCAGATCCACTTCCCACCAAGGGGAAGCTTCACTCTGCGTATGTTGGAGGGAGGCATTGGCTCCCCAAGGACTTCCCTGTCCTGCAGTGTTTCCATCTACAGCTATGGTTGGTACTCCATTTCCATAAGTGCTGGACTGACTGGAGGGTTTCCCAAACGCTAGATTAGTGGACTGACAGTCAGAAGGAGAACAACTCAGTACATTACCTGTAAAGCCTGTAAATTCCCCTTTACCGACTTGAACCGAGCCATCATTGGGCTCATCAAAATTGAAATTCGTGTTCAGTCGGTCGAATAATATTTCGGGACTGAGACGCTCATCTTTTATTGAGAATTCTAGGGTTCCAATACTTATCCACTCATTTTGTGTTATTTCAGGACAGCTAAATTGCTCTGTATTCAGTAACATGGTAAGGTTGAATAAACCTGGGAAAGAGATAACATTGTAGGAGTGCTGATCCCAAGCCTCTACGATACCTGCAATACACCTATCGCTTCCATCAAAGGACAACGATTGGTAGTTTTGAAATTGAAGAGCAGATTCATTAAACTTTAAAAGGATAGAGCTAGTCCCGATTTTGAATACTTGTCCATTTGCAGCGCGTATTTGTAAGGTCGTATAGAGGGTATTGTTCTCACAATCCAACGAATCCACAATTCGCAGATCTGCAAATGGGTCCAAATCGGACTGTGGTACAACTGTTATCGTTTGAGTTACCGTATCATTGGCTCCCTGGTTATCTACAACAATGAGTCTTGCTGTGTAAGAACCCACTGCATCATACACGTGAGTTATGTACCTTCCTTCTCCCCCAGTCCCATCTCCAAAGTCCCAATTATATGCTACAATTTCCCCATCTGAATCAGAAGAGCCATTTGCGAAGAACTCTGCTAAAAGAGGTACTGAACCTGTTTGAGGATCTACTATAAAACTGGCAACAGGAGGTTGATTAGGCTCAGAAACACTCACCATGATAGCGATTGTATCCTTAGCTCCCAAGTTATCCGTTACAACCAGCTTAACAATATTATCCCCTTTGGCAGTGTAGGTATACTGAAAACTCTCCCCAGATGAAGTCAACCCATTTCCCAAATCCCATTCATAACTACTAATCGATCCATCTGAATCTGTAGAAGCAGAAGCGTCAAAGTTTACCACTAGCGGTGCCTGACCACTTCTAGGAGTGGCGGTAAAGGAGGCAACCGGAGGACTATTTTCTTCGCATTCCAATATATTTCCTTCTAAGCCTTGGAAATTTCCTTTACCCACTTGAACTGAGCCATCATTGGGTTGATCGATATTGAAATTGGTATTTGATATATTAAAAAACAAGCTCGGAGAAAGGCCCTCATCTAGAATTGAAAAGCTAATTTCTCCAATGTCAGTCCACTCATTGGGTTGTATGCTGGGGCAACTAAATTGTTCTGAATTAAGGACCATTGTCAGGTTAAAGACCCCTGAGATGGAAATGCCGTCAACCGTATGATCGTCCCATGAAGATGCTACGCCAACTACACATAGATCACTACCATCAAAATTTAGGGACTGATAACTTGAAAATTGTAAGGCAGCATCATTGTAGGTACACAAAATAGAAGTGGTTCCTACACTAAAACTATCTATAGAGGCTCCCCGTATCTGAATTCGCGCCTTAAAGATACCATTGGGGCATTCCATAGAAGGCAGAAAGCGTAAGTCTGCTGTAGGATCAGAAGGGGTAGAAAGCGTTGTGAAATCAGGTCCAGGAACATAGACCCACTCTGCGGACTCTTCACATAGTATGCGGGCCTCCCATTCATATGTAGTAGCAGGTTCAAGCGCTGTAAGTTCTGCATGCAGTCTAGACTCATTGCCTACATTCACTACCACTCCTTCTATCCAATCTATCTCGCCTTGCTCTCTGTACCGATAATATTCATACCCCACCACCAAGGTATTGGTCAATGACCAATCGATCCTTGCAGAAGTAGCAGTTATTTGGTCCACTTTCATAAGAGCGGTCTGATCTGCTTCATTTATGCAGGAAGGCTCTTCCGAACAGCCCCAAACCTCGACCTCTGCAACATTCAAAATTCCTTGGCCTAACAGCTGTATCCGTACATATTTTCCAGTTAGCCCTAGCGCAACGTTAACCCGTTCTGCCACTGTTCCCTCCACAAAAACTGTATCCACAGATGAACTTACAAGGAGGGTATCCAGTGAGGCCCCTTCTTGAAAGGGGGTTTCCGAAATTAACACGTAAAAGTCGCTCAAACGATCTGCACAACAATCCGTTCGGTTGTAGAGGACTAAGCTATCTAATGCCTGAGATTCCGCTAGTTCAACCTGCCACCAGGGCTGAAGCTCGTTCTGCGTATGAGTGATGGAGGGATTGGCTCCCCATGGCCCTCTGGATCCATCTGTATCTCCATCGACTGCAATACTAGAAACACCCAAACCGTAAAGGCTGGATTGGGCCGTCGACTGGGCAGCAGCTAAATTCTCAGAATTCTGGCAAGACTGCCCCAATATGCAATTAGGGAAGGAAAATAGTAAGAGATAGGCAAAAAGGGAATAGGATGAAATAAACTTCATGTACTGTCTGTTTACAATAAAAAGAGAGGGAGGGAACAGCTAATTACTCCCATGGACAGGCACAAAGTACTAAATATTCATGCTTATTAAAATATATAAATATTAATTTACAATGATTAAAATCATTTGGTTTTAACCATAGGAAAAAAAATTGAACAAGGGTATAATTTAGAGCCTTCTTAGTACCCAAAACTTATTTCCACTTCGTCTGAGGTAGGACGTGCTTGACAAGTTAGTACAACTCCCTTTTTCCTCTCACTTTCTAATAAGATTATAGAATCTGAATGCTCGACCTCTCCTTTTTTCACTCTTCCCATACAAGTGGTACAAACCCCTCCCTTACAGGAGTAGGGTGCATCCAACCCTGCATCCAAAGCAGCGTCCAAAATACTTTTCCCAGGAGGGACTGTGACCTCGTATTCTTCATCATCTAGGGTGATAGAAATGGAATAGGTCTTATCCTCCATTTCAGGCAGTTCTTCCTCACTTTCTAGCGCCTGGGCTTGTTCTTCCAGCGACAACACATTTCCCACAAAGTGCTCTTGAAATACGTGCCGAGGATCAATGGCATGAATATCCATTGCCTCCTGGGCAGCGATCATAAGCCCTTCTGGTCCACAGAGATAGTATGCCTTTTGGTATTCGTCCACCATGAATAATTCAAGGATGTACTCATAGATTTTGTCTCGATCTAACCTTCCTCGTGGGCCTTTCCAGTCTTCAGGTGCTTGAGACAATACATGAATCAACGTAAAACGCTCTCTGTATTTCTTTTTTAGCCCCAATAGAGCTTCTTTGAAGATAATGTCTTCCTCCTTTCGATTTCCATACCAAAGGGTAACCTTACTATCTGGTTCAATAGCTAATACCGTCTTTAGGATAGATATCAATGGAGTAATTCCACTCCCTCCCCCAATAAGTATGTAGTGTCGAATGCGTAGAGGCGTGGGTTCTACCAGAAAATTCCCTAAGGGAGGGAAAACCTCTACCTCATCCCCAGGCTTTAGATGGTCTCTTAAGTAGTTGGAAACCAAGCCCTCAGATAGCCGCTTGATTGTTACGGATAGAAATTCCTCCTCTAAGGGGGAACTGGACAGGGAATAGGGACGTCTGTGGGCTTCTCCTTCTATGTACAGTTGAATGGTGAGGTACTGCCCTGCTCTAAAGTCCCACATAGACCCTGCAGGACGATCAAATGTTAGTGTATATGCTTGCTCTGTTTCGTCTACAATCTGACGTAAGCGTAGTTTGTGAAATTGCATAGGCGAAAGTATTCAGAAATCACAAACATATAAAAAACCTACTA
>JBCCTX010000392.1:0-6639 GCA_039197765.1 Bacteroidota bacterium
GAAAATCTCGGTCAGTCTCTGACCGTGGTAGACCTCAGTGAAAAAGCTTGTATGAGTCAATCCCATTTCTATCGTGTATTTAAAGATGAAATGGGGGTTTCACCCACAGATTATATTAATAGGGAGCGCATCAAGCTGGCAACCCGTCTCATGAAAGATCGAACCCGAAAAATTAAAGAGGTATATCTTGAATGTGGCTTTGAAAGTCGCTCCTACTTTAACCGCGTATTCAAAAAAATCCTGAAGGTATCCCCCAGACAATTCCAGTCTGAGAATCAACGGATGTAAGCTTGACTTAAATACCAGGAATTTGTTAAACCCTTTCTTTTAACGACTGCTACAGGGTTTACTTACAGAGGAATTTTGTTAACTTCTGCTTATTAGAAGACAAAAGCTGCTGTGTATTCATAGCATATACCCTTATATTTTATAAAATTACC
This sequence comes from Bacteroidota bacterium, assembly GCA_039197765.1. Taxonomy (GTDB): domain Bacteria; phylum Bacteroidota; class Bacteroidia; order J057; family J057; genus JBCCTX01. The sequence goes on from JBCCTX010000392.1 coordinate 441, forward strand.
TAGCAATATGTCTAATCAATTAAGTGAAAAGATCCAGCACCATTGTACAAACCCTCCAGCTACGTATAATGACTTAAAAGCGCTTTTTCTCAATTGTACTTTGAATAGGACTCCCGTATTATCGCATACGGAAGGTTTGATCATGGTAGCCCAAAGAGTATTTGAAGCCAATGGGGTACAAACAAAAATTATTCGCCCAGTAGACTACGAAATACCCGCTGGACTGGGGCTAGATATGTCCAAAACTCCTGAATGGGATAGGGATGATTGGCCACAAATCCAAGCGGAAATAGATGCTAGTGATATTGTCATCATCTGCACCTCTGTGTGGTTGGGAGAAAAATCCTCCGTATGCAACCGAACTTTGGAAAGGATGTATGGCTACACCCACCAGTTCAATGAAAAAGGCCAGTACAGAGATTATGGTAAAGTAGGGGCAACTTTAATTACAGGGAATGAGGATGGGGTAAAGCACTGTGCCATGAATATCTTATTTTCCCTTTCTCACATAGGGTATACCGTCCCTCCACAAGCTGATGCGGGTTGGATGGGGGAGGCTGGACCTGGCCCCTCATACAGGGACGAAGGTTCAGGGGGACCAGAAAATGACTTTACCAATAGAAATACTACCTTCTTGGTGTGGAACTGTTTGCACTTAGCTCGCATGCTGAAAGACCAAGGGGGAATTCCCGCACACGGAAATATGCCTGATGAATGGGAAGCAGGATGTAAGGCGGGATTTAATAGCCCTGAGCATAAAAGATAAGCCTTTTGAAAATAATGGCCAGACTGTACAAACCCCACCGTTTGGCCTATCTTCCTCTTTACTTGAATACAGCAAGAAACTTCCCAAGCCCCGGTATCATGATTACTCAAGTCCACAAACTCAGCGCTTTCCAAGTTATAGGCCTATTTCTGATCCTGACAGGGTTGATCGTCGGAAAGGATTTACTACACGCTTCTATTCATAATTACTCTTTTTATTTATCCGAATCTCTTTTGTTTAGTGCCTTTTGGCTTCTTTTTATTCCGATCTTATTTTGGGGAAAGTACTTGCGAATGCCCCCCTTGATTCGTTTATGTATATGGAGCTTGATCCATATTTCCTTGTTTTCACTTTATATATGGACAGTTTCTTCTATATTTTTCACCCATTCTTTCGAATTTCATAAGACCTTTCTTTACACAGTTTCTGATCAAAGTATTGTATGCCTACTCGTTTATGGAGTATTCACCCGCTATTCTATCAGCACACCAATAGCCGCTTCAGAGGAATTTTCTGCCCAAGTTTATGAGGAAAAAATTGCCGTTACCTACCAACATAAAACCCTTGTATTAGATTGTAAGGATATCCTTTATGTGAAAGCTGAAAAACCCTATATCGCACTGATAACTAGAGAAAGAAAATACTTGCTGACGAGTTCATTGAAAAAATTCATGACCGAAAAATCTCCCAGCAATTTCATTCAAATCCACAGAAGTACCTTGGTAAATACAAGCTATATCACCTCCTATGTTTCTCGCAAAAATGGAGACTATGATGTACAACTAGACCATCAACATTGGGTCAGAGCCAGCCGGAGTTACAACCAGAATTTCAAGCCCTTTTTTAAGAACATCGGGCTAGCATAGTTTCTACTCAGCTCAGCTCATTTTATTTTCTTCTCGTCTATGTCGCACCTTATTTCATATCAAAATGAAATTCTATGTGGCATCTACCCATACCTCTCTTACTAGCCTTATTTTTCGCTATTAACACATTCAACTGCTCAGGACAAACAATCCCTCAGAAAGTTGGAGGGCCTTGTGAGGGCTGTGAAGCAGTACTTGAATATGGAGATAAGCAGCTAAGCGCAGTTGATACGCTTCCCAATTTTGAACTTACAGAACCCCAATTAAAAATAACGGGAACGGTGTACCATAAAGGTGGGAAAATGCCTGCAGAAGGGGTAATCCTTTATATCTACCACACCAATCGAAAGGGAATTTATGAGACCAAAGGGGATGAGACGGGTATGGCAAGGCGACATGGGTATATCCGAGGATGGATAGAAACCGGAAGCGATGGCAACTATACGTTTTACACCTTTCGGCCTGCGGCATATCCCAATGGTAGCGAACCAGAGCACATTCATATCTTGGTAAAGGAACCCACCAAAAACGAATATTACATAGACAACTATGTATTTGATGACGATCCAATGTTGACCCAGCAAGAGCGGGAAAATTTGAAAAATAGGGGGGGATCGGGAATTGTACATCCGCAGGTATCAAAGGGAATGCTAGCCATAAAAAGGGATATTATCCTAGGGCTAAACATCCCGAATTATGAATAAGAGAGTTAAGGGTACCCCAACACCTGTAACAGGGAGTTTACACTCATAAATGGCTATTGTCATTTCTAAGTAAGTTCTTTTCCATAAAAAATCGAGAAGTTATTTGAAGTTTCGAATCACTCTTTTACATTTGCACTGTTTATAATTAGTCTAAATAAAAATTAGATGCGGAGCTTTCTAATTCTTTGGTCAATTGTATCTGCAACCCTCTTGAGTGCTCAGGATTTCTCGGGAAGGATACAATCGGAGGGTAAAGAACCTATTGTTGGCGCAAGTGTAATCATTTTAAATACGGGAAGGGGAACATTTTCAGATTCAGAAGGAATTTTTTCCATCAATGTGAATCCTTCGGATAGCTTGGTATTTGCTGCACTTTCCTACACGAGCGATACCTTAGTCGTTAGCCAAGAAATGCTTGATGCTGAGGCTCTATATGAGCTTATCTTAGTTGAGGAAAGTGTCTTTCTCAATGAAGTACTAATTGAAGCCAAAACCGAGGCTACTCAGGTTCGGGAAAGGGCATATGCTGTCGAAGTAATTGAATCTAGAGGATTCAAGAATCTCACTACAAATGCAAATAATATTCTCGCTCGCGTATCTGGGGTAAATATTAGAGAGTCGGGAGGCTTGGGTTCCGATTTCACCCTCTCCCTAAATGGGCTGTCTGGCAACCAAGTGAGAATCTTCCTGGATGGAGTACCCATGGACTATTTTGGCACGTCTTTATCCCTCAATAATTTCGCGGCCAATATCATCGAAAGAATTGAGGTGTATAAAGGGGTGGTACCTGTCCATCTATCATCCGATGCACTCGGTGGGGCCATAAATGTTGTTACCAACAATAGCCTAAATAACTATATAGATGCGTCCTATAGTTTGGGCTCTTTCAACACCCACATTGCCTCCCTAAATGCGCAACTACGCCTTCCTAAATCTGGCTTTACCCAACGTATAAAATCCTTCTACAATCAATCCGACAACAACTACCAGGTACCCGTTCGACTTGTGGATTTCACTACAGGCCAAGAGGCAGAGGAAGAAACCTGGGTTGAGCGCTTTCACGATGGGTATGAGAGTAAGATGCTGTGGTATGAATTGGGAGTTACGGGTAAAAAATGGGCAGATGAATTGATGGGGGGAATTTTGTATTCCGATAATTTTAAGGCGCTCCAGCAACCTGCCAATGCTATTGGGCAGGCCAAGGTTCCCTATGGTGAAGTTGCCTCAGAAGAGCAAAAGACCATAGCCAATTTTAAGTTTAGGAAAACTGGGATGTTAGGAGGGCGCCTTTCCCTTTCTGCCTTTGGCGTAGGGGTATTTTCTGAAACTATTTCCAGAGATACAGCTAGTGTTCGCTATGACTGGTTCGGAAATGCAACGCCTAAAATCAACAATACTACGGGAGAAATTGAAAACCGAAAAACTCTCTTGAACTTGGATACAGAGAATTACCTGGCCAATGTCAACGCAGAGTTTGCCCTGACCAATACAAAAAGCATTACCCTGAACTACAGCCTGAATGATTTCCATCTCCAAGGTTCAGACCCTTTCAAAGCGCAAAACAATACCCAGTTTAGTCTACCGAATGAGGTAAATAAGCAAGTTCTTGCGGCGAGCTTTACCCATACCTTTTTTGACGAGAAACTACGAGCTACAGCTTTCGGAAAATACTATGACTACGAGATCAATTCCCTGGAGACTAATTATTCTGGCAATGAAATCACGCCTTTTCGAAATGAGAAAAACTACACGGGAATAGGGCTAGCCTCTTCAGTTTTCCTCAACGATTGGCAGGTTAAGCTAAGTTACGAAAGGGCTGTTAGGTTCCCGGAAGTAATAGAGCTTTTTGGAGATGGATTGAATGTGGTGGCAAGTCCTTCAATCTTACCAGAAACCAGCGACAATTACAACCTCGGCGTTATCCTCAATACAGATGTAAGCGTGGGGAAGTTGTTTCTGTCTTTGAACACCTTCCTTCGAGATGCGAATGATTTTATTATCCCTGTTGTTCAGGGAATCAAGGTCTTTCACATCAATAACGGGATCATTCTGTCCCGGGGTATGGATATAAGTGTCGGCTTGACTCACAAGGATAATTTTGTCTTCTCCCTCAATGGGACCTACCTGGATTTACGGGACAACAATCCCTTTAGAAATGGCCAGGCTGGTGTTGAAAATACCCTATATAGAGCGCGAATTCCCAATGTCCCCTATCTCTTTGGAAATTTCACCTTCTCCTACAGGAACACTCAGCTCTTTGGGGAAAAGGATAGCTACTCTATATCGGTCAATCAAAATTACGTTCATGAATTTTTCTATCGCTGGGAAGTGCTTGCTAGCACCAATAAGAGTGTTGTACCCACTCAATACTCCACCAACTTAGACTTCGTGTACAGCATGCAAGATGAACGGTACAATGTATCCTTGTCTGTAGTCAACCTATTCGATAGCAGGCTCTTCGATAATTTTCAACAGCTAAGGCCCGGAAGAAACTTTAATGTTAAGCTTAGGTATTTTATTAACTAAATCATTAATTAAAATGAAGCTCAAGTATTTTATTTTACCGATTATATGTCAAGCCTTACTCATGGTTGCATGTGAGGACGATGAGGAGGTTACCCCAACACCAGACCCAGACCCAGAACCGCTGGTGGAAACCTTTTACTTTTTGGGAATTGAAGCAGCTACAGACCCCACTACGGATGTACTGAGTACAACTACCTCTCTGACAGAAGGAACTGTATCTCCAATCAACAATGGGTTTGAGCAGCCTGCTTGGATGACGTTCATGCAAGGTCCGGATCAAATTATCGTTGGGGGATATACCTCTGCACCTGAGTTCACCAGTTACGAACTAGATAATGGCGAACTCGTAAAGGGTAGCAGTTTCTTCGTGGATCTCACTCCTTATGCCTTTGACTTCGTGGATGAAGAAAATCTCATCATGGTAGGGTCGCCCAGAGAAGGATTGGCGGAGAAGAAGATCTATCATGTGAACACCGACAACATGTCCATTATCAATACAGTTGTGTCTGACTTTGGTAATATAGAGGCCGATAGTTTGTTGGCTTTCCCAGTTGATGTAAAGGTAAGAGATGGCAAAATGTTTATCGCCTACTATCATATTCATGCGAATGGAAGTTTTAGTACGCCTATAGCTGACCAAGCCCATATAGCTATTTTTGACTATCCAAGTCTAGCGCTTGATAAAGTGATCTCTGACGATAGAGCACCCAATATTGGGAGATATTACAGTACGAATGCACTGGAGATAGATGAGGATGGAAATATTTACGCTTATTCTCCTTCCTCTCTGGCTTGTGGCTATGCACCTGTTCCTTCCAAGAACTCAGGTGTACTCAGAATTCCAAGTGGCTCTACGGAATTTGATGCAAACTTCTACATCGATTTTGAGACTATCAGTGGAGGTTTTAAAATTCAAGACATGTTCTACGTTGCAGATGGTAAGGCGGTAGTACGCGTACTACAGGAAGATGAAACCAATCCCGCATTCCTCTGGGCAACCTATGCGCCAACGGGGGAGACTCCTCTGTTGAGTACGGGAATTCTAGATTTGAATGCCCAGACCTTTACGCTGTTAGATAACGTACCTACAGGAGGGGGGGGATGGAATGCAGCCCATTTAGTAGAAGACACAAAACTATACCTTGGAGTAAGTAACAGTACCTATGCAGGGGTATACATCATTGATGTAGCAGCACGTACCGCTACTGAGGGAGTATCCGTTGACGGAAACTACGCCAAAGGCGTTCTTTCCTTGACAGGAACCATTGAAGAATAATATTTTCTCACACACGGAAAGGCAATTGGTGCGCATTTGTGCCAGTTGCCTTCCTTTTTAA
>JBCCTX010000393.1:0-6607 GCA_039197765.1 Bacteroidota bacterium
GTAGCCTTTTTTCGAGCTTTCATTTCTTTGAAAAAATCTGAGAGTAGGGAACGGGCTACGAGTAGCTTCATGATCTCGTTGGTGCCGCCGTAGATACGTTGGACGCGGGCATCGCCGTAGAAGCGGGCAATAGGGTAGTCCCAGATATAGCCATAGCCGCCGAATAGCTGAAGGCATTCGTCGATGGCTTTACATTGCATGTCTGAGGCGTGGAACTTGGCCATAGAAGCGAGTTCGGGGGTTAATTTTCCTTCGCTCAAGAGTTCTGTACACCTATCCACAAATGCGGTAGTAACTTCTAGTTCTGTTGCAGTTTCCACCAGTTTGAACTGAGTGTTTTGGAAGGCACAAATGGGTTGCTTGAACGCTCTGCGTTCTTGGGTATAGGCGAGGGTTTCTTCTAAGGCGCCTCTTACAGCACCAATTGCTGCAATAGCGATGGTTAAGCGTTCCCGAGGAAGTTCTTGCATCATCATGATGAAGCCCCAGCCTTCTTGACCGAGTAGGTTTTCTTTGGGAACTTTCACGTCTTCAAAAAACAGTTCGCAAGTATCAGAGGCTTTTAATCCGAGCTTTGTAAAGGGTTTTCCTTTGGTAAATCCAGGGGTATTGGCATCCACTACTATCAGGCTAATACCTTTTGCACCCAAATCTCGGTTGGTTTTACAGGCAACGATCGTGAAATCCGAAGTATACCCAATGGTAATAAAGGTCTTGCTCCCATTGAGTAAATAGTAATCCCCTTTGTCTTCCGCGTAGGTATCGATGGCCTGTACATCGCTTCCCGTGTCAGGTTCGGTCATGCCCAATGATCCGATCCATTCTCCAGAAATGCATTTAGGGAGATAGGTATTTCTGATGTGATCGTTGCCAAAATGCTCTAGGTAGGGAATGACAATGTCGGAATGCATGGAAATTCCTGGGGCGCAAGAGCCATAGCGGGCTTGCTCTTCCAACAATAAGGCGGCAAAGCTAAAGTCTAGGCCCGCTCCTCCATATTTGGGATCACAGGTAATTCCCAAAAGCCCTAATTCTCCTGCTTTCAACCAAGCCTCCTTATCGCAAAACCCTTGCTTTTCCCATTTTTCTCGATGAGGGTTCACGTGTTTTTCAAAGTATTGTTGAATGGTTTCTTTGAAAAACTGGTGCTCTTCACTGGCATATATGGTTCTGGGTAGTTCGTGGTTTTTTAACATAGTATGTATCTTAGTTTCTTGATTGAAGTTTGAAGTGGAAGGTTTGAAATTTGGGCAAACTGCAAACTCGTTACTCTACAAATAAATCCTTCATCAATTGTTTGTCTGGATTTACTGCATAAGCTGAAAAATCTGTTATTCCTTCTTCTATTAAAACCGCTTCGTCAATGAAGAAGTTCCCGGTACAGGTTCTACTATCCCTTTTCAGGATAGCATAGGCTGAATCTGACATGATTTTGGGGGTGCGACTCATTTCCATCATTGCGTCTCCTCCTAGTGCAAATTTTACTGCGGCAGTTGCTATAGCGGTTTGAGGCCACAAACAGTTAGCAGCTACTCCAGAAGATTTTAGTTCGTTGGCTAATCCCAACATTACCATGCTCATACCATATTTACTCATAGTATAGGCGAGGTGTGCCCCAAACCACTCCGGTTTCATATTTAGGGGTGGGGATAGGGTAAGAATGTGCCCATTGTCGCTATTTTTCAAATGAGGAACCGCATATTTACTGCACATAAATGTCCCACGAACATTTACGGAATGCATCAAGTCATATCGCTTCATGGTAGTACCTTCAATCTGTGTCAAACTAATTGCGCTGGCATTATTGACCAGTATATCTAGCCCGCCAAATTCTGCCACGCACTTTTCAATAGCCCCTTGGACCATTTCTTCACTTCTTACATCTACGACAATGGGAAGGGCTTTACCACCCGCTTTTTCAATTTCTTCGGCTGCCGTATAAATCGTTCCTTCTAATTTGGGATGAGGTTCGGCAGTTTTTGCCGCGATTGCGATATTTACCCCTTCTCTCGCCATGCGAAGGGCGATTGCCTTACCAATCCCTCGTGAAGCCCCTGTGATAAACGCCGTTTTTCCCTTCATGATGATAATTCTGTTTCTTTCTGAGTAATAAATTGTATGACCCGATAAGGGACTAAAAAGTTGATTTTATACAGTAGGCGCATTTTCCAGCCTGAAACGACAAAGTTTTTCCCTCGGGTAAATCCCTTCCACACATCCCGAGCTACCTCTTCAGTAGTTGTATAGGCCAAACCATTAAAGGTTTTCACCTTGTCCATGCCCTCGTGGTTTCTAAAGGGGGTATCACTTATAGCCGAGGGACAAACGGTGAGAATCCTTACCTGAGATTTCATGAGCTTTAGCTCTTCTGTCAGGCCTCTAGAAAAATGCTTTACAAAGGCTTTAGTGGAGGCATAGGTGCACATTCTAGGGACAGGTTGAAAGGAGGAATTCGAGCTAATATTGATGATTGTCCCTTCATCCCGCTCTACCATTTCTCTTAGAAATAATCGAGTGAGAACGTATAAAGAAAGGGCGTTGCATTTGATCATGGCAACTTCCCTTTCTATTTCCTTTTCATTTACAAAGCCATACAAGCCAAAGCCTGCATTGTTGATGAGGACATCAACCTGCCATTCGTTTCTTTTGGCCCAATCCCAAATCTGTTGAGCCCCCTGCTCATCCGAAAGGTTGACAGCTAAGGTATGGATGGAGACATTGGCTACTTCTTGCTCAAGTGTAGACTTTGCCTGGGCAAGTTCTGCTTCATCTAGCGAGGCCCAAAGCAATTGATATCCTTCTCTGGCAAAGTATCTGGACATCTCATATCCTATGCCACTAGATCCACCCGTAATAAGTGCTGTCTTCATTGTTTGACTCTATTTATGCCAGATAATTTTGGATGGAGATTCATGCCATTCCACATATTTTTGCATATAGGTCTCGTCTAGTTTTCCCCTCCGAACTTTCAGCGTTGGCGTTAGCATTTCATTTTCTTGACTCCAAAGTTCTTGGTCAATTACTAGGGTTGACACTTTCTCATAGTTGGCCAGTTTGGCATTCAATTCTGTTAGGCTCTGATGGAGTGAACTTTCCACTTGCTTAGGGTCCTCTTTTTTGCCAATTTCTGATAGGTTGACCAGGGCCAATGGCTGCGGGCATCCTAAGCCAGCCACACATACTTGCTCCACGAAGTCATTTTCTGCGAGAACTTCTTCCAGAGGATTAGGCGTAATAAATTTACCTTTGGAAGACTTAAAGACATCTTTTACCCTACCGGTAACTCGTATATACCCTTGGGCATCCATGCTTCCGCGGTCGCCACTGTGCATCCATCCATCTATTAGGACTTTGTTGGTCAATTCAGGCTCTTTGTAATAACCTGTCATCATGTAAGGAGTTTTCATCAAGATTTCTCCCGTTTCTGGATGGATTTTCACTTCCCCTCTTGGGATGGACTTCCCTACCGATTCAGGGGGACAGTCTTTCATAGGACTGTTGGCAATCGATCCACATACTTCTGTCATTCCATAGGCTTCTATCAAGTGAATCCCTAGTTTTTGGTACCAGGTTTTGAGATAGGCAGGGGTTATGGCTGCTCCGGTGGCTACAACTTCTGCATCTGACAATCCCAGGGCTTTAAGGAGTTTTTTCTTGACAATTCCCGAAACGATGGGAATCTTCAACAACCTATCTAGTTTTTCCTGAGGCATTTTCTCCAATACACCTAAGTAGAATTTAGTCCAAATACGAGGTACGGCGAATATTACACTGGGCTGCGTATCCTGGATGTTCTGCGCAAAGGTGTCAATGTTTTCTACAAAGGAAATGGACCCTCCCGAAGCAATCGAAGCTGACTCCACAGCTACGCGTTCAGCAACATGATTGAGGGGAAGGAAGGAGAAATGCTTCTTCTTTTTTGTTTGCCCTAAGCCAAGCCAGTTATCCTCCTGTTCATCCACCAAGATTTGAGCAGGTGTCCTATGTAGGTGCATCACACCTTTTGGGGTTCCGGTTGTACCTGAAGTAAACATCAAGGTCCAAAGGGAATCGGGATCTGGGGCATAGCTGCCTTGTTGGGGTTCATGTTCAGCGACCAATTCATCCCAATCCATACCTACATCCACTTTGGCATTTCCAGGATAATGGGGGAAGCGTACCATATGAACGCCTTCGGGAATTCCCTGGGCACGATCTCCCCAATCATCTAATTTGCCCAAAAAGATGGCTTTGGAGTCGCTGATTTCCATTACCTCCTGTAATTTGTGTTTGGGGAGGCTAGCGTAAAGTGGGACAGATACATAGCCTCCCATCATAATGGCAATGTCTGCAAGTAGCCAGTGATAGCAATTTTTGGAAAAAATGGCAATGTGGTCTCCCTGCTTTAGGCCCATCTCTTTTAAAGCAGTAGCCATTTTGCGTGCTTCTTGGCCTGCTTCAGCAAAGGTGAGCTCCTTCCATTCCTTTCCCGAGGGTTGCCGTAGGAAGGTATTATTGGGAGTTTCTCTTTCCCAGTGGTAGAAGAATTCTACCATTGTCGAGTAAGTAGGATATGTAGTAGCCATAACTATGGATTATAAAATGACAAATGAAAACGGAAAATGTCTTACATAAGTGAACGAAGGGTTTTGAGGAGCCCCATCCGATCGCTGGATAAGTGCTCACAACCATCTACATATAAGGTAGTACCACTTACGTAATCAGACAAGTCACAAGAGAAAAACATTACAGCATTTGCAATGTCCTCTACGGTTCCATATCGTTTCATCAGATTTTCTTGACGTCCTTCTTCAATCTTTGCCTGTATCATGTCTGGGTATTGGTCGAGTCCAGAGGATTCAATCGTTCCCGGAGCAATTGCATTGATGCGAACTCCCTTATGGGCCCATTCTTGTGCTAACGTCTTGGTCAGGTTTTCTACTCCAGCCCGTGCAGCTCCTGTGTGAGCCATTGCAGGGAAGCCCCGATATACATTGGCAATGATATTTACGATGACCCCGTGTTGTTGACTGGCAAAGAAGGTATTATACATGATTTGGGACATGTAAAAAGTCCCGTTAAGGTTGTTGTTGATTACAGCTGCCCAGCCTTTTTCACTGATGAGCTCTGCAGGTGCTGGAAACTGCCCTCCAGCATTGTTTACAAGGATATCCAGTTTGCCAAAGTGTTCCTTAATTTGATCAGCTACAACGCGAATCTGGTCGGGTTGACGAATGTCGCAGGGATGGGATAAACAGGTCCCCAAAATGGAAAGTTCCTCTGCTGCCTTTTTCAAGGGTTCTGCTTTTCGGGAGCAGATGAAGACTTTTGCCCCTAGTTCAAGGTATTTTTGGGCTATCCCATAGCCTATTCCACTCCTTCCGCCCGTTACGAGGACTGTTTTATCTTTGAATAAGTTCTCTGCGTACATAATTAATTATTACTAATTGCTCGCAGGGGTATGTTCAGCATCTCCCTGGTTTCCTCAATACTGGCAACTGCTCGGCCCATAGACAATGCGAGTCGTGCCCCAGCTTCGACTAATTCCCCATTAGATTTGGCCATTTCTCCATTGGGGAGGTAGAAGTTATCCTCAAGTCCCACTCGGAAATTTCCCCCCATAGCTGCTGCAATAGCCGCAAGTCGCCATTGAATTTTTTTGATGACAATGGCCTGCCAGAAGGACCCTTCAGGAACCTGGCGGATTTGGTGAATGAGGTTTTCAGGCGTTGCAGGTATTCCTCCTAATACCCCCATCACGAGACTATAACAGGCATTATCGGGAATGAGCCCCATATCTCTGAGGGGTTCTGCATTGCGGATGTGGCCCGTATCAAAACACTCCATTTCCGGTACAGTTCCCGCTTTGTTAAAGGTTTCTACCACCTCCAGCATCATTTGAAAGGAGTTTTCGAAAATCCCAGAGAAATAGAAATTTTTCTTCTTGCGTGAGTAGATAGCATAGTTCATACTGCCCATATTAAAGGCAGCCATATCGGGTTTTGTAAAGGGAATATGCCGCAAGCGATCTTCTATAGGCAGCCCTATGGCTCCCGTGGAATAGTTGATAATTACGCTAGGACACCTTTCCCGTACTTCCCTTGAGATTGCCTCAAAAACTTCTGTTCGCCAACTAGGCATACCATTATCCTCTCGCGCGTGAATATGTACTATGCTTGCTCCTGCATCCACTGCACGCTTTGCCTCTTCAGCTATCTCCACGGGGGTGTAGGGTAGATAGGGGCATTGTGTCCGGGTAGTAGCAGCTCCTGTCAGAGCTGCCGATAAAATGAGTTTATTCATAGGATTCTCCTTTTTCAATTTTCTGGGTTATACCCTGAAATAATTTCCCTCTCACTGTCCTTTCCATTCAGGTTTACGCTTTTCTCTGAATGCTTTTAATCCCTCCTGCCCATCTTGCGTGGCAATGGTTTTCATTAACATTTCTCGTAAATATTTGTGTGCTTGGGCAGAGGGCTGTATTTGATCGTAAGCTTGAAGCCCGAGGCTTATGGCAGAAGGGCTGTTGCTTTTTAGTTCGTCAATTACGCTAGTCACCGCCTCCTCCATTTCCGATGCCGTTACTGTTTGGCTAACTAAGCCATATTTTTCTGCTTCTTCAACAGGA
>JBCCTX010000394.1:0-6557 GCA_039197765.1 Bacteroidota bacterium
ATTGGTGGATAAACAAGAAGTTGAAGTACTAAGAAAAGACCTCAATGTTATCTCCTCCCAATTAAAAACAGGGAAAACACTGGTCCATGTACACAGTGAGACCCAACCAGATGCGAGCTTTTCGCCAGTAGATCCGGACCTAGAAGACGTCTATTTTACCCGAATTTCTGAGCGTATGGATGTGGTCACAGTTTGATGCCTTTACTATGAAACGAGTAAATTCAAGGCTTAACGTATTATCATTCCACTTATAGCCTACCAACTACTCTCTTATTGCTGCTCTTATTACCCTTCACTAACTAATCTACTCCTTCATGTTTAAACAGATATTTCTATTTGAACTATCCTATAGATGGAAGCGTCCTGCCACTTGGGCCTACTTTGGCATTCTGTTTTTGTTTGGTTTTATCTCTGCCATCTATGGTAATACTCCAGCTTCTGAGAAGACCCTGGCAAATTCTCCCTATTCCATCACAACCTTTCTGGTTGTCATTAGCATTTTTGGCACCTTAATAGCTGCAGCGGTCATGGGTGTACCTGTCTATCGAGATATTGAACACAAAGTTAAGGATTACTACTTTACATACCCCATATCAGAAAAGGGGTACCTATTAGGTAGGTATTTAGGATCTTTGATTTTTCTTTTCATTATAAGCCTAGGCCTTGTAGTAGGTCTTATTCTGGGATTTTTCCTGGGCCCTTATCTGGGTTTAGAAGAGGCCGAGCGATTTGGACCATTTAACCTGTGGCATTACATCTGGCCCATTCTTACCGCATACTGGCCCAACTTCCTGCTTACAGGTACACTATTCTTCGCGCTTGTTGCCCTAACTCGAAAAATCTTTGTCTCCTATGTAGGAAGCGTCTTATTCTTCATTGCTTATCTCCTTGCTAATACACTTGTACAAGACTTGGAGATGAAGAATCTTGTAGATCTTCTAGACCCTTATGCCTTCAATACATTTGATAACTTCACAAAATATTGGACCCCTGTAGAACAAAATACTCAGGTGGTTCCAATGGCGGGGAATATCCTACCAAACAGAATTATTTGGCTAGGTGTTGCATTATCCATTTTTCTATTTGTTTTGTGGCGTTTTGACTTCAAGCGATTCTTGGCGGTTAGTTCAGGGAAAAAAATGCAAGAGACCAAAACGGTTTCCAAAACAAATTCAAGTATAAAAATCCCCAAAATCCTCCCCCATTTCAGTTCCGCTCTAAACCGGAAACACATGTGGAGACAAGCCCGCCTGGAATTCATTAATATCATTCGGGACCCATACTTCCTTGCCATGTTGATTGGGGGCTTACTTTTCCTCTTCCTCGATGGATGGTTTGGCTCTTCTATTTACGGTACGCCCAACTTACCTATAACTTACTACATGATTGAGGTGAAGGATTTTACTTACATCATTTTCGTATTTATCATTATTATATTCTACACAGGAGAGGTGGTCCATAGAGATAAGAGTATGAAATTTGAAGGAATATCTGGTGCACTTCCTGTGCCCAATTGGGTAACTTATGGAGGAAAATTTTTAGGACTGATTCTCGTCGCTTTTTTCTTGGTCAATTTACCCATTGCTACAGGCTTACTCAATCAAGTCCTGAGAGGCTATTTCAATTTTGAACTGGACAAGTACTTCACGGACCTCTATCTAATCGAATTCCCAGAATATGTTCAGCTTGTTATGTTGGCCTTCTTTGTCCACATCTTGGTAAATAAAAAGTTTCTAGGACATGTCGTTCTGATAGGAGTTTGGCTTGCAATGTTCGGAATTAGGCAGATTGCCGAGTATGATTTCAATTTGTTCTTCTACTCTTACACCCCAGGATACACCTTATCCGATATGAATGGCTTTGGGCATTTCTTCTCTTCTCTTTCTACCTTTAATCTCTATTGGTTAGCACTGGGAACAGTCCTACTTATCCTTGGGAATTTGCTTTGGAGTAGGGGAACAGATGAAGGATTGCGTTCGCGGTTGAAACGACTGAGCAAGCGTCTTAATCCTTTTGCGGTAGCAGGACTGGCCACAGCCCTTGTACTCTTTCTTGGCTTAGGAATTTATATTTACTACAATACGGCACAACTCAATCTATATCAAACGGGGAAAGAAGTCGAAAAGCTGAGTGCTAGTTACGAAAAGACGTATAGCAAATACGCAAATATTCCACAACCTAAAATTACGGATGTATACCTTACAGCGGATATTACACCTGAAGACAGAAGTGTTGTTGCGAGGGCAGAAATGAAACTGACTAACAAGTCCAATTTCTCAATAGATTCCTTGCATTTATCAAATGAAAGCCAAATTGAGCACACAGTTGTACGCTCTTTTACCATTGATGATGTTGAGCCTGAACTCCTCTTATCTGATGAGGACCATCGCTACAAAATCTACAAACTCCCCACTACCCTTCAGCCTGGGGATACTGTCCAAATGGATATAGAAGTGGAGGCTTCTTACAAAGGTTTCCCCAATTCTGGATTTGGAAGAGAAGTGGTATTCAATGGAACCTTTTTCAACAACAGTATCTTCCCTTCATTCGGATATAATCCCGGATCGGAGTTAACAAGTGATTTAGATCGGAAAAAGTATGGTTTAGAACCTAAAGACTATGTTTCACCTCCTCAAGATGATTCTATTGGTAGGTATAACCTCTTATTTACAGACGAGGCTGATTTAGTTACCTATGAAGCGGTGATTAGTACCTCGCCAGACCAAATTGCAGTTTCCCCCGGTTACTTGATAAAATCTTGGGAAGAAGGGGGGAGGAAATACTTCCACTACAAAATGAAAAATAAAATTCAGGCATTTTTCAATATTTCCTCAGCTCGCTATGAAGTATTCAATGATACATGGACTAATCCTGACGGAACAAAAGGGAACATAGAAATATTCCACCATGCAAAGCATACTTATAACCTGGACCGCTTTAATGCCAGCGTTAAGGAATCGATGGAATATTTCAGTGCCAATTTCTCTCCTTTCCAATTTAGGCAAATGCGCTTATTAGAATTTCCTCGATATGCTAGCTTTGCGCAGTCCTTTCCCAACACGGTTCCCTATTCGGAGGCATTTGGATGGGTGGGGGATTTCAGTGATCCAGACGATACGGACTACGCATTTTACGTGACGGCACATGAAGTAGCTCACCAGTGGTGGGCACATCAGTTAGCACCGAGTGCAACGCGAGGGGCCAATCAGCTTTCTGAATCTATGGCACAATACAGCGCTTACATGGTCTTAAAGGAGTACTATGGGGAAGCCGTTATGCAAAAATTCCTAACATATGAGTTGGATGATTACCTTTCGGGAAGAGCTAATGAGAGTAAGTTTGAAAAAACCTTGTTGGATAATGATACCCAGTCATATGTCTGGTATGAAAAGGGAGGAATCATTTTGTATGCACTTCAGGACTACATCGGTGCAGACTCTCTAAATCGAGCCTTTAGCAAGTTACTAGATGAATTCGCCTTAAAGGAAGAGCCTCCCTTCGCTACGACTTGGGATTGGTATCAATATATGGATGCCGCTACCCCTGACTCACTGAAATATTACCTCGAAGATAGTTTCAAAAAAATTACCCTGTATGAGAATAAGGCGAAGAAGGCTGTTCTTACCCCCATTTCTGAAACAGAAACAGAGGTAACTCTCACTGTAGATACTCGAAAAGTATATTACGATGGCTCAGGCAAGGAATCAGGTGAGGGAACGCAGCCTAATCTTCTCGAAATTGGTATCTTCGCAAAGGACTCCAAAAATGAAGGAGGCATCACACAAAAAGAACCTCTCTACCTACAAAAGCATTGGCTAAGCCCAGGAGAACACACCTTAACCTTTACAGTTTCAGGTACTCCTGAGAAAGCAGGAATTGATCCCTACAATAAAATGATTGATCGAATTCCAGAAGATAATTTGATTGAGGTAGAGGGAAAATAAAATTTTTCATTCGTGAAAGAAAAGATCCTAATTGTGTATCTTATGCTAAAAAATACACGTATATTGCAAAATATATGAGTATCATAACGCAGACAATCACAAAATAGTTGGCATGAAAAGATTTAGCGTATTATTTCTGTTCCTATTTACTTTAGGGTTCTGCTACCAAACAGCGGTAGCACAAGTTCGCTCGGAATCCAGAAAACCATATACTTCAGACACTTATGTCCTTCAGAAGCAGATTCCTGACCGCGAGCCGCCTGCTGTGCGCGGAAATGGTCTTCCAACCCCTTTATTTGTGGTGCAGTTGGCGCGTTTTGAGGAAATGCGCGATTATCCCGAGCGCTTTCCCAAAGGAACTATGCTCTGGGTAAATCCCGATATCCCTACAGAAAAGTTCCTTTTAGTCGGATTTTACAACAGCTTTCAGGAAGCGAGTCAAGCTGCAAGGGAGTGGAAGAAGAACAAAATGTTTCCCGGAGCCTTCGCTATTCGCGAGCCGTTTATGATAAAATACGACTGAGTCAATTCTTAAGACAGGATCTATAAGATTAAAGTAGGGTTAGCAAAATGGATTGGGAAATGAAATATGCTTCACAGTTTTGCAGTTTCAATTAGCTCTATCTCTGCTCTGACTTCTCGCTTCTAATTCCTATGTTGGGACATAGGAATTCAGCATAATGGGCATAATCAGCATGAGGATATTTTCGCCCTCTTCTTGTAAATTGGGTAGAATGATACCTGCACGATTGGGTTGAGATAACTCGACTGTAGCTTCTTCCGTCTCCAAATTAGAGATGACATCGATCAAGAGAGAAGCATTGAAGCCTATTTCAATATCAGAACCTTCATAGTGGCACTTTAGGGTCTCTTTGGCTTCATTGGAAAAGTCTGGATCCTCCGTAGAAATTTCCAACTCACTCCCCTTTAATGCGAACCGAATTTGGTGGGTGCTTTTATTAGAAAAGATATTCACCCTGCGGAGCGTACCTAATAACTCTTGTTTGGAAATAAAGAGCTTATTGGGATTGTCAGTTGGGATGACGTTTTCATAGTCGGGATACTTTTGGTCGATCAAGCGACAAACCATTAATAGGTTCTCCGTTTGGAAGAAGGCATTGTTATCTGTGTAGTGAATGACGACATCCGTATTATCATTAGGGTCTAAGGAACTTTTAAGTAGATTCAATGCTTTTTGAGGTACGATAAAGTCCGTAGGCTTATCGACCGTGATATCCACTCTGCGGTAGCGCACTAATCTATGGGCATCTGTAGCTACAAAAGTTGCACCATGTCCTCCCAGGTCGAAATAGATGCCATTAAGCGCGGCCTTATCTTCATCTGTTGAGGCCGCAAAAAGGGTTTTCTGAATAGCTTTAAGTAGCACATACAACGGCATCCGGATAGAGTCCGTTCCCTCTGGACGCGATATAAGGGGGAAATCTTCCCCATTTTCACCGCTTATTTTATATTTCCCGTTTTCCGAGCTGATTTCAATCCCGAATGTCTTTTCATCTATTATGAAGGTGATGGGTTGCTCGGGAAGTGCCTTCAGTATCTCCAGTAAGATACGCGCTGGGATAGCTATTTTAATCGCATCCCCTCTGGACTCTACCGACATTTTAGTCTGCATAGAAATTTCCAGGTTTGTGGTAGAAATAGTCAGGTGTTCTTTATCAATCTCAAACAGAAAGTTTTCGATGATTGGGAGAACGGATCTCGTAGGGATTGCCCCTGAGATTTTGCTCAGTTGCTTGTATAAAGCGGTGGAGGATACGATGAAATTCATAAGTAGATTTATTCGTGCTGTGCGCACAGATATGAGAACACAACCAGGATCTCCGTTTTCACAAAGGCGAGAAGGATCGCTTAAACCAGCTGATATATTCCTTAAAACCTTAAGACAAACGGGGATAACCCAAGCCATCAAGAATTACTTGATGAAGGTATCAAAATAACGGATTTTGCCCGGAATTGTGTAATAGAAGTAGAAAAAAATTTCCCACAAATTAGTGAACTACACGAAATACCTTCCTGGATTGGTTGTAGGGCTGAATTTCAATCAAATAGATTCCACTGGGATAGGCACCCATTGAGATTTCCGTCCGCGCTCCATTGAGGGTGGATTCGTATACAACCCTACCGGAGAGATCTCGAATATGTAGTATCCCTATAATTGGAGTGATATTGAGTATATCTTGTACAGGATTCGGGAAAACATTTAGTGCATCGGTAAAAGTACCTGGGTCTAAGACGATTTCACGGATAACAGAATAGTCATTGTCACCATTAAAATCGACTTGCTGCAACCTGTAGTAATTGTAGCCAATATTGGGGAAATCATCTACGAAGGAATACTCCTGTACCTCCTGACTATTCCCTGCTCCTTCCACAAAGCCTATACTTTCCCAGGTTTCTGCATCTGTACTTCGCTCGACGTAAAAACCTTGGTTATTCAGCTCTAAAGAGGTCGACCAGGTAAGGAGGACGGATTGACCTTCTATACTTGTCTCGAAGCTCCGCCATTCGACGGGAAGGCCAATGCTACCAGAGCCTGCTCCAGCTCCAGCTGTTAGACTAAAGCGAGCGGAATAGATTCCAAAAAAATCATTA
>JBCCTX010000395.1:0-6422 GCA_039197765.1 Bacteroidota bacterium
GGGGAGCTCTGCTTTTTTCTCAAGATGCAATTGAAACCCGGAAGCAATTCCCTGGATATCCCTAATAGTACCTTCCCTACCGGGATACTTCAACTCACCGTACTGGAAGGCGCTCACAAACCGGTTTGTGAGCGCATGCTCTGGATAGACAAACAAGATCAACTGGCAATTGGTATAGAAGCACCCAGTCAGTCGGTGGGAAAGCGGGAATTGGTATCTATTTCAGTAGAAACCGCTGAAATAGGGGGACTTCCCGAAGCCGCGAATATGTCCGTATCGATTACTGCTCAAAATGCGTGGAGAGAAAACCTACTTTGGCGTAAGTCCCTTCCGAGCTATATGCTATTGGCTTCTGAAGCAAAGGGGACTGTAGAAGCTCCTTGGCTTTACCTTCATGGAGAGCCCTTCAATCGAGAAAAGATAGACTGGGTAATGCTCACCCATTTCTGGCGAAAGATTGAGTGGGAACAGCTTTCACAGCCGAATGATTCTCCGCCAGAATTCCTGGTGGAACGGAGCCTTTTCATAGAAGGTAAGTCCCTGAGAGGTAAAAACAAGCCTTATGGAAATTCATCTGTTATTCTCATCATCGACAATATGTTCAATATACATGAGACACAGACAGATGCTGAAGGAAACTTTGTCTTTGAAGGCTTGGACTATGCAGATACCAGCTTGGTTCTCCTTCAAATCAAAAATGATAAGGATAAACAGCGCCCTGCCCAGTTTCAATTGAAAGACCCCAGTCTTATTGATAAACCTCTCTTTAGCCTGAGGGATAAAGTAGAACTCCCAACCCCAGAAAACTTCGCCTATATCCAGCAAACACAGACCTTTATCGAAAATGAGCGATTATTAAATGGGGAAGCCTCCTATGAGTTAGAGGCAGTTGAGATTACAGGGAGAAGGGAATACAAGGAGGAAAAGTACGATTTCAAAAGAATGTATGCACGAGCAGACCGCACCCTGAACCAGGCGCTTATGGAAAATAAGCCCAATATCATAGAAGTACTGCGAGCAAATTATCCTGGAGTAAATATTATAGGAACCCCTGGGAACTATTCTTTTCAACCCGTCTTAGCTGATAATCCGCTAGGAGGGACACAGCGACCTGATCCTATTATGGATGAGATTTTTCCCAGAGAGCCTACCTTTTTTATTGATGGTATTCAAACTGAGATTCACAACGTTGAGATGTTTCCCGTAGAACGCGTGGATTTTATCGATTTGGTATTCCATGAACGAGCTGGCTTATTGGGCAAGCGAGGAAATTTAGGCTTGGTATCTATCTTCACAAAGGACGGAGTAGATTACGTCCCTCCAGGAAAGGACCAGCAAAAGGGAATCGTCAGAACTCAACTGCCCGGGTTCTCCGTTCCTCGGACTTTCTATCAACCCAAGTATGAGCTGGAAGAAGTGCGGAAACTACCCGATCTCAGAAATACCTTACTGTGGGAGCCCTTTGTAGAAACAGATATCACAGGGCATGTAAATCTAGAATTTTATACGGGAGACGTTCCAGGGAAATATAGAATTGTCGTCGAAGGAATGACCGCAGATGGACGATTGGGGTATGCGGAATCCTGGATAGAGGTTAGGTAAAACTAGTAGGGTTAACATTTTGGGAAAAAGTCCGGCTAGGTAAGACTGGGTTAGGGGTCCCCCTAACTTTTTCATACTTTGCGCTTGGCCAATTTTTTTGGGGATTTTAACACCAATTTTCCAAAGACAAACCTATTATTCCATTCATGAAAATTTCGTACCGATTGATCCTATTTTGGGGAATGCTCCTATTACAGGCCTTATACTCTTTAGCTTGGGCCCAGACGCAAAAGACTAACCCTATTCAAGACGCCTTAGATTCCCTCTGGGTCCAACGTCCGATGGAAAATATCTACCTTCAACTTGATAAAAGTCAGTATGTACCAGGGGAAACCATTTGGTTTAAAGTATATCTGGTAGAGGGGCAAGACCTATATCCTTCCTATTTGAGTACAGTTGCCTATGTAGAGTGTTGGAGCCCAGAGGATTCTCTCCTATCCCGAAAAACTATACAACTCAAAAATGGAGTGGGAACGGGAGATGTGTCCCTGAGTCAGAAATTGACAGGGGGTATCTATCGGCTTAAAACATATACCTCTTGGATGCAAAATTCTCAAACGGCTTTTCTGCAAGAAATTCACCTCATAGATCCTAATAAAGAGCGCATGGCTGAATTGCCAGAAGGGGAAAAGCCAGATCTGCAATTTCTACCGGAAAGTGGGGCCTTGCTCGCTGGACATGAAAATAGAATGGCTTTTAAAGCCTTAGGGTCAGATGGTCTAGGGGTAGATTTACAAGGGAGAATTTTAGATAATGGGGGAAACCTAGTACAGGAGTTTACTAGCCAACATCGGGGAATGGGAAGCATCCTTTTTACTCCAGAAGCCTCAAAATCTTATCAAGCTGAGGTTTCTTGGCAAGGAAGCACTTATCGCTATCCCCTTCCTGAGGTCGAGACACAAGGCTATATACTCTCGGTATCTCCCTCTCCCTTTGTTACCCAAGTACGAATCCATTCTACTGGTATCTCTCCTGGTAGCCAAATACAGCTCGTGGGAATATCGCGGCATAATCTCAGCCTTTTTTTACGTACTCGGCTGGAAGATGGGACAGCCGAACTGAGTATTCCCAATAGCTCCTTTCCAACAGGTGTCCTTCAATTGACTTTGCTAGATGAATCGGGAGTACCTCAATGTGAGCGGATGGTTTGGGTTGATAAAAACGATCAATTGGACATATCAGTCGAGACAAGTGAGTCTACCCTGGGGAAGCGCAACTTGGTAGGATTAGATTTTACCACCCAGACTCAGATGGGTGCAAAAACCCCTGCTCAGCTTGCGGTATCGGTGGTGGAGGAAAATGGAATTTGGGAATCCTATCCCTTCCGCACATCCTTGAAAAGCCAGATGTTGTTAGCTTCAGAAGCCAAGGGTCGAATAGAGGCTCCCTGGGAGTATTTTTATGAGGAAGGGACTAAAAAGTATATAGATCTAGTCATGCTTACACATCTGTGGAGAAAGATTTCATGGGAAGAACTGCGAGAGCCTCCCACTACGCCGCCAGAATTTCTCATTGAGCAGGGGCTGGTGATAAGTGGAAAGGTTATGCGAAGTAAAAATAAAGCCCTTGAAGATTCAAAGGTTACCCTGATGATGGATAATATGTTCCAGCTACGCGAGACGCAATCAGATGCGGAGGGCCGTTTTATCTTTCCAGGATTGGAATACTCGGATACGACACGCTTGATGCTTCAGGCTCGAACCAAAAATAACAAGTCTCGGCCGGCAAGGTTTGAACTGGATGAAAAAGTATATGGGGATGCTCCTGTGGCAGTTGATTATTCCTATGATCCCTTTTCCAATATGGAGTATATCCAGAGAAATGTCCAGGCTCGGGCCAACCTAGAAGTGTTGGCAGGTACGGCCCAGTACGAATTGGAGGAGGTAGAAATTACCCAACGAAAACGCTCCGAATTTGCCCAGAAGCAGGGTTCAAAACTGTATAGGGAACCTAGTATGACGCTGGATATGAGTAAGCAGCAGTATCGACAGAATGTCTTGGAGGCACTGAAAGGCAGGGTTCCTGGTCTGAGTATTTCGGGCTACCCTGGGAGCTATTCAATCAATATGCGTGGGGGGAGTTCCTTGGTATTGAGTAACGAACCGTTATTCTTGGTGGATGGGTTTGCCAGTGATGTAAACTATGTAGAAGCTTTACCCATGCCTTTGATTGATTACGTCGATATTATTAAAGGACCCCAAACGGCTATTTTTGGAGAGAATGGCGGAAACGGAGTAATCGCTATCTATACAAAGCAAGGAGGCGATCCCTTTGAGAGAGAGCCCACGGAGAGCGAAGGGACCTTTCGGCCGGAACTACCTGGATTTTCCCTACAACGCCAGTTTTATCGTCCCAATTATGCAGAGCCTACTACTGATCAAAACCTCCCAGACCTACGGAGCACGCTCCTTTGGGAGCCCTTTGTACAAACGGATAATGAAGGACAGGGGGCAGTAGAATTCTTTACAGGTGACGTACCTGGAACCTATCGAATCATCGTAGAAGGGGTGACTCCTGATGGGACTTTTGGGTATGGGACAGGGCAAATAGTGGTTGAATGATCTAGCGTCTTTAGTATAATAGGCCATGGTCCACAGTAATGAATTCTAGACCTAAGCAATAAAGTAGAGAGCTAGTGCTAAGTCCACCTGATTCCGGATATAGACTATCAACCAAACCCTATTCCAGCTTCTTGGTAACATTGCTGTGTTGCAGATAGCTATGCACCTTCCCTCGATCATCTACCTTAAATTCCCAGGCTTCTCCTAGGGTTCCATCCTTCCGTACCTTACGGAATCTATTTCCTTCGATATGCTTTAGCTTGGTAAATCCCTTCGCAGGATTTTCAGAAGGAATTCCGAACGTGACCAGTTGCCCTTTCCAGGGTAGAATAACTTCCTCTCCCCACCAAGGCTGCAGATCATAGGTACCTGCATAGGCCTCTAAGTCCGGTCCATCTTCAGGAACCTCCTTTTGTTTTCCTTTGAGCCCTTCCATAACAATACTGCGCATAGCCCGGGCATAGGTAGAGGGATTCTCGCCAGAGGCGTTGATCATGACGATAAATGCGTATTGGGAGGAAGGGTCTAGGACCAAGGTACTCCTGTAGCCGGGGCATGAGCCACCATGCCCTACCATGGTTTTTCCATCGACTTCATATACGGAGAATCCCAATCCCCAGGAAGTAGTCCAATCGGGATTCATCCAATGAACCCGTTGCATTTCGCGGAGCGTTGGCGCTTTCAAAATTTCTTCCCCTCCTGCTTCTAGCAGACGGAATTGCCAGGAGGCAAATTTTCCCAGGTCTTCGACAGAAGAAGAGTATCCGGCTGCTGCAGTTATTCCTGCTGCTTCAAAGCGCTTCTGCTTGTCTCGACTTCCGTCTCTTTTTTGGGCTCCATAACCTGTAGCCAATTTATTTCCCCAAAGATCTTCTGGGAGTTCAGTATAGGTGTCTTTGAGTTCCAGCGGTCGGAGGATGTTTTGCTCTACAAATTCGTCATAAGGCATATCAGCTACCTCTGATACAATTTCCCCCAAAAGGGTGAGTCCCAAATTGCTGTATTGAAAATAGGTGGAAGCAGGATATAGGGTTTCTTGGGTTCTGAGGCCTCTACGCACTTCGGTTTGATTGGGGAAGGGGAAATCTGGACCTGTCCAGTAGGGATGAGCGGATTCCCTAGGCAAGCCACTTGAGTGCGTCAAGAGGGAGCGAACGGTAATCGGACCGCTATTTTCATGGGCTTGTTCCAGGTCATACCAGGGGAGTAGGTCTTCTATTGTGTCTTCCAAACTCAACTTTCCTTCATCGCGCAGTTTCATCACAGCTACCGCTGTAAATAGCTTAGAAATAGAGCAGATGCTATACAAGGTCTCTGAAGTAGCAGGAACCTTCTGCTCGGTATCCGCCCACCCATAGCCTTTGCTAAACAGGACCTCCTGGTCTTTGACAATAGCCACTGATATCCCTGGAAGCTGGTCGTATTGGTATTGGACTTTCAACCAAGTATCTATGAGGCGGAAGGATTCGCTGAGGTCGGGTTCGTTTGTCGATTCCTGGGAAAAAGTGGAAGCGGTACTTGACAAAAGTAGACAGACTACTAAAAAACAATAGTGGTAAGTATTTTTCATGGGAGGAGGGTTTGGGGATTAAGATAAGGGAATTGTTGCTGACAACCCAAATAGATCCAGACCATTCCTTAAACCTGATCAAAAATATTGTAGAAGAAGGTGATTCATGTGTTAAGTGCCTCTTACACCTTTATAACTAGATGGCGGATAGAAGCAAAATGTGAAAACAAGACAATAGGGACAATCACTCCCGGCAGCCAAACGTAGGGGAAGTGCAAAACAGCTAAGTTGGGCTGATCGAAGGCAAACTGCTGAAAGGGGAAGGGGATGGATAAAATGGCGTGAAAGATAATGTTGAATAACAAGCCGAGGCAAAGAATATTCCAGAGCAATAAAGCTGTTCGACCCATCTTTCCCTTTTGGATACCCCAGTAGGCGACTAACGGAGCTGTGATACCTGCAAGGATATCCCAATTTCTCCCTTCGAAGGTCATGAGTTCTGGGATGGCTTTGTAGGTAAACAACGCAAACAAGATTAGCTCGACAGGAATGCGTATCGTATGGAGGTAGGTCAGGGTAGAAAGTGATAAGCTGTTGAGGAAGTTCTGGCCAGATTTGGTGAAAAATACACCTATAATTACGAGCAGGGGAGGACCTAAAACGAGTGGAAATCTAGGGGGAACTGCGTCCAGGGACTCACTGTAAAAGCCTTGATTACTCAATATGGCTTGTAGAACCATCCAGAGCAA
>JBCCTX010000396.1:0-6335 GCA_039197765.1 Bacteroidota bacterium
GAAGCCTTCCTGATATGACCCGAAACCTCGAATGGTTTGAAAAGGAGGGAAATCCTCTTACCCCTGCTTATAGGTATCACCAGAAACTACACGCAGGACAAAAAAAGATCCTTGCTCAAAGTGGTTTTGCAAAACTTTATCCTGATATGCAGCAATATTACCTGGATCAGCAACAGATTCATGGAGCCTCAAATAAACGGATGATTGAAGCGGTACGGGCAAACCCAGAGGTGGATGGTTATTGTATCCATGCCTTGGCTGCAGGGGACTGGAGAATGGGAGCAGGACTGATCGACCTGTGGCGAAGCCCTAAGACCTATGCCTATGAAGGAACGAAAGCCGCTAACCAACCTCGGATTGTTTCAATCCGGACGCATCCACGCAATATTTACGCTCAGGAAGGGGGAAATCTAGAGATTTTAGGAATCAACGACCTAGAAGCTATACCCGCTGAACTACAGATTGAGATACAGAATAGCAAAGGCGAAGTCGTGTATCAAAATACTCAGAAAGTCAACTGGATCTCAGGGGTTTCCGAGTTGTATAAAGATGTTTTAGAGACAAATACGTGGAATGGAACCTATACCACTCATATAAAGATGCTTGGGCAGAGAGGGCAGATTATTACACAGAATACCTATCCTATGGATGTTTTTACAGAAGAAAGCCTAGAATTTCCTTCTATGGAGATTGCACTCCTTGGGCCCAAAAAGAGGTTAAAAACTTATCTGGAAGACCAGAGCATTTCCGTTTCTACTTTTACAAAATCTACCTCCAATTCCACTCCGGTTCTGGTAACGGGAACGTTGGGAGATGGACCTAAAGACAAGAGCGATTTTCCCCAGCTTTTTGAATTTGTTCGCAAGGGGGGAACCGCAGTCTATATAGAAGGGGCTAACCAAATCATCGAGCAGGAAAATAGCATTTTCCCGTTTACAGCAGACCCACACCCTGCAGTAGGCCTTTGGACCTGCATTCCCCACCTGGTTCACAAACATCCGGTATTTAATGGCTTGCCTTCCCAAGGACCTATGCGAGAGATCTATGAAAATGTATGGGCTAGGAAGACCCTAAGAGGCTTAGCAATAGAATCCTCCCAAGCGGTAGAAACCGTAGTGGGATCCATGGGCTTCGAATGGTTTTCTCGCGATCACAAATTTCATTATTCAGGTCCAGGTTCTGCATGGTGGGGTTCGGATCTTGCTATATTTTCTATGGGAGAAGGGACCATCATCGTATCTCAATTGGAACTATTACCCCATCTAGGTTCGGATCCTGTCGCCGATAAAATCCTAGCCAACTTACTGCGGTTTGTAAAAGTCCCCTCAAGATGAAGCAATTGATAGGTATAGGCTTTGTAGTGGGAGTTTTCATTTCGAGTACTTGGGCTCAGGGAAATGAGTCCGTCCAAGGGATCTGGTTTACCCCTGAAGCCTTACTACAACAATCTTTTGATTGGAAGGCTCAATGGATTTGGTTGGAAGAGGAAAATGAATCGGATGTCTTGCTAGCACGCCGCGCTTTTGAATTAACTTCAAAAGAGCTTTACAGCACACAAAAAGCACAATTGCGCATTTCAGCCAGTTCACACTACCAATTGTATGTAAACGGGCAATACATTGCACAGGGTCCTTCCCGATGTGCTCCACACCATCAATCTTTTGATATATGGGAAATTGAACGGCTCTTACAGGTGGGTAAAAACACCCTAGCCATACGGGTGCATTATCAGCGAGGGAAGTACTCCTATCACTTTGACGGGCGGGCGGGCTTATTGGCTCAGTTGGACCTAACTACGGGAAGTAATGGGAGCAAATCCGTGTACACAGATGCAAACTGGAAGGTAAGCCCCGATCCCTCCTGGAGTAATGCCTCACCCACAATCAGCCGATTCCAATTGGTCGTATCCGACAGCGTAGATTTGGGCAAGCAATTGAAACACTGGAATACATCAGCATATGAGGATGCCGATTGGGCGAATGCTAGACCTTTATCCAGGCGTGTTGGCTGGCCTTCCGTACAAAAGAATGCTCAGGCATATGCTTTAACCCCTCCCTGGACAAGTTTGGTACCTAGGGATGTACCATATGTAATTGAAACGGAAAAACCGGTGAACAACCTTATAGAAGCGAAAAGCCTTCCCAAACAACAACTAGATTCCCAACTCCCCATTCCACTTACAGGAGAGATAGATGCCATAAGGCTAGCTACTTTTAAAAGCTTCCAGACAAATGGTGAGACCCTCAGTATTCCAGGTACAGATTCAAGTAAATGCCAATTCTTGCTATTCGATTTTGGGCGCCTGTACAATGGAACCACCCAATTAGAAATTGAAGGAGCTAAAGGAACAACGGTTGAAGTTCGCTCTGCTCCCTTTATCGTCAGGGAGCAATTCAACCATAAGGTGATATTTTCAACCTTTAAAGACCACCTCACTTTATCCGGAGCAAGAGATAAATGGGAAGCTACCTATTGGAAGCCCACGCGCTATCTAGCATTAGTGATAGACAGCCCATCTGAAGTGAAACTGCATAAGGTAGCAATACGGGCTATATCCTATCCATTTGTGCGGAAAGGCGATATGCACTCTGAGGATGCACCGTGGGTTCAATTATATATGAACGCTACTTCCAAGACCCTTGAGGCTTGTACCACAGATGGTTACACAGACAATTACCGCGAACGACGGCAGTATGCACAGACCGGATACTATGGAGCCATGGGCAATAACTGGATTTTTGGAGATACCCACCTTCAGCGTCGATACCTTGTACAAGTTGCTCAAGAACAAGAAGCCAATGGCATGATGCCTGCGTATGCTCCTTTAGCCAAAGACGACTTTATGATCATCTTGGATTCCAACTGCCTATGGATAAGGAGTTTACGCGAATATCTTTTGTATGCTGGGGATGAAATGACAGTACGGCAATTACTCCCAGCTGCTCGAAAACTAATGGCTTTGCTGCATAGCTTTACCAACGAACTCGGACTAATAGATAATCCCCCTTATCCCTACTGGTTGGATCACGCGGTGATCGATCGGCGCGGGGCCAACCTCAATCTCAATGGGCACTACCTGGGTGCGCTTGAGGATTTCGCTGAGGTCCTGAACTGGATGGGAGAATCAGGAAGCGATACCTGTACCCACCGTGCGGATGTACTCCGAAAATCTATCCGTGAATATTTCTGGGATGAAGAAAAGCAATTATTTGTAGATGCGCTCATTGATGGGGCACGTAGTCCCCAAGCAGGCGAACACGCCAATGCCATGGCCTTGGCTTTGGGTATAGCAACTCCGAAACAAGCTCAGGCAGTTGCCGCACAGCTATTGGCTCAGGATGAGCTGAACTACGTAAATCGGGCCTCGGGAATGGTCATGGTCACACCTGCTATGTCTTATTTTTTGCATAAAGGACTGTGTACTTATGGCTATATCGATGAATCCCTTTCCCTCTTTCGCAGGCGATTTGACAAAATGCTTGAACCAGAAACAAACCAAACCCTCTTTGAAGAATGGTGGCTGGATAAGACAGGGAGGAGCGGATCAGTCAAACCTCACAGCAGGAGTGATGCCCAAACGGAAAGTTGCTTTCCCCCTGCACTTTTTGGAGAGTTTCTCCTCGGAGTCAAACCGACCCAACCCGGCATGAAACAAGTAGCAGTCTATCGCCCCAATACCCACCTTAGCCATATAGAAGGCCAAGTTCCTTCTCCCCACGGCACCCTGTACGTAAAATGGCAACAGATTTCCGAATCTGAAAGGGAATTGTCGCTAGAAATCCCCCAAGGGATGAGCGTAGCAGTAGATTTGGTAAGCCTTCAATCAGACAAACCCTCAAACATTCAGGTCAACAGTAAAGTTCTTTCCGAAGTGGTGAAAAAAAGCCAAGACTTACTTTTGGAAGCAGGTAAATATGTGATTCAATTTTAAGGAAATCTTATACCAGCTTAGGTAGTATTAGACAATGGTAACCCAAGGGTTTTTAGGCCTAGGAGATTTTAACAACAGGAGGAAATCTGCAGAATTTATTTTTGTCGGAATTTACCAGAAGATAAGTAGAAAAAATGGGCTTATGATACCCATTACCTTAACCCCAAACTCATCAAAACCAACACTCCTACCAAACCTGACAAACCCATAACCAAGGACTGCAAGGTATACGTCCGATAGAGAATCGGAACAGGGACTTCATGGAGTCGATTCAGCAACCAAAAAAAACTCGAATTGGCGTGAAATACGCAAAAAGCCCCGCTTCCAATCAAGGCCGCTAGTAGTTCGGGTGAAAAGCCCAAACTACCTACCATTGGCCCTAGGATAGAGCCTGTTCCAATGAGCGATACAGTAATAGAGCCCGTTGCAGAAGTAAGAACTGCTGCTAACAGAAAGGGGAGAATAAATCCCAAATAGGGGAGGGTCAGGAAAAATTCGGACAAAGAATTTTGAATTCCACTTTCCCGAATGAGGTACCCAAAAGCGCCCCCTGCCCCTGTAATCATGAGCACCAAGGCCGATTTGACAATTGCAGCATCTACCAGCTCGCTGACAGAGCTAGCAGCCTTCCGTTGGGCATATAAGAGCCATGCGATGCCTGCGCCGATCATTACTGCCACAACCGGGATACTCACGAAGCTCACTAGGGCATCCAGGGTACTTCCCCCCTCGAAGGAGAGGAAGGCGCCCATTCCCATAAGTAGGATGGGGACCCCAATCGGGAGCAAGTCTCCCCAAAGTGCCGCCCTGCCCTCCTTAGAAGAAGATTCAGAAAGAGTTCCTTCCCGAGTGGCTAGCATCCTATCGTAGGGAATACGAAACCTTTTACAGTAGGTAGAAGCCCAAAGCACCCCACCTGCCACGGCAAATAGTCCTACGATTCCATTGACCCAGATCATTCGACCCAAATCTGCTCCCAAATACGAGGCGAGGGCCAGCGGACCGGGGGTAGGAGGGATAAGGGTATGAGAGACAGTTAAGCCCGCAGCCAGCGAAAGGCCTAATACCAAAATGGGTTTACCCGTTTTCCCTGCCAAAGCTTCGGTTATGGGTTGCAGCACGATGTAGGCTACATCTACGAATACAGGAATAGAGATCACATAGCCCGTTACCCCCATAGCAGCCGGAAGCCCTTTTTCTCCTACCTGGCGGGTAATGGCATGGGAAATCCGTTGTGCGCCTCCCGTTTCCCGTAGAACCTCCCCAATAAAGGCCCCCATAATCACCACCAGGGCAATCCACTTTAGGGTGTTGCTAAAGCCTACAACCACCGCCTCAAGGGTCTTTGCTCCCCCAAAGCCCAAGAATACGCCCAGTAAGATCGATGCTAGTAGTAACGCAACGAAAGGATGCAATTTCCAAATGGAAATAGAAAGGATTAGCAGAAGTAAAACCAAAACGAGACTGCCTAGCTGGATCAACATAGGGTGGGGAGAAATGGAGGTAATAAACTTTTTAAAAGATACTGAAAAAGTAGTTGAAATCTTGTAAAGATCCCCAAAGGAAGTGATAAGAGGAGTTACATTAAGGAAATTGTAGGAGTTATGACTATTTGTAGTAAGACTTCTGAAGCGTTCTGAGTTCAGGGTTGTGGCTTTAGGGAGTGTATGGGGCTAAGAGTCAAACCACGAAATAAGTTGGGGCTAGCGGTTGAAGGGATTACCGCAAAAGACCTATCTGTTAAAGGCTAAATTCTATTTCATAAAGCTATTTTTATTTGTAATAAGATGATTTTTGTCTAAATTTATTGGAAATAATTCCAATAAAATTGGCAAAAGAAGAGAAAACACCCGCAAAGAGCTATGACAAGGTCATTAAAGAAAACCTGGAAGCCGTATTGCTACCCCTAA
The DNA here is from genome assembly GCA_039197765.1 of Bacteroidota bacterium. Taxonomy (GTDB): domain Bacteria; phylum Bacteroidota; class Bacteroidia; order J057; family J057; genus JBCCTX01. The sequence continues at coordinate 5,842 of JBCCTX010000396.1, forward strand.
GCGAATTGCTATTGGGTATCCGGGTCCAGAAAAGCGAAAAATTAGCTGAGAAGCTCCAAACTACCTTGGAACGTGAGCCCGATTTTATTCGTGTTATAGAGACCCCTGATGAAGACCGTTTTATCCTCCACCTCGAATTCCAAAGCTCCGATGATATGGGGATGCTACATCGGATGAAAGAATACGAAGCCATCTTATCCCGGAAATTTCGCATCCCCGTCCGCCAGTTTGTCGTATACCTAGGAGAAAAGCCCTCAAGGATGAAAACCCAATTGGCTGAGGAGGAGATATTTCGGGGTTACGAGCTAGTCAATATTTCTTCCTTGGATTCTGAGAAGCTTTTAGAAACCGAGGTACCTGAAGCGGTTTTGTTATCGGTTTTAGCAGCTTTCGAAAAAGAGAAATCCTGGGAGCTACTTAACCGGATATACCGTCAAATCCAGAGGCTAAGCCCCAACGAAACCCAGCTTAGAAAGTACCTCAAACAGCTAGAA
>JBCCTX010000397.1:0-6280 GCA_039197765.1 Bacteroidota bacterium
CTCAAACCTCAAACCTCTCCAAATCGACAATTAATTTTGGCAATGCCTTTTCAATGGCTTTTCGGCGGGTTTCCATTCCTGCAGGGAGCTTTAGGGTTTTTCCTAAGTCTTCTAGAGATTCATCTACCGAAAAGCCTGGGGCTTGTGTCGCGATTTCGAACAAAATTCCCCCCATTTCCCGGAAGTAAAAAGCATGGTAATACCTTCGGTCCAGAAGTAAACTTGTGTTGAAGCCAGCTTTCACCAGTGACTTTCTAAGGTTTTTTAACTGAGAAGTATTGGGGGTTTTTAATGAAACGTGATGTACGGCACCCAAGCCTATCTTACCCGGTAATAAATAGGGTTTACAGGTTATATCTAGAAAGTCTCCCGGTTTACCTGACGCTGAGAGTCTTATATAATTTGTTGTCTCTTGAACCATTTTGTGATCGAGGTAATCCTTTAGCGATTGGTCCAGGTCATCATATCCTTCAACACACAATTTCAAGTGGTGAATCCCTCGAATGCTTTTTTCCTCTTTGATCATTCCAGAAGGGTTTCCTGGTCTAAAATCATTTTCATCTACTATCAAAGCGATGGAAAGTCCATCTGGATCTTGAAGCTGGAGCAGCGATTCTCCTAGAGGATTTTCTTCTTGGGTATAGGATATCCCAAAATTTTTTAACCGCTTTTTCCAAAAAGACGGAGAACCTTTAGGTATAGATAAGGCTACACAATGCACCTGATCTTTTCCTAACTGGCCGACGTGAAGATGGGGATAACAAAAAAAGCTAAGAATCGTTCCAGGCCTTCCGGTTTCATTGCCATAAAAAAGGTGATAGGCAGAAGGATCATCTGGATTTACGGTGACTTTAACCAAGCGCAGACCGAGGATACCCACATAAAATTCTATATTTTTTGAAGCATCGCTCGCCAATGCGGTAATATGATGTATGCCTTGAATAGATTTGGCCATTTTATACGCGTAAACTCATAAATTGTAAGGGATTCCCTCAAGAAGAGGCTAAATATGCAAAATAATCGCATGAAAATTAGCTTGACCTTATACTTGGTTATCTCTAGGTACAATGAGAGAATGCAACTCAGTAGGATGGGGTATATTTCCTGAAGCAATTCCCAATTTTGGGTTTTCAATTCCCTTTCTTTTTAGCGATATTTCGATTTCTTTCAACAAAATCCAAACAAATTGTTGCAAATGAATCAGATAAGTAGGATTAAATCTATTTGCTTGGGATTGTGTATAGTACTTCCCTTAGCCACATTTTCACAGAATACGTCAAATCATGGGAACAAATTTGAGCAATTAGGCTCTCTGTTGCCCAGTCCGAATGCCTATCGAAGCATGGACGGTTCACCTGGACCTGAATATTGGCAGCAGCAAGCAGATTACGACATCGAATGTACCCTAGACCCTAAAGAACTCAAGTTATCGGGTTCAGAAACAATTACCTACCACAACAACTCCCCACATACGCTCACTTATCTTTGGCTACAGTTGGACGAGAATCAGCATGCACCTACGAGTCCTAATCAGTATTTTGACCCCAGTAGTATCGGTCCTTACATGAGTGAAGCGCAACTAGAACAGCTTGAAAAGGTGAAATTGCTAGAAAAATACGGACATAAAATTCAGTCTGTTAAAGATGAAGCTGGACATAATCTCCCTTATACAATCAACCACACAATGATGCGGGTGGATTTGCCTGCGCCCCTAAAATCGGGAGAACAATTCACCTTTTCCATCGATTGGTATTACTACATAATAGACCGCGTAGACGGCCCTGATGGAGGAAGAGGAGGGTACGAATACTTTGAGGACAATGATAATTACCTATTTACTATAACGCAGTGGTTTCCCCGTATGTGTATGTACAACGACGCTACCGGATGGCAGAACAAGCAATTCACTGGACGAGGGGAATTCGCCCTTACCTTTGGGAACTATGTGGTGAAAATGACGGTTCCCGACGACTATGTGGTGGGTTCAACTGGCGAATGCCTGAATTATCCTTCCGTTTTGACCCCCACCCAATTAGCGCGTTATGAGCAAGCAAAAACGGTTGAGGAACCTGTAGAAATCATTACGCTGAAGGAGGCAACAGATAACGAAGAATCCAAACCTTCTTCCACTACAAAAACTTGGATCTTCAAGGCAGATAATGTTCGCGACTTTGCCTGGACCGCCAGTCGGAAATTTGTTTGGGATGCCATGCCCCACATTACTGAAACTGGGAAAAGAGTCATGTGTATGAGCTATTTTCCCAAAGAGTCTTATCCGATTTACAGTAGATACTCTACAAAAGCAGTAGCGCATACCCTAAAAACCTATTCAGGTTTTTCTATCCCCTATCCTTACCCAGTAGCTATTTCGGTAGAGGCTGCAAATGGGATGGAGTATCCCATGATTTGCTTTAATTATGGACGCGCAGAGGAAGATGGTACCTATACGGAGCGGAACAAGAAAGGGGCTATCTCTGTCATTATCCACGAGGTAGGACACAATTACTTCCCGATGATCATCAATAGCGACGAACGGCAGTGGTCCTGGTTTGATGAAGGTATCAACTCCTTCGTCCAATTCTTGTCGCAATCTGAATTTGACAACAACTATGATTCTCGTAGGGGGCCTGCACATAAGATTGCTGATTACATGGCAGCGGATAAGGACCTTTTGGAACCTATCATGACCAACAGCGAGAACATTATACAGTTTGGGGCTAACGCTTATGGAAAACCAGCTGCTGCCCTGAATATCCTTCGAGAAACCATCATGGGGCGGGAGCTATTTGATTATGCCTTTAAAGAATATTGCAGGAGGTGGGCCTTTAAGCATCCTACGCCTGCAGACTTCTTCCGTACACTTGAAGATGCAAGCGCAGTGGACCTGGATTGGTTTTGGCGGGGATGGTTCTACGGAATTGATGCAGTCGATGTCTCGCTAGATAGTATAAAATGGTATAAAGTAGATTTAGAGAACGATCCTACCCGGCAGGAATATGTAAATAGAACAAAGGTGGAAAAGCCTTTCGAACCCATATCAGATATCAGAAACCGAGAACAAGGGATGAAATTTGCGGTGGAAGAAGATCCTAATTTAAGAGACTTTTATACTACCTATAAGCCCTGGGAAACGGAAGACTCTATACAGGAGACTACCTACATTTATTTTGATGAGACTTTCACACAGGAAGAAAAAGAAGAACGATTCGGAAAGAACAACTATTATCAGCTATTCTTTAGTAACAAAGGAGGGCTAGTAATGCCCGTGATTATTGAATGGACCTTTGCCGATGGGACAAAGGAGGTGGAAACCGTCCCTGTGGAGATCTGGAGGAAAAATGAAGGTAAATTCACCAAAGTCTTTGTCAAAGACAAAGAGGTAACAGGCATCGTTATAGACCCTTACAGAGAAACAGCAGATATCGATGAAAGTAACAACAATTGGCCTGTAAAGGAATTACCCAGCCGCTTCCAGGTATTTAAAAAGCACAATATCAAAGATGAGCCTAACCCCATGCAGAAAGCAAAGGGAAAGGACAAGGTAATCAAATTGAAGAAGGAGAACTAGGCAGTTGCTTGTTGTACAGCTTCGGCCAAGCGATCCATATCTTCCAAGGTACTCACTATGGTAGGGGAAAGTCTAATCCCCTCCATAGGAGCACATGCAATGTGAAAGTCCTCATAAAGGGTCTGAAAAATCTGACGAAAATCCTGTCCAGGTATATTAAATATCAGTACTCCTCCCGTGAAGGAGGTATCCTCAGGTGTAGTAAATTGGATCTGAGGAATTCTTTCGCTGAGAGCCTTTCTTAACCTAGTGCTAAGCTGCTGAATCCTATCTTCAATGTGCTGCTTTCCAATCTGTTCATGAAATGTAAGTATATCACTGATAGCTGCAGTAGAGGGATCATTTCTTTGGCCTAGTACGCAGTATTTTTTATCTACGCTCAGTTTTTCTGCATCCCAGCCTGCAGCAATGGAATCCGGCCATAGCATGAGCTTTGGATTGGTACGTACGTATAGAATTCCATTTTCCATGGGGCCCATCAACCATTTATGCGTACTTGCCGTGTAAAAGTCGCAGCCAATTTCTTTGAGGTTTAACTTTAGGTTTCCCAGAGATTGTGCCCCATCGACCATTGACAGGACCCCAGCCTCACGGGCCATAGAGCAGAGTACTTGCGCAGGCATACGAATTCCGCTTACATTGGAGATGTGGGAAAAGGAAATCAAGCGGGTATTAGCTGTCATTGCATGTTGAAAAGGTGCTACTAAGGCTTGAGCAGTGGAGGGATTTTGAGGAACAGAAATTTCTTTGACCGCAAAGCCATCGCGCTTTGCGCGTTGATGCCAGGCGAGTTTGTTAGTTGGATGGTTCTGTTCCCAGACTAGTACCTCGTCTCCGGGATCTAGGTCAAGACCATTTACAAGGATATTGTTACTTTCGGATGTATTTCGGGTAATGCCTACTTCATTGGCTTCCACCTCCAAAAAATTCGCTAAGCCTTTTAGGGTAGTCTCCCGAATCTTGTTGTACTTATCGCGATTTTGAAAAGATACATCCCGGCTGAGATCCTCCATGTATTGGCGTACTTTTTCAACTACGAAGAGAGGGCTTGGACAAAGATTGGCTGAATTGGCCATAATGGCATTCGGAGGCACATTGAATTGCTTCTTCACCAATTCCCAATAGGCTTCATCAGGTGTTTCAAGGGAAGGTAGTGCTGGGAGATTAGAGAAATTAGACGCAAATCCACTGAGTGGAAGCGCAAGAGCGCTCGTACTAATCTGACGGAGAAATTGTCTTCTCGCGGAGAGAGAGGGTTTATTTGACATGATGGTTTAGGTTTGGATAGAGAAATAAGGCGGTAGGGTAGTCTTTACACAACCTATTGAGAAATTTCAGGAAAATCAAATGAGTGGTATGTGTAGAATAGGGAAAAAAAAATAATAGCTTCGTTATTAATTTGAAGTATACGACCTACTCATCAATTAATTGACATGAAGGATCTCCTAACCCAATACCATGAATTGTTTCTAGCAGATATTCACAAGCGTCTCTTTGAAGAAAACTTTTCCCGCTTACGGAAATGCTTACTTGAACTCTCTGAAGCAGATATTTGGTATCGACCCAATATTCATAGCAATTCTGTGGGAAACTTGACCCTGCACTTGGTTGGGAATATGCGTCAATGGGTAATAAGTGGTTTGTTGGGTAACCCAGACGTTCGGGAAAGAGATAAGGAATTTGAGGAGCAGGGACCTTTGCCTACCCCTCATTTATTGGACCTACTAGACCAGTTGGAGAAGGAATTAAGAGAAGGACTAGCTGGGATCACAGCGGAAGAGTTAGTCCGTGTGCGTCCTGTCCAGATTTATGAAGAAAATGGAATTACCATCCTTGTACATGTTACAGAGCATTTCTCTTACCATGTAGGGCAGATTACCTATTTTGTCAAAGCTAGAAAAGATATGGATATGGGGTATTATGCCGGGCAGGATTTGTAGGAGATAATAGGATACCAGACGGTTTCTACCCCACAGATATTTTTCCAAATATCTATGGGGTAGTTAATGACTGTTGGCTTTACTCTACCCGAGCCAATTTACCCGTTCCTTCACCCAAAGAAGGGTTCGACCAATTCAGATAAATGGTGTCTCCTGTAACGACACCCTTATGGGTAAAGGTATAGCCATTCCCCGAACAGGAGTACTCAAAGGTATCTCCAGAGATAAGCCCCCCCTCAAAAGGATTTTCTCCGCTTGTTTCTTCGAAGTAGCCTGAGAGCTGATTGCCGTTAACCTCATATACTACGGTCATGGGAAATTGGCCTATTTGTGTATCTACAAATCCAGTCCATTTTCCTTGGATACCTGCTACGTGTAAGGAAGCCTGAGTGCCAACTAGCAAAAGTAGGGAGATCAAAAACTTGGTCATGATAATGTGAATTTAAGTGGTTAAACATTGAGTTGAAGACCTACAACCGTTGCAGATCATGACAGCAAGTACCTGAAAGCTATCATGGGTATCGTCCCAGCCGACGTATTGAAACGGGTCAACCGATTGGATGACACGGCAACCCTATGGGTAGGGTAGGGTCAAGGCACGCCTTGACCCTGAATTATTGGGGCTATTTATAGCCCATGAAGTTTTTCAAAACTTGCTTTGATAGGATCAATTATACATCTGATCCTCCCAATTGCGTCTCTGTAAAGTGCTTCATCGCCTGGCTTAAAAAGGAGGCAAACTCCGGTTGAGCTTCCCCATCCACCTTGGTAA
>JBCCTX010000398.1:0-6272 GCA_039197765.1 Bacteroidota bacterium
AAGATTAGATAGCATGCTAGCAAATAAGGGAATTGATGTGCAGGATGATCGTGGCAGATCGTTATTACATTGGGCGGTAGCATGTAAAAAAAAGGATATATTTGATTTCCTAGTCCAAAAAGGAATAGCGATTAACGGAGTAGATAATCAAGGAAAAACACCTTTGCACTTCGCTGTTCAATTCAACAACGAAGAATTTTTAGACTACTTAATTCAGGTGCAACCGAATGACGATTGGCAGTCTGTATTTGGTTCCTCCCTCCTTGAATTAGCAGTTTTAAATAAAAATAAGGCGCTTATACAAAAATTAGTCGCTAGTGGAATCGGCATTAATGGGACCAACAAAAGAGGAAGTACCGCCTTGGAAATTGCAGAAAGAATAGGTGCCCTTGACATAGCCGAGTATGTACGTTCCTTAGGAGCCGATACAAGCCTTGTGCGGGTTTTTAAAATGGAAGGGGAGTATATGGGGCAGGAAAAACCAGGAACTTCTGCCAAAATGTTTGCTCCAAATTTCATTTCGACGGAAGAACAAGAATTTGGTTCAGTTTTTAATGCAGACGGTACTGAATTTTATTTTGGAGTAGACATGAATGGGAAAAATGAAATTCGCTATTCCAAATTAGACGGGAATCAATGGACGAAACCTATACCCATTGTTTCCCATGAACGATACAGCTACAATGACCCTTTTTTGTCCAATGACGAGACTAGATTGTATTACATTTCTACAAGCGCCAAAGACAGTAAGGGGGAGCCAGATGATATTGATATTTGGTATTCTGAAAAAACGCTTAATGGATGGTCTAAGCCTATAAATGCAGGTGGGAATATAAATACAGAAGGAAATGAATATTACATCTCCTTCACAAAGGATGGCACGATGTACTTCTCCTCGAATGGGCATTCGCGTAAAGATTCGAGTAGAACAGACCATGATATATACTTCTCAAAATTCATTGAAAATGAATTTCAGGAACCTGTATTACTAGGGGAATCTGTGAACACCACAAGTTATGAAGCCGATGTATTTGTTTCACCTGATGAATCGTATTTGATTTTTTGTTCTACCCGTGATGGGGGCTATGGGAGAGGAGATTTATATATATGTTTCCGGACCGCTGAGGGTAAGTGGACCCCGGCCGTGAACATGGGCAACCGAATAAATACCGAGCAGTATGAATATTGCCCATTTGTAACAAAAGATGGGAAGTACCTATTCTTCACCAGTAACCAAGATATTTATTGGATAGAAACAGAAATCCTACAGGAAATTACCAGGAGGAAAGACCAATGATCTCCCCATTAGGTCCTTCGAAAAACGTGTATTTATCCTGAACATAGTTTTCATTTTCGAGCTCATATCCTTCTTCCTTCAGTTTATCTCCAATCGGTCCAATATCATTGACAATCAGCATGAAGTGGTTGTGATTGGTGTTTCCCACTGGTCCTATGGTGTGCATAAACGCAGGGGCCGTTACGGATAGACTGATTTCTAAGTCGTTTGCCTTCAGTTTCATGACCAGCATTCCTTCAATTCCTTTTCCTTTAAGAACCTCTGCATCAGATAAGGTAAAACCAAGAATTTCCCGGTATAACTTTAGGGATTTTTCAAGTTCAAGTACATGAATGCTAATGTATCTCAGCCCAGTGACCTTAGCCTCAATCTTATTCGTGTCATTTGCCATCTCCGAATTTGAATGCTGTGCGGAACTGTAAGAGTTGCTTGAGAGGATAAATACTAGGAGGAAGCAGCATTTCCATATAAAATAGGCTCCACAATGGTTTTCATTTTTATACGGATTGTTATCTATTTTCATAATAAGCCCCATGAAATTCTTCTGTGAAAAGTAAAAAAAGTTCCCAATAACTCATTTGGAATCCTGCGGAATTATCAAAAAATTTAGAAGAAAACAGAAATCAAAATGAAGGGAATCTCGTAATTTATATTAAGAATCTAAGGGAATCTCTACAAGTACTAATTCCATACTCTTATACCTGAATTCTGAAGAATAGATGACTCGACCAATATGAAAGTTCTCCAGCTATTTTTGTTGATTGCCCCGTTATTTATCTTTATAGATACATCAGCCCAAACGCTTGACAGTAAAGAAGCATTTATGGTTGATCTTGAGTTACTACCAGAATACGTTATCGTTACTTCTGAAAGTACAGGTCGTCTCCTTGGTTCCATCATGATTTACCTTGAAAGTAAAAATTCGGCGTATGAGTCGGCACTCGAAGAATTAGAGGAGGTACTTACGAGTAAGGAAAAGCTTAGAATCCAAAATCAAACGGACCTTCTCAATGCAATGATAGGATTAGGCTTTGAATACGTGGATGCCTTTAGTGCGGGTCAAAGTGATATGACAAAAATGATATTCAGGAAAAAGTCAAATACATCTAGATCAGACGATAATCCGTGAGGTTATTTCTGAGAAAAAAACTAAGCTTTAGGCGCACGTAAAATGGAAAAAGAACTCATAAACAAACTACTTACCTATACCCCTTCATTTTCTACCCAAGAAATTGAAATGGGGCTCTCCTTATTTGAGGAGAAGACTTACCAAGCCCAGTCGTTTATCACCCAAGCTGGGACAGTTTGCGATTGGTTGTTCTATGCAGAAAGTTCAATTACCAGATGTTTGTATTTCGATTCAGACTCAGAGGAGCAAACCCTTTGGATGAAACCAGAAAAGACATTTATTACGGAATATAAGAGTTTTGTAAACCGGGATCCTTCCCAGTTTTCCTTGCAGTTTTATGAAGACACGCGCGTGTGGCAGATTTCCAGAGATAACCTACTACACCTTTTTGGAGAATCAAAGAATTGGGCTCAATTTGGAATATCCCTCACAGAGCAAGTCCATATTACCTTAATTGATGTTTTTGTCAATCTATTGGCGAATGATGCCACCCGAAACTATCAGTACATTGAATACCAATTCCCTCGTTTTATAGAAGTTGCTCCCTTAAAAGACATCGCCTCTATGTTGCAAATTTCTCAGGTGAGCCTTTCGAGAATCAGAGCAGGTAAACAGCTAAAAAAATAATTTTTTAACATTTGTTAAATGGATTAAGGGCAGTAGCATAGTTTCTTTACGATTCTAGATACGAATGTAACAATGAAACTAGTAACAACCTTAATTGTGCTTATGTACACTTCATCCACAGTGGCTCAAAATGGTAAAGCCACCACTGAAAAGAAAACATTCAGCCGTACAACTACCATTAGTCAAATGATTGATGCAGAGTCGTCTACCCTTTGGTCATTATTGACCCGAGCCGCTGATATCTCTAGGTGGAACTCCACTATTCTCTCCATAGAAGGGCAAATCAAACCTGGAGAAAAGATTAAACTTAAAAGTACCCTCGATCCCAGTAGGACTTTCAAACTCAAGGTAAAGGAATTCCTTCCCAACCAACGGTTAGTTTGGGGAGATGCTATGGGCGAGAGAACCTACGAGTTGGAAGAAAAAGGAAATCAAACCCTTTTTACCATGACCGAAAAGATCGGTGGGTTTATGTTTCCCCTCTTTGCCAATAAAATTCCCTCTTTCGATGCGTCCTTTGAGCAGTTTGCCGCTGACCTGAAAAAGGAGGCGGAAAACGCTTCTACATCGAAATAATTTTTCATCGCCTATCTATCACCCGCTTTAACTTCCCGCCTTGACTGCGTGGAATACTCCCCAAAGGCTCTAGCTGTGTCTTCATCGTAATACCCACTGTATCCTTGATTTTGTGTTTGAGTTGCTGGGCGAGTTGCGTATCCCCTGCGTTTACTCCTTCAGCAACTTCTACCCGCACTTGAACTTCGTCCATGGTGCCTTCACGACTCACAATCAATTGGTAGTTGGGAACGAGGTAGTCCAGGGTTTCGATTACCTCTTCTACTTGGGTGTAAAAAAGATTTACCCCTCGAATGATCAACATGTCGTCTGCGCGGCCCTTAATGGTGGACATCTTAATATGGGTGCGTTTACCTGCTGGGTCATAAGAGAGAGAGCAGATATCGTTGGTCCAATAGCGGAGTAGCGGAAAGGCTTCTTTGGTAAGGGTGGTGAAAACCAAAACCCCTTCCGAACCATACGGGAGGGGTTCACCCGTATCTCTATCTACGATCTCGGGAAAGAAATGGTCTTCCCAGACGTAGCTACCGGTCCCTTTTTCTTCGAAATCTTCCTGAGAAACTCCTGGGCCGATAATTTCACTTAATCCATAAATATTGGTCGCATTGACGTTTAAGCCTTCTTCCACCTGCTTTCGGATCGTTTCTGTCCAAGGTTCAGCCCCTAGGATTGCATATTTTACTGCTAGTTTGGCTGTATCAATTCCTCGTTTTTTAAACTCCTCAGCCAGTGTCTGGGCATAAGAAGGAGTACAGCACATCACATCGGGTTCGAAATCCTGGAGAATCATTAATTGGCGCTCTGTCATCCCTCCAGAAACTGGGATTACGGCCATGCCCAATTTCGTAGCGCCTCCATGCATACCCAAGCCCCCTGTGAACAGTCCATAGCCATAGGCATTGTGCAATTTCATTCCAGGCTGGGCTCCTGCACAGACCAGGGACCTAGCCACTACTTCGTCAAACACCTCTAGATCGTTTTTTGTGTACCCTACTACAGTAGGTTTACCCGTTGTTCCGCTGGAAGCGTGAATCCTTCGAACCTCATTGAGTGGTTTGGCAAACATCGCATAGGGATAATTGTCTCTTAAATCCGTTTTTCGGGTAAAAGGAAGCTTGGAGAGGTCATCAATTCCTTGAATGTCTTCTGGGTGAATCCCATGAGAATCCAATTGATTTTTGTAAAATGGAACGGTTTCGTAAAGTCTGGAGACCAGATGAGTTAAACGTTGGCTTTGCAATTTTCGCAATTCGCCTAAAGAAAGCGATTCTAGATGAGGAGTATACATGGAAAAATAGTTTAGTATATTGTCCCTTTTATCTGGGTATTTGTTGAAAACTTATGGAAAGAAGTCCTGAATTACATTCTCGAAAGCAACAAATCATACAGACAGCTGCCAAGTTGTTCCGTAAGAATGGATTTAAAGGAACCTCTCTAAAAAGTATCGCCGAAGAAATGGGAATAAAAACCCCTAGTTTATACAACCACATTGCTTCTAAAAATGAAATCCTATCACACCTACTGTTAACTAATGCAAACACTTTTCACCTTCGAATGGAGGAAATTCAAAAAGCTAATATTGATTCCCTGCAAAAACTCGATCGTATCATTTCTCTTCACATCGAACTTACCCTTCAAAATCCTGATGCCATGGGGCTCATGCTCAATGATTGGGTACATTTGGACCCCAAAGACCGCGAGGAGTACCTTGAACTCCGAGAAAAATATGAACAAAACTTCCTCTCAATTCTCCAACAGTGCATAGATAAAGGGCAGTTGGTCCCAATGAATACAAACCTCATGCTCTTTATCATCCTTTCGACGTTGCGATCCTTATATGCTTGGTGTACCCGGTATCGAGACTTCAATCGCATAGAGCTGGAAAACAGTGTCAAAACAGGCTTGTTGGAAGGCCTTCTGAACAAATATTAAAAATTTTTGTCTAACTAACTAATAATCGTTAGTTTTGGATTAATATTCAATAGTTTTAATTTCGAATATGTTTCACACGTTATCCGTAAAATCTATTGAAAAATCGACTGAAGACAGTTCGATAGTTGCTTTTGAGGTCTCCCCTTCACTCCAGCCCCACTTTTCCTTTAAGGCAGGGCAGTACCTTACCCTTCAGGCTTTTATTGGAGGGGAGGAGGTTCGAAGGTCTTATTCGCTGTGTTCTAGTCCAAACGAGTATGAATGGAAAGTTGGGGTTAAAAAAGTGCCTGGGGGGAAATTTTCAACCTTTGTGAATGAACAGTTGCGGGTAGGGGATACCTTAGAGGTAATGGCTCCTGAGGGCCGTTTTCATATCGCCATAGACCCAGAGAGAAAAAGAAATTATGTAGCCTTTGCGGCGGGAAGTGGGATTACCCCTATTATATCTCTCATCAAGTCTCATCTGCATAGCGAACCTAATTCCACCTTTACCCTTTTTTTTATAAATCAGCGGGTAACTTCCATCATGTTGAAGGAGGAACTTGCTGGCTTAAAAGATTTGTATGTAAACAGGATAGAAATATTTCACTTTCTTACAAAAGAGCAACGAACTATTCCCCTTTTTAATGGCCGAATAGATGCTGAAAAGCTAGAAATCATTTCTAAGACGATTTGTGATATATCTGCTGTAAATCATTTTTTCATGTGTGG
>JBCCTX010000399.1:0-6232 GCA_039197765.1 Bacteroidota bacterium
GCTTTTTTCCCTATGTGTGTCATGGGTTTTTCTAGCAGGATGTACTAATGGAACAGTCCACCAGCCACTTAACATTCTCTGGATTACCAGTGAGGACATGAACGCTTTTCTAGGAGCTTTTGGAGATTCTGTGGCCTACACCCCTTACCTAGATCGCCTAGCGTCTGAAGGCGTTCGTTATACCCATGCCTTTGCTACGGCTCCTGTTTGTTCGCCTTCCCGGTCTTGCTTGGTAACGGGGGTATACGCAACCTCAACGGGTACCCAGCATTTACGCTCCGAATTGACCATACCTGAAGCAATCATTCCCTTCCCTAAAGTCCTAAGGGAAAAAGGGTACTACTGCACCAACAATAAAAAGGAAGATTACAATTTTCAGGATCCAACGATATGGGACGAATCTAGTGCAACAGCGCACTGGCGCAATCGAAAAGAAGGGCAGCCCTTCTTCGCAGTATTTAACTTTGAAACGACCCACCAGTCTCGAATTTTTGGATCTGACTCTGTATTCCACGAACGCTTTGGGAAGCGCCTTCCCGAAGAACTACGTCATAATCCTCAGCAGATGGTTCCCCCACCTTACCATTTTGATTCGCCCTTGATAAGAAAAATGTGGGCGCGGTACTACGATCTCGTAACGATAATGGACCAACAAGTGGGCGAAATTCTCCAGCAGTTGGAGGAAGATGGACTGACCGAAAACACCCTCATCATGTACTATTCTGATCACGGCACAGGAATGCCACGGTCCAAACGCGCCTTGTACGACTCAGGTCTGAGAGTCCCTCTCATAATCAAGGCCCCTAAGCACCTACAGGAGGATTTGGGGCTCCGCCCTGGGACCTCAACTGCAGAATTGGTCAGTTTTGTTGACTTCGCTCCTACCATGTTGAATATTTTGGATCTTCCCATCCCTGCATACATGCAAGGAATCCCCTTTCTAGGATCACATAAACAAACCCAGCCATATGTATTTGGCCATTCTGATCGAGTAGATGAAGCGCTTGAGTTATCAAGGACTGTAAGGGGGCCTAGGTACCGGTATGTGCGAAACTATTATCCCCAGCTCCCCCTCATTCAACCCAATTTCTACACAGACCAATCTGAAATTATGCAGGAGCTCTATCGCGTGAAAGCGCTTGGAAAGTTAAGCCCTGCACAGGCCTCCATGTGGCAAGAAGAAAGGCCTATAGAAGAGCTATACGATACAGAAAGTGACCCATTTGAAACCCATAACTTGGCAAAGGATCCTAGCTTACGTGAAACGTTACTCTCCATGCGCGAAGCACAGAAAAATTGGGCTAGAAAGACCTTTGATTCCGGGCTCTTACCTGAGCCCCTTATGCAAGCTTATGGAAAGGATTCTACCATTTACCAAGTACTCCGAGACACCCTACTTTTCCCTCAGGAAAAAATTCTCACCTTAGCAGATCGAATGTTGCAGACAAAACCTTACAGGAAATTAATAGACGAAGCCTTACTTTCGCAAAATCCAGCCTTGAGGTATTGGGGAGTTCTTACCTTAGAAGCTGATGAAAGAATTCCTAAAGAACAGGAACAGATGATCATTGCCTTGCTAGAAGATCCCGTACCTACTGTCAGTATTGCTGCTGCAGCAAAACTGTGTCGAAGTGGAATGTGTGAGGCAGCCTACCCTACCCTGCTAAGGCACATGGCAACCCAAGAGGGCATGAACCGAGTAATCGCAGCCAGAATCTTTCAGCTTTATATAGACCAAGCAGGTTCCAATACTCAACAAGCCGCGTGGAACCTGATGTCAGGCCCCTGCCCGGAAAGTAATCGCCTGAATTACTACACGCGATACTTTTGCTGGGCATTAGAAGAAGGATTCAAATCTATAGGAAAGGAGGTTGAAACGATTTCCTTTCCTTAATACCAAATATCCTAAGGTTTCACCCCGAAATTGCTAACTCCAAGGCCCTGCGATTCCACTCACCAGCATTGGCTGCAGCCTCATACGTAGACTGTAAAAACTGCATTAAGGTTGCCTCGGGATCAGCAGATTGCCGAACAGCTTCATAAGTAAGGATAAACTCTCCTAAATCATCACTCCAGAAGGTTTCCGCAGGTTGGATAGCAGCCTTAGAAAACCCCTCGGGCGTAGGATAACAATACGAGTAAAAAATCGGTTCGGGAAAGGCATCGCCCCCTGGCCAAAATCCCGCACTGCTTACTTCCTGTGAATAGGCCTCTTGCATAACGTCTAAAGGCATGTTGGGCATCCCCCCTGGATGTAACGGTGCAGGACGACCCGAAAAACGGGTAACCGCAATATCAAAGGCCCCCCAGAAAAGATGAACAGGACTGCATTTTCCAATAAAATCCGAGCGAAACTTGAGAAATACGTTGTGGATACTTACCGCTGCTTGCCAAAAATCTATCATTGCCTGGGTATCATAGCTACCCAATGCTGTATTTTCAGCAAAAGGAATGGCCTTTTCCAATTCGTTGGGCCTAGCATAAATATCAATAGATATATTCAGTTCGCTGAGTTGCTCAAACAATTCGTGATAAAAACTCGCTACCGTCTGGTTTTCCAGTGCAATAGTCTTATCAGGATGAAACGTAGATCCAATGCGCAAACAATGCTCTATAAAGTCAAACTCTATTTCGAAAATGCCATCCTGGTAGGGCATACTTCCCGTAGTAAATCCCCTTGAGCTAATGTACAAAGTTGTATGCCAGGAATGGTTCTGCCATGGCATGGCTTTCAATCGTACTTTTCCTACAATTTGTGTCCAGTGATGTACAGTCTTTAACGTTTCACTCCAGTTCGGATAAGAAAGCGAAGGCCAGGCAGAGCTACAGCCTTTGATGATGGTTGCTTGCATAGAATATGATCTTAAGGTAAAAAATCAGATTAGGTAAATATCTGAAAAAATGGCAAAGATTGAGATACAAAATCTTCGGATAAGTATGTGAAAATTACCTAACCTCTAATGATGGATTCCTGAGAATATCAGTATCTTAAACACACCTAAATTCATGTTACCTCTCAATACTACTTGCATATGGAACCCCAAAACAATCTAAGTCGCCGAAATCTACTGAAAACCCTTGGGTTAGGAACAGTAGCGGGCCTAAGCTCCCTTCCTTCCTCAGCAGAAGAAAGTTACCAAAGCAGAACGAAAGGACTGCCACCCATAAAAATCACTAAGGTAAAAGCAATAGCCACAGCTCCCCAAAACTTGGAACTAGTCGTTGTCAAAGTCGAAACCAGCGAACCTGGCCTTTATGGCTTGGGGTGCGCAACCTTCCGCCAACGTGCACACAGTGTAGTAGCAGCGGTAAATCAGTATCTGGACGAGTTTTGTAGGGGAAAAGACCCAGATAACATAGAGGATATCTGGCAGACAGCTTATGTAAATTCTTACTGGCGCAATGGCCCCGTTTTAAACAATGCGCTTAGTGGCTTAGACCAGGCTCTATGGGATATAAAGGGAAAACGGGCAGGAATGCCAGTATATCAGTTACTAGGTGGCAAATGTCGCTTTGGAATTGACTGCTATGCACATGGCCGTGGAAACACTGAAGGAGAACTCGTAGAAAGCGTACAAGGGCATATTGCTAATGGATTTCGTCATGTGCGGATTCAGTTGGGAGGCTATGGAGCAGCAGGAATCTCCCAAGCACCCGCTTTTAAAGACGCAAATTTTGGAAATGCTTCAGACAATTACATGAACCAACACCTATATAGAAAATCTGTACCTAGGATATTTGAAGCGGTTCGCAAGGCTTGTGGAGAGGAAGTAGAACTTCTCCATGACATTCATGAGCGCCTTCACCCAAGGGATGCAATTGACTTGGTGTGTGCATTGGAACCCTATCGGCCTTTCTTTATTGAAGACCCGTTTGCACCAGAAGACATGGGATACTTCTCCTTGTTACGGCAGAAAACTACCGTTCCCATAGCTATGGGAGAACTTTTTAATAATCCCCATGAGTGGGTGGGCCCCATGTCTCAGAGACTATTCGACTATATACGCATCCACATTTCCCAGATAGGGGGGATTACCCCTGCTATGAAAGTTGCCCGATTGGGGGAATGGTTCAACATACGCACCGCATGGCATGGACCAGGAGATGTATCCCCAGTTGGACACGCTGCAAATGCCCATATTGATTTTGCCGTGTGGAATTTCGGTATTCAAGAATCTGTTCACTTCAACGACGCGACAAAAGAAGTTTTCTCAGGTGTGCCCTATGTAGAAAACGGGTTTATGTATGTACATGAGGCCCCAGGCTTGGGGGTTGATATAGATGAGGAGGCTGCAGCCAAATATCCCATCCCCCAACATGCCAATAATAACTGGACACAGGTACGGAAGAACGACGGAACTCCTATTAGACCATAAGGAAAGGATCTAACTGGTCAGGATATTGTCACGTGTGGAGTAGGAGGAGCACTGTTTTCAGGAGTTTTGACCGCTTCAGCCATGACAGGGGTGAATTTTATGAAGCGGATATGAGGAGGTATCTCACTCAAAAAAATGTTACTTAATTTTTAGTAACATTTTAGCTCTTTTATTAATTTAAGTTTCAACATATAATATTCACATTAGCCATGGACAAACGCCCAGATATCCTAGCTGAACACTACCAAAAAACCTTTGAGTTAACCTTAAAGTTTTGGGAGAGTAGAAATCGGACCTTTTTATTACTATTGTTCGTAATTGGGTTAGGTACATTGCTAACATTTAAAGCTAATCAAGCAGATTCCCTGTTAATAGATTTTATTGCTGGGTTTTTAAAAATAGAAGATTCAAATAGAATTAATGAACTGAGATTAACTTTTCCATATAGTTTAATGCAAAGTATTCTATTGGTGGTAATTTTCTATTTAATGGTTCAACTATTCCACAGAACTAATTCGATAAATCGGAATTATGACTATTTAGGAAAAATGGAGAAAGAAATTCGTCTCGAATTGTGGGGAAAACCTTGTTTAGATACGATTAGCTTCACAAGGGAAAGTGAGCATTATATAAAAAGTCAACAGCCACTAAAGAAATTTATAAAATATTCCTACACAGGAATCCTCGGACTACTTCTTGTAGCTTTCCTAGGAATGAGAATTATTTCTGATTTTAAGGCCCAAAACTATATAACAGTAATTGCAGATGTGCTAATCTCTATTCCGATATTTATTTTCTATCTTGGATATGCCTTTCCCGATGCGTGGTTAGTTAAACTATTATCCAAGAAATCCGCTTGACAATAAAAATGGAGGAAAATTTATAATAAGAATAGCCCTTTCTCCCCTGTTCAGTTCACCTCCCCAAATTGTTCAATTCACGTTAAAGCCTCTTACAATCCCCAGTAAAACCCCTTATTTCATAGTAAGTGCGAAAGCATTCAACATCAACAACCCCTTACTATGAAACTCAAAAAAGTATGGCTTTTAGTCCTTTCCTGCTTATTTTCCCTTCAATTGATTGCCTACTTAATCCGAGATATCCAGGATAGCATTACCGTATATGTCTTCCTCCACGAATCCTGTGTGATCAGCCAGTTTTACCCCTTAGAACTTGGTGAGCTGTACGAGGAGTGCGCAGATGATAACCTAAACTTTGTAGGTCTGTTTCCTAATGTTTCTTCAAAGCCTGAGCAGATACAAGCTTTCCAGGATACATATGGGATTCCCTTTGAGCTGTAAGATGATCACAAATAGATCAAAACCGTTGCTTTCGGAGCAACCATAACGCCAGAAGTGGTGGTGTACATTGAAACCAAGGCAAAAATTTTGTACTACGAGCGGAGATATACTGCTCAAGTACAATCTTACAGAACGCCAGAATATACATATTGAGCTATTAGATGGGAAAGGCGCACGGGTTAAATCCGTGGTTAACCAGGAAATCATATGCTGGAGTTCAATGTACAGAATTTACCCGATGAAATATATACCGTTCATATGCGCCCCCCAACAGGAATTACGACCCAAACCTCCTGGGACCAAAAAGTATACAAGAAACGTGATTCTGTATAAGGGCTGGCATGTCTCTATCGCCGAGCTTTGTATCAAACATTCAAAGATGAATAACAACGAATTTGACAAACAAGGGTGGACTCCTGAAAGGCTAGAAAGCTTAACAGGAAAAACTTACTTGATAACAGGAGCAAATGCCGGGGCAGGTTTTGAAGCCACCAAAGTGTTTTTAAGCAAAGGTGCTAAGGTAGTCATGCTTAACCGTAATGAAGAAAAATCAAC
>JBCCTX010000400.1:0-6133 GCA_039197765.1 Bacteroidota bacterium
CAGGAGCTGTATTTCCAAATCGATCTTCCCCGCCTGTACCAGAGAAATTCCCATAGCTGCGAAGAGAAGCCTCAGAATTTGTTCCTGCCCATTTACTGCGATTTTGGGATCCCTCGCCCGCAGCATATTCCCACTCTGCTTCTGTCGGCAAGCGATAGCTTCTTCCTGTTTGTACTGAAAGCCATTTACAGTACGCATCTGCATCATACCAAGAAATGTTAATAACTGGACGTGTACTCCTTCCCCAACCTTTGTCGTCAGGTTTTTCACGCTTGGTTTGCTCACAGAAATAGTCGTATTGCTCAAACGTGACTTCGGTTTCTGCGAGTTCAAAGCTGCTAATGGCAACTTCGTGGATGGGTTTTTCATCATCCCCGCCATCCTTAGAGCCCATCATAAAGGTCCCCCCTGGAATCGGAATCATCTTGGGATAGGGAGGGATATCCTCATATAGAATAGGAGATGCCTCTTGAAGTTGCATCTGAGCTAGCTCCCGAAAGTTTCCTTGAGGGAATTCTTTAAGATATTGTTGGTAAGCAGTCTGGGTCCCCATTGCTTTGGCCTCCTCCCAGGCTTGGATATCTCTTTCTAGCTGGATTTCTGCTTCCTTTTGGGCAATCCAGGCCAAGGCTTCCCTTCGGTGCTGGCCTTGGGGGAAGTTGTCTAGGTAATTTTGATAGGCTAGCACGGTTGCTTTTTTCTTTGCCGCTTGGAAGGCTGCTACATCCCGTGCTTGAGCGGCTTTCCTTTCTAGCGTAGAGATCTGTGCCTGTGCCTCGGAAATATGAACGCTTTTGGGAAAACGCTGGATAAAGTCCTGAAAAGTGGCTACAGAGGGATTTTGCTTGGCCTGAGTCCAAGCGTCCTGTTCTCGCTTTTGGGCAGCTAGCTTTTGTAAGCTTTCAATATTAGCGCGTGCCAGAGGTGCGAAGTCTCCTTGGGCATATTGACTCAAAAATGCTTGATAAGAACGAATAGAGTTCTCTTCCTTGGCCTTATCCCAGGCCTTCAACTCAGCCTGGGTTTGGGATATATCCCTTTTTTCTTTTATGAACAAAAAGCTAGAACCGGGTTCATCTTTCCCAAAATCTCTGCAATGGGGGGACGGAATAGCGCTAGATACGGTTGCATACAATTCACTAGAGGTAAGTATCCCATCTGATCCTCCCCCTGAGAGAAGACCTTCCTGAAACTTCTTGGCAAAATTGGATCGGTCGGGGGTTTCTTGCTCCTCTCCATCTGAGGTAAAAAAGATACGGGTGGTGGTTGTTTCATGTTTTGCTAATAACTTTTCCCGTTCACTTTTTTCACCGATTCGATCAAATTGGTTGTCTGGTCGTGAACTCCATAAAGGATCAAATCTCACGCTATAACAGGCATCTATTGCCACAAAGATGTGTTGGCAGTCTATGCCATTAATGAAGTTTCGGTAGTAATTGTAATCTATAGCGGATCGCCTGAGTCTCCCCGCTTCTGCATCTTTCGGGAGGAAAAAGCCGACATTGTTCTCAATGGCGCCATGGCCTGAAAAGAAAATCAGGAGCTGCCCCTTTCGATTGCGCTGACCGTTCTGAAAGGATGCTTTGTAGTTTTCTAGTTTGCTTTCTATCTGATCAAGAGTAGGGTTTTCTACAATCTCTGGTATGAAGCCATAGTCCCTTTCTAACAGGTTAGCAATGGCTTTGGCATTGGGGATTGGGTTATTGAGCTTGCGCTGATTGTCATATTCGTTGCAGGCGAAGAAGAGGGCATAGTCCTGGGGGTAAGAAGTAAAGGTCCAGGATAGTAAGAAGCAGAAGCAATAGAGATAATGGCGTTTTAACATATGCTTACCCTAAGGAAATAATTTCTATGGCTAAAATATGTATTATGGGGAAGAGTTGAAAGGGGTAGGAATGCCTTTCGAGTTTTTATGACTCCGTATTAATCAGCGTATTTTTGTCATCCCCCTACTCCCCCTTCACAGCTCCGCAATCCGTCTCTGCAAGGGAGTAATACAGCTTGTAACTTTCATTGCCTGACCAGAAAGCAGAAATATTTCCACAGTAATACGCAAGATTTCTTTTGGGACTTCCCCCTCTTTCGAGAGAGAGGGGGGCAGGGGGTGAGTCCAAAACGGGAAATTATGATCAAAGATCCTTTATAGCAACTTCACCCTCACGCATACGCCTTTAGCGCATGTTCATATACCCTACGTAAGCCTTCCCTTACGGGTATCTGAGGCTTCCATCCCAATTCGTTGAACACATAGTCCATATTTGCATAGCGCGCGTGAACGCCCACGGGCTTATCTAGTAGTTGCTTGATGGTGGGTTTATATCCCGCAAAGTCCGTGAAGATATCAATGATCTCTAGAAAGTTGGTGATCTTTCCAGAACCGATGTTGATGGCCCTTCCATCAGTAATCCTATCCATGGCAAAGTGCATGCAGTCGATGCAGTCGTCTATGTGGACGAAGTCGCGACCTTGTTTTCCTGTACCCCATACTTCAAAGGGATCTTCTCTGCGAGCTGCACGGGCTGCAATAGCCGGAATGGGGTAAGATAGGTCTTGGTCTTCGCCAAAGCCCGAAAAGGGCCGAATGCAGGTTACAGAAAGGCCATAGTGTTCTGCAGCAATTTTGGCGAGGTATTCTCCGGTGAGTTTGGACCAGCCGTAGGTCATATCGGGTTGGCCGAGGTTGCCGCCAAAGTCGATGTCGCTTTCCTTGAGGGCGACGAAGTCTCCTTCCCCTTGCAGGTTGACCGGATAGGCAGCACTGGAGCTGGGGTAGAGAACCTTTTCCGGTTGGTGCTGGACCGCCCAATAGAAGAATTCTGCGTCGATGGCCAAATCCAATGCGACCATCATGGGGTCTCCATCTATCTTTGCTCGACCACCTACAATGGCGGCAAAGTGGTATACGTTGGTGAATTTTTCTACGGCTATCCCATAAGTCTCTTGTAGCCAATGGGGGTTCATGCGCAATTCCCGTAGGAATTCCCGAAAATCCCCTTTCCAAAACAGAAAGCGCTCATCCGATCCCCAAAAACTGAGTTGTCCAATGGTTCTTTTAGGGGCCAAGAATTCTCCAGAGCTTCCCATACCGATCCATTGGCCGGGAGAAATCCCTACAGATAAATCATCGACCACCAATACCTGATCTTGAGTAGTTTTGAGCAAGTTTTTCGCCATGTTCCGCCCCACAAATCCGCAGCCTCCTGAAATGAGATGTATTCGCATAGAATGCAATAATTTTGAATCTATACCCGCAAAGGTAAAAGCTTTTGATGTGAATATTAATTAAAATAAAATCTATCATGGGAAAAGCAGTTTTGACACTTTCCTAGTTGGTGGAAAGTATCGAAGATTCTCGCTAGCAAATGTTAAAGGTAATGGGATGGCTCCCTCCCCAGATACCCTGCTGTTCCAAGCCGTAAATTTTTGAAATAAACACCCAAGAAAAAAGAACTAAGCTTACCTTGTCCCACTGTAATTGACTTTTGAATCTAACTGCGTCGCGATTTTATACAGGTTGCGGGAAGAAGAAGTTCTTCCAATGAGTTCTGCAAGTAGACCTGTGCTGAACAGAACAATTCCAACAATTAAGGTAACTGCACCGAAAAACAAGGCGGGAAGCCTGTGGGATAATCCCTCTCCCAATCCAACTTTAAGGTATAATAGGTAGAGTAAATCTAAGGCTCCTAAGATTGCAAAAAATACCCCCCAGGGGCCGAAGAAATGCATGGGTCGTTTAAAGTACCTTTCCGTCAGGGTGATGGTTACTAGATCTAAGAAGCCATTGATAAAACGATTAAGTCCAAATTTCGATTTGCCAAATTTTCGTTCTTGGTGTTGAACGACCTTCTCTCCAATTTTTGTAAATCCCGCCCACTTGGCAATTAAGGGGATGTAGCGATGCATTTCCCCGTATACTTCTATATTTTTTACCACGGCACTCCGGTATGATTTTAATCCGCAGTTAAAATCGTGGAGGTTGTTGATTCCTGAGACTTTCCTCGTAATAAAATTGTAAAATTTAGAAGGAATGGTCTTGGAAAGGGGGTCCTTTCGATTTTTCTTCCACCCGGAAACCAAGTCAAATCCCTCCTCTGTGATCATTTTATACAGTTCTGGAATTTCTTCTGGGCTGTCTTGTAGATCTGCATCCATGGTGATGACTACTTCCCCCCGAACGGATTGAAAGCCCACATGTAGTGCAGCGGATTTTCCATAATTTTTCTGAAACCGAATCCCTCGAACGCTAGGATAGGTCTCATGTAAGTCCTCTATTACGGACCAGGATCTATCTGTGCTTCCATCATCTACTAGCACGACTTCATAGGTATAGCCATTTACATCCATAACCCGATGTATCCACGCAACGAGTTCAGGAAGCGACTCTTCTTCATTAAACAAGGGGACCACTACGGAAATATCCATCAGCACAAAATAGATAAGCGAAGAAGCGCGTGGCATTCATACATTTTCCCTAGGATGCCAGCTAGCTTCAGACTCTTTGGTTATCCAACATCTGTCTTACCTGGTAAAAAAGGCTAATTATCAGATGATCTGGCAAATATACAGCTAAATGAGATATATGTCTAGGGCATAACAGAAGTAAAGTGTAACATCCAGGGCACTATATACCACAACTGGGAGGATGTGTCAAGGTAGCAATAGAGAACTATCTCCATAGCTAAGAAATCGATAGCCCGTATCCATTGCGTGGGTATACACCGTTCTCCAATCTTCTCCTAATAGAGCCGCTATTAATAAAATCAAGGTAGAATGGGGTTGGTGGAAATTGGTCAAGATACCTTTTGCCACCCCAAAAGTATATCCAGGAACAATGTATAGCTGGCTGCTACCTGCTATACGATCTTTTCCCTTCTCTTTCAAATACGCATCCAATGCCCGATAAGCGTTCTTGTAGGAGTGAATTGGGGAGCTTTGCTGCTTGTAAGGATAGGTTTGCTCTAGGTGGAGTAGGGGAGTATCTTCAGCAATCTCATGATTCAAGGCTTTGATTCCTAGCCAATAGAGACTTTCTATTACACGTAGAGAGGTAGTGCCTACAGGAATAATGGGGCCTTCATGGTTCATCAACTGAGACAAGGTCGCAGCCGATACTGAAAAAGACTCCGCATGCATAGCATGATCTATAACTTTATCCGTTTTTACAGGTGCAAAGGTACCCGCCCCAACGTGGAGGGTGAGGAACGCAGTGGCGATCTGCTTTTGCGTCAATTCCACGAGTATCTCTTCTGTAAAATGGAGCCCAGCAGTGGGAGCTGCTACAGCTCCAGCCTCTTTGGCATAGACCGTTTGGTAGCGATGGAGGTCCTCTGGCTCAAATTGACGGTTGAGGTAGGGGGGCAAGGGGGGCTGCCCCAACTGCCCGATAATTTCTGCAAAGGAAAGCACAGGTTGTTCCCAGGTAAAACAAACGACAGATTGCCCTCGATCCGCCCAAGATATTTTGAGCAGGCCTTGTTCCTCTCCTGATTGAATCATGCATTCCAATTCTTCCGAATCCTTCCAACGTTTTTTATTACCCACCATGGCCTTCCAGGTACAGGTATTCCGGGCCTGTAGGGACTCTGGATAGGTGGAAGGAGCCTCTGGATGTAATAAAAGGACCTCAATTTGCGCACCTGTTTTTCTTTGGAAAAGGAGTCGAGCTGGGAGCACCTGGGTTTGGTTGAAAACCAACAAAGAGTTAGAAGGGAGGAGGGAGGGTAGGTCTTTAAAGCGAAAATCCCGAATGGCTCTGCGCTTATAGCTTAATAAACGTGCATTATGCCGAGGCGTGACAGGATGTTTGGCAATACGGTCTTCAGGAAGTGCATATCCAAAATCTGCCAGTTTTAGGTCTTCCAGGGCATTGAGTGAGGCGATCTTTTGGATTTCCTTCATATTTCCAGTGTCTGATTATCCTTTATTTTGCTAATTTACAGTAAAATCTTCAAGGGGCTCTATGAAAAAAGCGTTATTTCCTGGGTCGTTCGATCCGATTACTCTGGGTCATTTTGAAATCATCCAAAGGGGTTGTAGCATGTTTGATGAAGTGATTGTGGCCATCGGCGTAAACAGTCAAAAGAAGTATTTGTTCTCCCTGGAAGAGCGAATGGAAATGCTGGAAAAATCTTTC
>JBCCTX010000401.1:0-6109 GCA_039197765.1 Bacteroidota bacterium
GTGAAATCGACTTCCTCAAGCTTACAATTTTGGAACCTTGTACCCTGCATAGATACACCAGTAAAAGAGGAATAATTAAGGATACAATCGGTAAATACCCCTCCAGAAATAGCCCCTTTGCAATCTTCAAAGGCAATTCCTTGCAGCTTACACCCATTGAATTGGGTATCCTGGATTGAGCAATCGTGAAGGTTTACATGGCTCATATCCGATTCTTCAAACGAACAATCCAAGAAGGTGCAAAAGGAGAAATCAACCCCCTTAAACAGACAATTAGTAAAGGTACACCCTTCATAGAGCCCCTGCTCAAAGTCTTCTTGGGTAAAGTCTTTTCCCGCAAAGCTAAGGTCTTCAAAATAGGCTCTTTCCATAAAGAAAGGTATTAAAAATTTTGGGTTTGGGCTTTGGCAACAGGCTAATATTAATCATTACCACTATAAGTACCAGAGTAAAACTGATTCGGTATGTATTCTTTAAGCCAGATGAAACCAAAGTTTCCTTGTACTTTTTTGTTTTACTACAGAGGATCAAGGAGTAATTAAAAGAGAAAAAAGAGGGTATTTAAGGCTTAGATACCTAAAAAGGTACATTCGATCTCTCTGTGTACCTCCCCATCCCCTTTCTAAGGGGATAACAGGGGTCTATCTCACAAAAGCTTCGGTAAAAATCAATCGATTATAAAAACCCTTTAGGGTACACATGAAGATACGGGACTATTCCATTACCGCAATTCTCTTGATTAGGTACTTAAATACCTGAGGTTTAGGAATCCAAAATAAATGATTAGTCAATATTGACTAAATTATTTTTTAATACTAACTTTAACGATAGTTATTTTAACCTTAACTATTGAATACTAAAGCTAAAATAATTCAACAAGCTACTAAGGCCTTTACTACCAAAGGCTTTGGGGCAGTAAGCCTATATGAGCTTGCTCAAGCAATGGGTATAAGTAGAGGAAACCTCACCTACCATTTCAAAGACAAAGATGCTTTACTAGAAGCCATTTCCAGTCAAATGTGGGAGAAAATCAGTACAGAACGCAACAAATCCAGGCAATTGCCCTCTTTCGAAAATCTCCACAACGAAATCCAGCTTTATTATAAGTTTCAAAAGGAATATGCCTTCATCTTTTTAGATAGACATGTCCTTAAACATCCTGTCGTAAAACAGCAGTTTCGGGAAATGACTGCCCAAACCCTTGCAGATAATAAAGCAGCCATTGCCTTTGCTATTCAACTAGGAAATTTGAAGTCCGAAACTTATCCCGGACTCTACCACAATATTGCCTTTACTACTTGGATGCTGACTTTTTTTTGGCTGCCTCAACAAATCATTCGAGGGGAGAAACAACCTGCAGAAGGAGAAAAACTAGTCTGGAGCTTACTAATTCCTCATATGACAGAGAAGGGCTTAGCTTCCTTCGAAAAGTTCTTTGGAAAAGAATACCTACACACTCTTGGCGAGGCATTTCCTACTGATATTCAGTCCTTTATTACTTTCTAGATAAAGTAAATGAGAGCATTACGAAGCAACATAAACCTCAATTCAGCGATCTGTAAAAAGAATCGAGAGGAAATGGAAAAGTTCCTAGTCGAACTAGCAGAACATATGGAGGCGGGGCGATTTCAGGGAAAAGAGAAACACATCACACGTGCAAGAAAGCGGGACAAACTCTTGGCTCGCGAACGCCTAGAACTCGTGTTAGACCAAGATAGCCCTTTTCTAGAACTACTCCCGCTTGCGGGTATGAAACAGAAAGGAGGATTTGGGGCAGGAGGAACCAATGTAGCTGGAATTGGGCTGGTATCAGGAAAGCTCTGTATGATAAGTTCCAACGTGGGAACCCGCAAAGGGGGCTCGGTTGATTTTGCTACGACCTTCAAAAGCCTAAGAATTGGAGAAATTACCCGTGAAAATCGATTGCCTAGCATAAATTTAGTAGAAAGTGGAGGAGCTAACCTTCCCGACCAAGCCAAAATCTTCAATTATGGGGGGGAAAGCTTCCGGGAAATTACCCGAAGATCCCAAATGGGCCTGACGACCATCTCGGTTGTCTTTGGAAACGCCACAGCCGGTGGTGCCTATGTTCCTGGAATGTCAGACTTTGCTATTTTTCAAAAACAGGCAGCTAAGGTTTTTCTCGCAGGCCCTCCCTTGGTCAAAATGGCTACTAATGAAGAGTCTACAGATGAAGAATTGGGAGGCGCTGAGATGCACAGCAGGATTTCAGGGGTGTCCGATTATCTGGCGGAAGATGAATTCGATGGAATCAGATTGGCAAGAGAAATCATGGAAATTGTTCATACCCCAAGCCCTCACTATGTTCCTGAATTGCCAGTAAAAGCTCCCTTATTTGATCCAGAGGAAATTTTAAGTGTTGTACCAGCTAATGTCAAGACCCCCTTCGATGTAAGGGAACTCATCATGCGGATCGTAGATGGTTCAGAATTCTCGGAATTCAAACCGGAATATGGCAATACCCTGGTAACCGGTTGGGCCAAAATACATGGATACCCTGTCGGTATCATAGGGAATAATGGCGTGATCTTTTCAGAATCCGCCAATAAAGGGGCTCAATTCATTCAGCTATCCAATAAAAATAACATTCCCCTCATTTTCCTTCAAAATACAACGGGATATATGGTAGGCAAAGCCTATGAGGAAGGGGGCATTATTAAAAATGGGGCTAAGCTAATCAATGCTGTTTCAAACAGTAAGGTTCCCTCTATCACCCTCATGATTGGCTCTTCTTATGGAGCGGGAAATTACGGGATGAATGGTCGTTCCTACAACCCACGTTTTCTCTTTACCTATCCCCATGCAAAAATTGGGGTGATGGGTTCCGAGCAATTGGCTGGTGTAATGGAGATCATCCAACGGAGCTCGGCTAAGGCTACTGGTAGAGAGGTAGATGAAGATCAACTCAATATGATGAAGGCCATGCTAGTGGCTGAAGCTGAGTCGAAGGCTTCTGCTTGGCATTCTACCTCTGAATTATGGGATGATGGGGTGATTGATCCTAGGGAAACTCGCAACTACATGGGCTTTTGCTTAGCGGTATTGTACAACCAGGAAATCAAAGGAGCTGAGGGGTATGGGGTTTGGAGGCATTGATTTTTTGAAGCCCAATGGGCTTATTTTCAGTTTTAAAATTGAACACAGGGACGCGGAGGTACAGAGGTTGGGTGAATAGAATTCCTATATACCCCATTGCAGAGTTGGAATTGTGCATCAGAGATGGGGGATGAAATATAAAATCAGCTTGACAACAGCATGTTCAAGGCTTCTCTGTGCCTCCGTGTTTATCTATAAAAAATGAAAAGTATAAACAACATACTCATCGCAAACCGAGGCGAAATCGCCTCACGAATCATCCGTACCTGCCGGAAGATGGGTATCCGAAGCATCGCCGTGTTTTCCGATGCCGACAGAGAGGCATTATTCGTAGCAGAAGCCGATACAGCCATATACATTGGGGAAAGTGCCCCTTCCCAATCCTACCTCAACCAAGAGAAAATCATTCAAGCTGCAAAGAAAATGCAAGCAGATGCCATTCACCCAGGCTATGGCTTCTTATCGGAAAATACAAACTTTGCCAGAAAATGTGTCGCAGCGGGGATTCTATTCATTGGACCGCACCCCGAAGCTATCGAGGCGATGGGCTCGAAATCACAGGCAAAGGCCTTGATGGAAGCGTATGGCGTCCCAACTATTCCTGGATATAGAGGAAACGATCAAAGCGAAGAGCGGCTGACGGAAGAGGCGATGAAAATTGGGTTTCCCCTTTTATTAAAAGCCACTGCAGGAGGAGGAGGAAAGGGTATGCGTATCGTTCAAAATGCCCAAGAATTACCAGCAGCCCTACAAGCCGCAAAGCGAGAAGCACAATCCGCGTTTGGAGAAGACGAATTATTAATTGAGAAATACATCGAATCCGGAAGACATATCGAGTTTCAGATTTTTGGAGATCAATTCGGAAATACCATCCATTTACTGGAGCGTGAATGTACCATCCAACGGAGGTATCAAAAGGTAATTGAAGAAAGTCCTTCCCCTGTACTAAGCCCTGAGTTAAGAGAAAAGATGGGAGAGGCAGCACTTAAGGCTGCCAAGGCCCTCAATTATGACAATGCAGGTACGGTAGAATTCATTTTTGATTCCCATACACAGGAGTTTTTCTTTTTAGAAGTCAATACCCGGCTTCAGGTAGAGCATCCTGTTACCGAGGAAATATGTGGCCTAGACTTGGTTCAAATGCAAATTGAGTCTGCAATGGGCCTCCCGTTACAAATCCAACAAGCGGAAGTATCGGGAAAGGGATATGCCATAGAAGTTCGTCTGTATGCGGAAGATCCTACCCATAATTTTCTCCCCGTCACGGGCAAGGTATTGAAATTTGAAGCGCCTGAAGTTGAGGGTCTAAGGATAGAAACTGCCATACAAAGTGGTTCAGAAATTTCTATTTTTTATGACCCTATGGTTGCCAAGCTCGTTGTGTGGGACCTAACCCGCGAAGGGGCACATAGGAAAATGGGATACGTCCTTCAGAATTTGGTATGTACAGGAACGACGACTAACCAGTATTTTCTCCACAAGATCCTAAGAATACCTGCCTTCCTGGCAGGTGAATACAGCACCCATTTTATTGAAAATCATATAGAAACATTAACAAGGTCAGAAGAAACGCACACTTCAAACATATATGCTAGTATAGCTACATGCTTAGCCAGGTGGCAGGAAAGGGAAGGTCAGCGAACCCTCTTAAAGTCTGTACCCTCTGGCTGGCGCAACAGCTTTTACCAACCCCAGCAAGAGAGCTATGTAATAGGGGGTGAAAGCCTCCAAATTAAGTATCGAAAGTTGGGAGAAACGTTTCATATGTTTCATGGGGAAACGGAGAGGATTGTTTCCCTCATCAACGGCAATTCCTCAAACTTACACCTAGAAATTGACGGAATTCGATTCAGCTTCGATATTTCCCAACAGGGAGATACCTATTTTCTCCACGCTCCACAAACAGGAAATGTTACCCTCACATTGGTCGATCGATATCCCGAAAAGGAAAAGGAGAAAATAAAGGGAGGATATCAAGCCCCGATGCCTTCGCAGATTGTCAAAGTTATGGTGCAAAAAGGGGATGAAGTAAAAGAGGGAGATGCTTTGATTGTCCTCTCATCTATGAAAATGGAAAATACCCTGCATGCAGAAGAAGGGGGAACTGTCGAAGAAATTTACGTAACCGAACAGGGGCATGTGGAAGCCGAAGCCTTATTGTTAAAAATCAACCCCACTTAGAAACGCGAAGTATTTATGGACTTATTTACCAATGATCAAATAGAAGCATTTTCCCAGCAACATTTTGCTTTTCTAAAAGTGGAGAAGGGAAATCATATACTATCTCTAGTCCTCAACCGACCGGCAAAAAAGAATGCCCTTCATCCACAGATGGTTAATGAAAGTGCCTACTGCATGCAATATGCCCACCAATCCCATGAAATTTGGGTCATTGTCATTGGAGCTGAAGGCAATGTTTTCTGTGCGGGGGCAGACCTTAAAGCCATGGCGGGAATTATTGAGGAAAATGACTCTACGATTCCTCACCCTCAACAAGAAATTCTCATTGGAGAATTGTTCAATAAGGTCTATAAACCCACTATTGCTAAGGTTACGGGAGATGTATATGCAGGAGGCTTTTTCTTTCTTGCTGGGTGCAATATTGTTCTAGCACAGGATGATATAACCCTAGGCTTACCTGAAGTAAAGCGTGGCTTATATCCCTTCCAGGTGATGGCTGCCCTACTGAAAGTAATGCCACCGAGAAAAGTAATTGATTGGTGTATCCGAGGCTATAACCTTCCTGTTGAAGAAGCAGAAAAATATGGCTTAGTAAGCCAAACAGTAACGGCATCGGAAATGGAGGAGGCAGTGAATAGTGTAATTGACGAACTAAAAAGCAACAGCCCTTCTGGCATAAGCCTCGGGCTTCAAGCTTACGATCAAATACAGCCCTCTGCCCAAGCACACAAATATTTACGAGAAATGTTAATGAAAACCATTGCCACGCAAGATGGGCAGGAGGGATTAAAAGCATTCAGAGAAAAGCGTA
>JBCCTX010000402.1:0-6035 GCA_039197765.1 Bacteroidota bacterium
CTGACTCTTTTAATATAAAATTAAAACCGAATTAGAAATTGGCTCTAAAAATTTAGGGATAATCAGGGAAACCTATCTGTAGTTTCATTTTACACAATCTCTTTTCCTCAATCATAAACGCTTGAGAAAATTTCTGAATCATTCTAGCTGAAGTGTTACAAAATTGATCCAAACATGTTCTTACATTTGCCCAGTCTTTTAAAGAGCTCAACATCCCTTTCTAAAAAGGGCTAAGCACCATTTTATTTCCCTACTATATATGGTAAAGCACAACTTAGCTATCAGTTTCATTTTTCTAACATTCGGGGTATTATTTGGACAAAAATCCTTTGACCAGAGATTGGATACGGTAGAAATAATCAGGATGCCAACTCCATCTTCACAAACAGGACGAAATATATCCGTTATAAGCCAAGAGGAGATAGAAGCCCTACCCTTTACCTCTCTAGATGATTTGCTCCAGTACATTCCGGGTGTCGAAGTACAGTCTCGAAATGCATTTGGCGTACAGGGAGACATAACCATAAGGGGAACGAACTTCACACAGGTATTACTACTCATTGATGGCGTTCGGATTAACGATCCCTTAACAGGGCACTTTAACAGCAATTTGCCTGTTACCCCTGATGAAATCTACCGAATAGAGATTCTAAGAGGTTCTGCAGCGGCCATGTATGGAGCGGATGCCGTCGGCGGAGTAATAAATATTATCACAAAAGTATTTACAGCTTCTTCCCCTAAGGATAATGACTTGTCTGCTAGAATTTTATATGGGAAAGAAGGCCTTGTAGCAGCCCGACAGGGATTTTACCTTAAGCAAGATAAGATGACGCTTGGAGGAGGCTTTAACCTAGCCCAATCAGATGGGGAATTCATCCCAGGAAAAACAGTAAGCTCCAATGAGTTAGAGGGATACAATAATTTTTTCGACATCAAAACAGTAGGGCTTGCTATGGCCTACCAATTGTCAGACTCTTGGACAATTCGCGGCAGGACCGCCTATGATGATCGAGATTTTAGTGCCAGATATTTCTACACCGCCTCACCACTAGATAAATCTACCGAGACTACTAGAAATTGGTGGAACCAACTTCAACTCGATAATATAAATCAATACAGTAGGACCAGCATCCAATTGGCCTATAAATACAACACGGATGAATTTACTTTTAGCCCTGATTTCCCTTCAACCAACCGCCATACCACTCAATTAGGCCAAGTTCTTGTTAATCACTTTCGGGAAATTTCCACAAATTTTTCCGCTAGCTTGGGGATACAAGTAGATCGACGCGCAATAGAAAGTAATGACAGAGGAGACCATCAGGATCTTCATGTAGGGGCTTATGCAATCGGAGCTTACCAGACAGATAAGCTAGCGCTTACCGGGAGTTTGCGACTGGATTATGACGAGAATTACAACTGGGAATTTTCTCCCATGATCAACTTTGCCTATATGCTACCTAAGCTAGTTTTCCGGGGCTCTTTGGGAAGAAATATTCGGGCCGCAGACTATACAGAAAGATATGTCTCGACAAATCTCGAAAACCTAAGTCCAGGAAGAAATCTTGGGAATCCCAATTTAGTAGCAGAACAGGGTTGGTCTCAAGAATTGGGAACGGATATCTATATCAATAGCCACTTAACCCTTAAGGCTACAGCCTTTTTCCGTCAGGCCTCCAATTTGATAGATTACGTCTCGACCAATGAGCGAGAAATTACAGGGATTGGGAGTTTGCAAGACAGTGCCAATTACCTGTTCGCCCAGAACATCACAGATGTGGATACCCGAGGCTTTGAAATTGAAGCATGGTACAGACACGCTTGGGGGAAAGAAATTAGGATAAACGGCAGTATAGGGTACACACACCTCAATACCACCAATGAGGAAGAAATAATATCAGTTTATATTTCCTCTCACGCTAGGCATTTACTCACAACCCAGTGGCTTTTTCAAAATAGGAATTGGGAAATTGGAGTAAATGGCCTGTACAAAGTTAGAGAAGAACGAGGAGCAGAAAGCATAGACTCCCGCCTTGAACAAAGCTATAGCATTTGGAACTTCCGGGCCGCTGCATATATCCAAAAGCCGATTGGACTCAATTTTCAAGTCCACAACGCATTTGATGTATCTTACCAAGATATTTTAGGAGCGGCCATGCCCGGAAGATGGTTCATGGGGGGATTAATCTGCCAGTTTTAACAAATAGGAAATTCTATTTGCTTAGGGCACGGCCAAACTTTATCTAGATTGAATCGGTTAAAATTTTAAGGACCATTTAATCTGTATGCTATAAGGGAATTTTTGACTAATTTAACCTAAAGTTCAAAAATACTAATCCATCATTTACATTGTTTACATAAATTTCTACTACTTATGGAAGCCTATATTTTCGATGCCATTCGCACAGTAAGGGGAAAAGGAAACAAAAAAGGAGCCTTAATGGGGATTACCCCAGCAGAGCTCGCCACTCAGGTCATGGTGGAGCTAAAAGAAAAACATGACTTGGATACTTCACAAGTTGAGGACGTTATCCTTGGATGTGTGGGCCAGGTAATGGACCAAGGGGCCAATATCGCAAAAACCGCAGCTCAAGCCTCTGGCTATGGGGATCACCTATGTGGAGTAAGTCTCAACCGCTTTTGCGGTTCGGGATTGGAGTCCATAAATCAGGCGGCAGCCTATGTCCGCTCAGGATTTCGTCAGCTGATGATCGCAGGAGGGGTAGAAAG
Source organism: Bacteroidota bacterium (assembly GCA_039197765.1). Lineage (GTDB taxonomy): Bacteria > Bacteroidota > Bacteroidia > J057 > J057 > JBCCTX01. The sequence continues at coordinate 2,731 of JBCCTX010000402.1, forward strand.
TATGTCCCGGGTAAAAATGGGTTCAGATGGAGGAGGAATGTTTATCGATCCTGCTATCGCTATTCCTGGAAATATTGTCCCCCAAGGTATTTCTGCTGACTTGATAGCCTCCAAACACGGATTTTCACGGAGTGATACGGACGAATTTGCCTTCCACTCTCAAATGCGTGCTTCCCAGGCAGATGCATCGGGATTGTTCACCTCTCGCATACCCGTCAAGGATATCAATGGCATTCCCGTCTTGGAGACAGATGAAAATATTCGTCCTTCAACTACAGTGGAGGCTCTCGCCAACCTCAAGCCTTCCTTTGCCATGATCGGCGACATGGCAGGATTTGATGCCGTTGCGATTGATAAATACCCAGAAGTAGAGGAAATTGACCACGTACATCACGCAGGAAATTCCTCAGCAATTGTTGACGGTGCAGCCATTGCCTTAATAGGTTCCAAAGAAGCTGGTGAAGCCATTGGGCTCAAACCCCGATTCAGGATTCTGGCAGCAGCTATCCATGGAACCGATCCCACCATTATGCTGATAGGTCCTGCCCCGGCTTCCAAGAAGGCGCTGAAGCAAGCAGGGATGCATAAGGAGGATATAGACCTATTCGAAGTAAATGAGGCTTTTGCAGCAGTTCCCATGCTCTTCATGGAAGAAATGGGGGTTTCTCACGACAAAGTCAACGTAAATGGAGGAGCCATCGCTTTGGGCCACCCCCTAGGAGCTACAGGCTGTATGCTCACAGGTACCCTTATGGACGAACTCGAGCGCAGAGACCTCAACACTGGGCTCATTACCCTCTGCATCGGAGGTGGAATGGGTATCGCTACAATTATCGAACGAGTATAGCTCTTTCTTTAATTCCATTGAAAGGAGTTGGAGTTGAATCTCAATTCATTTTAAAGCGCGATGGAGTGCACGAATATGGGGTGGATGGCATTGCAGGGTAAAGGCCTTGGTTTATTCGTGCTTGATTTTTTCGTTCTTTTTTATCAAGAAAAAAGGACATAAACTATGCATTTCCAAATTACTGATATTTCAGGATCAAGTAAAAACATTCATAAGAATGAATATAAAAAACGACTTTTTCGAAGTAAAACGAGAAAACGATGGCATCGCCATCATCAACATAAACCAGGTCAACGAACCTGCCAATCTCTTTAGCGGAGATTTCATCCAGGCCCTTATTCCTGTAGCAAAGGAATTAATTGAAAATGACGCTGTGAAGGGCGTTATTCTAACTTCCACCCGACGCATGTTCATGGCGGGAGGAGACCTTCGCATGTTGGGCAAACCCATTACAGATCCCAAAGAATTCTTTGAGGGCATCATGGATGCACATAGGGGATTCAGGGAAATTGAAAATGGAGGAAAACCCTTTGTGGCAGCGATAAACGGTACTGCCCTGGGAGGCGGAATGGAGCTTTGCCTAGCCTGCCACCATAGAATTGCCCTTAACAACGTTAAGATCAAGTTAGGCTTCCCCGAATCTAAGGTTGGGCTCTTACCGGGAGGAGGAGGTACGGCCAAAGCTCCATATTTATTAGGCATTCAAACTGCCTTGATGTATTTACTCCAAGGCAAAGAAGTGCGGCCTCCACAAGCGCTTAAGGATGGACTTATCGATCAGGTAGCTGATACCCCAGAAGAACTCATAGATAAGGCCAAGGCATGGATTCTAGAAAACCCACGCCCCCTTCAGCCTTGGGACAACAAGAAACACCGAATTCCGGGAGGCGCTGTCTGGACCCCTAATGGCGTTCAAACCCTTATGGGGGCTGTAGGAAATGTATCTAAACTTACCCATGGCAATTACCCAGCCCAATCTTATATCTTAAGTGTGGTTCACGATGGGCTCCAGGTCCCCATAGATAGAGCCCTTGAAATTGAGGCACGCTATTTCACCAAGGTCTGCCAGACTAAAGAAGCCAAAAATATGATTCGTACGGGCTTCATGGGAATTCAGGCAGCAAAGAAAGGAAAGGCGAGACCCAAAGATCAGCCTCCTTATAAAGTGAAAAAGCTAGGGATTCTGGGGGCTGGAATGATGGGAGCCGGAATTGCCTACGTTTCTGCCAAGGCAGGAATGGAAGTAGTTCTCAAAGACATCAGTGCCTTGAATGCAGAGAAGGGAAAGAGCTATTCGAGAAAATTATTGGACAAAGCCATTGCTAAGAATCGCTCTACTCCGGAAAAAGCGGAAGCCTTACTTGCCAAAATACATCCGACAGATGATCCCAAAGCAGTAGAAGGTTGCGACTTAGTGATAGAGGCGGTATTCGAAGATCCGAAGCTAAAAGACAGGGTTACCAAAGAAACCGAGGCCGTTCTAGGTGCAGATAAGATTTATGCGTCTAATACCTCCACCATTCCTATTACGCTGCTTGCTCAATCTTCCACAAGGCCAGAAAATTTCATTGGGATCCACTTCTTCTCCCCTGTAGAAAGGATGCCATTGGTAGAAATCATTGTAGGAGAAAAAACGGAAGATAAGGCAATTGCCGCTGCTGTAGACTATACCACTGCCATTGGGAAAATACCCATCGTTGTAAATGATAGTCGAGGCTTTTTCACCTCAAGGTGTTTTGGCACTTATGTAAATGAAGGAATGTTCCTATTGGAGGAAGGCGTACCTGCAGCAATGATTGAAAATATTGCCAAAAAGAAGGGCATGCCGGTAGGACCCTTGGCTGTCCATGATGAAGTTACCCTCACTTTAAGTCTCCATGTGATTGAATCCAATCCCAACCGAGAGGATAGCCCAGAAACTATGCGGGGCTATGGGATTGTAAAATCCCTCGTAGAAAAAGGGCGAACCAGTAAAAAAGATGGCGCAGGTTTTTACGACTACCCAACTGGGGGAAAGAAAAAAATTTGGAAGGGCTTGAAGGATATGTTTAACTCCCGCGTAGATGCCCTCGACGAAGAGACCATTGCCAAACGGATTATGCACCGCCAAGCCCTGGAAAGTTACCGCTGTATGGAAGAAGGCGTGCTAAGGTCTACCACAGATGGAGACCTGGGTTCCGTACTGGGATGGGGTTTCCCTATTTATACAGGAGGTTCCTTATCCTACATTGACTTTGTTGGAATCCAACGATTCGTAGCTGACTGTGATGATTTTCGCAACCGCTTTGGTGGCGATCGCTGGGCAGTACCGGATAGCTTGCGTAGTCTGGCTGAGGGGGGTAAGTCCGTACACGAAAGGAATAAAGAAGTGAGCGCTTAAGTATTTTAGAGGAGTGAGTATTAAAGGGGGAGGCTAGAAATTCAAATTATTTTGGGGAATAGAAAACTAAGCTCCTGA
>JBCCTX010000403.1:0-5994 GCA_039197765.1 Bacteroidota bacterium
CCTTTGGGAATCGAGATTCCTGGATTTTTTCGGCTATTCGACGAGCCATTACCCTATTCAAGAATTTTCCTCTGGAGGTAGTTTTCGTAAGTTATGGAAGCTCCAATTCTAAGTTGAACGAGTTTATATTGGGAAGCTAGTACATAGATTACAGAAAATACTCCTTGAAAATTAAAAATGTAATTTTTAATTTTCAAGGACGATGATAGAAAGAACTATAACATCTTCCTTATTGAGAAACTTGGAATTTTTTCCAATAGTAGGTATTGTAGGTCCCAGACAAGTCGGTAAGACTACGTTAGCGAAAAGTCTCCAGGCCCGATTGTCTTTCCCTAGTTTGTATCTTGATTTAGAACTCGATTCGGATTTACAGAAGTTGAAAGATGCTGAAACCTTCCTTTCATTCCATCAGGAGAAATGCATTATAATTGATGAAATTCAGAGAGAGCCGGAACTTTTCGCTTTACTTCGCGCGTTAGTAGATCAAGAAAGAAGACCTGCAAGATTCATTATTTTAGGATCAGCATCGCCCACCATGATTCGAAAAAGTTCAGAAACTTTGGCTGGAAGAATAGCCTATACTGAATTAAATCCATTTTCCCTGTTAGAAATTTCACCGGAAATTTCCATGCGCCAACACTGGTTGAGAGGAGGGTTCCCTCCTCCGCTGCTCGCAAAAAGTGAACGTAATTCCTGGATATGGCTTAACAATTTTATACGAACATTTATAGAAAGGGATCTAAGGGAGCTAGGGTATGATATTCCTTCCCAGAATTTTCGCAGGCTTCTACTCATGTTGTCTCATATCCAAGGAAAATTATTGAATTATAGTGATTTGGCTAGAGCATTAGGTCTATCTGCACCCACCATCCGGCGGTATCTTGATCTATTAGAGGGTAGTTTTCTAATACAGCGTTTGCAACCATACTACATTAATATTGGAAAACGGCTTGTAAAGTCTCCTAAAGTTTACATTCGCGATACAGGAATCTTGCATGAACTCCTTCAAATCAGATCAGAAGAGGCTTTAATAGGAAATATTGCTATTGGAGGATCCTGGGAGGGATATGTAATTGAACAGATCAGAAGAAGTTTGTTTCAAGAGCCTGAAATGTATTTCTACAGGACGCATGCAGGGGCAGAACTGGATTTATTTATGGTTCTTTCGAATAACACAAAGGTTGCTATTGAAATTAAATCGACTAATTCGCCCAAATTGACTAAAGGGTTTTTTGAAACGCTATCGGACCTTTCTCCTACGCATACATTTGTAATTATACCAGATGGAGATCCCTATCCAAAGGATAATGGAATCAAGGTAGTAAACCTTTCCCATTTTATTCGGGTTGAACTCCCACAACTTGCCAGTCCTACATGAATATCCTTGCTTATCTTCAACGCATCAACTACTTGGGTGATCTCAGCCCCAATTTGGCTACACTTACCCAACTCCAAATGGCTCATATGTTGGCTGTCCCCTTTGAAAATTTGGATATCCACGCTGGAAGAGAGATACGGCTGGATACCAAGCAAATTTATCAGAAGGTCGTAGAGGAAAAACGCGGAGGGTTTTGCTATGAACTCAACGGATTGTATTACGACCTTCTCTTAGAACTAGGCTATGAGGTTAGGCGCATTTCTGCACGGGTGCATTCTACTGAGCAGCAGGGGTATGGAGCTGAGTATGACCACCTTGCCCTTATTGCCACTATTGATGGGAAGGAGTACATAACTGATGTAGGCTATGGAGAGTTTTTACTATGCCCTTTGGTATTTGAAATAGATATAGAGCAACAAGATATCAGGGGAGCTGTTTACGCTATTCGCACCCATAAAGAAGGATATTTTCGGATCGAAAAGCGATTGGAAAGTTCCTGGAAGCCTGAGTATATTTTCAAACCGGTCGCTAGGGACTACGAGGAATTTGTTCCCATGTGCAATTATCAGCAGTACGATCCTACTTCCTACTTTCAAAAGCAAAAACTCATCAGTCAGCTTACTCCAAATGGTCGAGTAACCCTTACTAGCAGCAAACTGAAAATCCTGGAAAATGGGAAAATTTCGGAACGAGAAGTGGAGTCAGCGCAAGTATTTGACCAATTATTGAAAACCTATTTTAGCATATCCATTCCAAGCTAAATATGCAGAAACTCATTGAAGAGATAAGAAGCTGTAGAGTTTGCGAGGAACATCTTCCTTTGGGCCCCCGTCCGATACTATCTATGGCTCCCACTAGTAAAATTGTTATTATTAGCCAGGCGCCTGGAAGAGTGGTACACGAAAATGGCGTTCCCTGGCAGGATAAAAGTGGGAATAATTTACGCCGATGGCTAGGGGTCGATAATGATGTATTTTACAATACAGCAAATTTTGCTATTCTTCCCATGGGTTTTTGTTTTCCGGGAACGGGAAAATCTGGGGATTTACCCCCTAGAAAGGAATGTGCTCCCCAGTGGCATTCGCTGTTGCGCCCTCAACTACATTCGGTTCAACTTACCTTGCTAGTAGGTCAGTATGCACAGAAGTACTACCTCAAAGATCAACGCGAAAAAAACCTAACAGAAACCGTACGAAACTTCGGTCGCTATCTACCAGCATTTTTCCCGTTGCCGCATCCCTCTCCGCGCAATAATATCTGGCAAAAAAAGAATGCTTGGTTTTTGAGAGAGGTCTTACCGGAATTGGGGAGAAGGGTGAACGAAATTCTCTATTAATTCTGAGCCAACTATTCCTTCAAAGCTTGTTGGAAAGTAGGACCTTTAGTTGCTGCTTCAGAGAGTCATGGGCCTCCACATTTTCTACCTTTCTTTCTATAAATCCCAACGTAAAGACATTGGGTTTTTGCATGAGGGGTTTTGCTCCTTCAGCACGGCCCAAACCTAGGACTACCATGCCATTTGGCGCCTGATTACCTTTTTCAGAATTTCCCAGGTAAGAAAAAGTATCGGTCAAGGTATCAGGATCTTGCTGAGAAATGAAAAGTACTCTATCAACCTGTTTGTGTCCTAGATATACAAAGCGCCATTGACCATACAGGATATCTCCTGCATAATAATCCCAAGCCGTATCCCAAGGGCCTCCTATATCTGTCCCTATGTATTGATGTTGAGGATCAAAGACTCCTCCTGGAGTTCCTTCATATAGGAACCAATAAGGATGATGGGGGTCAACGCGCAGTACCTCCAGCTCTGCATGGCTTGGGTGAAAAGTCCATTTCCACTGCCAACGCTCACTGAGAGAAGTGGTTAGGATGGCAGTATCTCCTATAATTTTGGACTGACATTGATCGTGTCCTGGATGGCCGGCACCTGAATCTTCAGACCGAAATACCAGATTGGGAATACCTCGAAAAGAGGATGCGGCAGAAGCTGGATATTCATCCCAGGGTTCTTTTCCAAAGGCAATCCAATCCTTCCCCTGCCGATCAATCATCCTTGAAATCCCGCCTCCCTTTCGATCATAATAGTAGGTCGCAGATTCTGTTTGTATGAGGAAATGGGGGCGGTTCATATAGGTGCCTTCTACTATCTTTACCTCAGAAGATTGAGGGGAATGATCCTGAACCGTGTTTGTTGCACAGCCCATAAGTAGGAGGATAAAAAAATTGTGTAGTACGTTATTCATTTCGACTCATTTATCCAAATGTCCAACCTAGGAGCCATCCATGTATAGGGCTTTCCCAGAATATCCAGGTCTCCGTCTCCATCCAGGTCTACAATGCGCCCCTCATGGACTCCAAAGCCTTTCGCTACGACGTGTTTCGAAAAGTTTCCACGTCCATCTCCCAGCAAAATTCGGATTTCTGAATCGGGATTTCCCTCTCCAAATCGCATTTCGGCGTTGAAAATATCCAGATGTCCGTCTCCATTAAAGTCGACAATATCCAGGGTATGTCCATTGTCCACCGACTCTATCAAGATTCGGCTTTTCCAAATGCCTGCCTGCCATTCATATAAGACCAGAGGGCCTACGCCATCGCCAACTACCAGCACTACTTCAGGCTTTCCTCCTTCAATGAGCTGACCCGCAGCTGATCGGGTAAAGGTATAGCTCGGGTCGATGAGGTGCTCCACGAAGCCAGTTTTCGTATATTGAAACCAACGTCCCCCACCGACTATATCGTCCACCCCATCTGCATTCATATCCATAGCAAATAGTCCCTCGTGTTCATGGGTATCACGCCATTCGGGATAGGTACTTCTAGGCTCCATTTCTCCCTCCTGTGCATAGGTATAGATGGCTTGGTAGTCCCACTCTTCAACAGTTTTGGGGTCTGCCGGCACTTCGGCAGCAAACAGGCTATGTCCTCCTTGGTTCCAAAAGACAAATTCCATCGCTCCATCTCCATCATAGTCTATGAAGGCCTGGTCGTGGTGCTTGGTTTTCCCATGCTTTTTGATGGTACGGCGTACCCAAGGCTGATTGGGTTGTAATTCGGGATAAGGGTTTTCCCACCACCAGATTTCATTGCTACGCGACTCTCCACCAAATACAAGGTCTAGGTCTCCATCCCCATCAATATCATGGGCTGCTGATCCTGCCTCAATCCGTAGGGTATCTGTATCGACTATAAATCTTTGCCAGCCTTCTGGGCGATAGACCATTCCCACTAGGGAAGGGGACGTTGTACGATCCGTGATGAAAATGTCTTGGACTCCATCTTGATTGATATCTGCTACCAGAGAGGCGGTCTGTTGATTACTGCCATTGGTCATGGGCAGTTCCCCTCGGGTCGTACTCAGGTGCTTCCAGCGAAAGCGTCGATCTATTTGGTCATTTCTCCATAGGTGCATATATTCATATTGGTCCCAGCCTGCTCCCACCAAGTCGAGGTCTCCGTCTCCATCCAAATCAGCAAGCTGAGTCCCCAGGTGATTTTCTTTTCCACGATCGATCACCTTACATGAGAAGGTACCATCTCCCGCGTTTTCCCAGAGTTGGGTGTTGAGTGTTGAACCTTTATGCTCACTGGTCACCAAATCAATGTCTCCATCCCCATCTAGATCTGCAATGTCCAAGTTATTCATGGAGTACTGGGTCGTAATAGGTTGGCGCTGCCAATCTCCTAAAGAATCGCGATGGAATCCAAATAAGGAGGCATCAGGTTCCAAGCCTGGATACCGCTCTTCGGTTACAATGATTTCTGAAATTCCATCTCCATCTAGGTCTGCAATTTCCACTCGATCAATGGGATGATTGCTTTTGCCCACTACATTTACCTTCCAAGGAGTGGATGAGGTTGAGGGGTAGGGGTTCTCAAACCATACGAGTGTTAAGGGTTCTTCTTGCCCTTCAGGTCTCCGTCCCGCCGCCAGATCCAAGTCCCCGTCTCCATCCAGGTCTCCCAGCCCAATTCCTTCATCAGAAGTATTTTCGCCAATTAGGGAGATTTTCCAGTCTTCGATCTCAGGCTGGGGGGGAATCTCAAACAGGTAGATATTACCATTTCCAGCCAGGACAAACTCCTCCTTTCCCCCTTGTAGGATCTGGCCTCGCTCGAAGCCCTGGCTATTTACGTGGCTTGTAGCGGGTACTTCTCCTATTTTTCTACCCTCCCAGGTAAGTCCTTTTGGGTCTTTAGCTTCAAACCAATATACATCCGGTAAAGCCTGTGCTATCACATCTCCCAATGCATCTTCATCTACATCCATTACTAGTATACCATCTACATTTTGAGGGAGGGTAGTCCTTTCCCATTTTCCAGACATATCTCCCCCGGGGTTGTGGTATAAGTAGCGACCTGATGCGATGTCTAAGAATCCATCGCCATTTATATCTCCCATATCTAACCCAAAATACCGGAGCCATTCAGGCTGTGCCTCGTCCCCCCATTTTCCCTTTTTATCATCAATTTGAATGTACTCCCAGCCCATTTTAGGATAATGCTGAGCGTGTAATGGGCTCGAAATGAGTAGCCCAAGGCTTAGAAAGGCTAAACCATAGAAGTTGGTAGGGTAATTTCTGGTAAAGGTCATACGGATAATTAAAATATTC
>JBCCTX010000404.1:0-5963 GCA_039197765.1 Bacteroidota bacterium
CCCATGGAAGGATACCTAGCCAAAGATTTTGGGGAGACTTTCTTTTTGGGTGGAATACAAGAAAATATTGAGAACTTTAACTTTATGACGGGAGACCAATCCTCGGTATCCGGCAGGGAAATATACGATTCCTTTGTTACACTGGAGTCCTATGATACATTTATTCGAGAGGGTGGAAATGCCGAAGAAGTTTTCCAGGCAGAAAATCTAGAGTTCCTCAAACAAGAAGGGGTAATGGCTATCGAAGTTGGTTATTGGAACCAGCTCCGTTCGAATTTGGAAGTTGAGGCGAATGTTTATTTCAACCAATACCAAAACATGGTAAGTCTTGTACATACCTATAGCCCGCTGATGGATCGTATTTTCTCTGTTTATTCCAATATAGAAGATCAAGTTACTTCAATGGGGGTAGGTATTTCTGGTAAAATGGAATTTCCAGGGAAGTACCACGCGCGCCTGGGACTTACATTTGCTTCTTCCAACCTTGACGATAAGGTTGAAGAGTATCCTTCTATTATAACGGGGTTTAATACCCCTCAAAGCCAGGTGAAGTTGGCCGTTGGGAACCCCACTTTCATAGATCAATTGGGATTCAATGCAGCCTATCGCTGGCAGAGTGCCTTTACCTGGCAGACTCCCTTTGGCGTGGGAGAAGTAGGAAGCTTTGGAGTGCTCGATCTTGCTTTGCTGTATAACCTGCCTGATCTGAACCTACGTCTTAAGTTGGGAGGAGTTAATCTTTTAGGGACGCAATACCAATCTTTTTATGGAGGACCTACAGTAGGTTCCCAATACTTTTTTACCTTTATTTTCGACTCCTATTAAAGCCTTACCTAATTTTTGAGATAGATTTTCCTTTTCCGATTGCTTCTACAAAGAAAATACATACAGCACTTTATTTTCCTTCCAAATTCCATACTTGGCGAAATACATTGTATTTCTCTAAATTTGAAACTCATTAGCAAATCCAAACTATGAGAAGGATCGGAAAACTATGGGTGTATACCCTGATAGGCATTTGGGGCGTTCCGTTTAGCACCTTTTCCCAAGGAAATGGGGACCAAGAAATGCGAGTGGTTCTATTTGGGGACTCGATGACAGAGGGATGGGGAGTAGATTCTACCCGTTCATTTGGAAGCCTGTTGGAGACGGAGTTAAAGCAAACAGGGATCCCTGTTGCTGTTCTCAATGCGGGGAAAGGTCCAGACCGCTCCGATATGGCCATAGCCAGAATGCAACAAGACGTGATTGTCAAGCAACCGGACGTCGTCTTGATCATGTATGGGGCTTATGATGCCATGGTAGACTCTGGAAAAACAAAGGCCCGTATTCCTCTCAATGTTTACACCAAGCAGATAACCCAAATTATCTCCTTTCTCAAAGGAATAAATGTAACCCCTATATTGATGACGGCTCCCTCTATGGGCATGACTCCTGCGATGGATCGGGAACCTTATAAGAGTGCTGGCCCTAACTTTCTATTGACCCACTACATGGAGGCTTGTAGGAAACTTGCCAAGGAATCAAGGATTCCCCTAGTAGATCATTTCAGTACTTGGGAAAAATTGGCAGAAGAAGGTAAAGACCTAAGTGCATTACGGCTGGATGGATTTCATCCAAATGTAGCAGGGCATAAGCAAATGGCAGAATCTATTTTCCCAGTGTTGAAAGAAGAACTGAGTCCCAAGTTTATGGAGGTCTATTCCAAAGAAGACGTGCCTTATGATCAGTACAAATCCCCTGCGATTCTCACTTCTAGGAGTGGGTTTCTCCTTGCCTTTGCCGAGGGAATACGGAATCAGACGGGGATCAATTCCTCCGATATCGTGTTTAAGCGGAGCTTTAATAAAGGGGAATCTTGGACAGAATTGGACACACTCGTTTCAGGAGGACTTTCCTTTCTATCTGACCCTGTAGCTGCCCAGGAGGAGAGTAGTGGCAAGATCTACTTGTTGTATCAGTCAAGGCCAGGTTTTTCTGAAGGAGAAGGTGATGCCCTGGAAGCAGGAGTGAAAGGGGATCTCATTGCTAAGGTTTTTTACCTCATGACAGAGGATGAGGGCCGAAACTGGTCCGAACCAGTAGAGATTACCAAGGATGTAAAGCGTCCCAAGGAGGTTACACACATCTCAGGAGGGCCTTCCAATGGTGTGTTTATTTCAGATGAAAAAGGCCCAGGTAGAATGGTTCTTCCTTTCTGCCAGAAGGCCAATGGCCAATGGCAGGTATTTACTGTTTATAGCGACAATTCTGGGAAATCATGGAAATACAGCGATCTCATTGCCGGTGCAGAGCAACAGCAGCTTTCCGAGCCCACACTGATTCAACAGACAGGAGATACCTTGTTATTGAGTGTTCGTTCGAATAAAGAAAAGAAGAGGCTACTCGCTACAACCGAGAATGGGGGAAAGACTTGGACACCCTTTTCCGAGGACCCCAATTATCCTACCTCGTCCACAAAACCTACTTCCTTATTTAAATTTAATCCTTATTATACCCTTTATGTGGGAATTGAAGAGGGGAAGGATGAGGGAATAATGAAGCTCAGCAAGGATCAAGGGAAATCATGGAAATATAGACAGGTATTTTACTCAGGTAAATTTGGAGAGGGTAGCTTTACTACCTCTGGTCCTACTCAGGCGGGAATTCTGTTCTCATATGGGGAAAATGAAGGAATAAACTATGCTCGCTTTCCGATCAAGTGGTTACTGGTCAATCCGATAGAAGATTGATACCCTTTAAAGGCTATCAAGCAAAAATCCAACATAAGCGAAAGTGATTACTACTAAAAAAGCCATACATGAACTGGAAAAAGGTCTTATTATCCGTTGTACTGGGTGTTGTCGTAATTTTTGGGGCTATTTTTGCCTATATGGTTCTAACTACTCGGAATCATAGTCCAGCCGATACGGCGACCTATTCATCAGGTGGGTTGACAGCTACGGTTGATTATTGTCGACCTTATAAAAAAGGGCGAGTCATATTTGGAGCCCAGGATGAGGGAGCCCTTCAACCTTACGGGAAGTATTGGAGAGTAGGGGCAAACGAAGCAACAGAGTTGGAATTGTCGAAGGATGTCACTGTGATGGGATCTACCCTAAAAGCGGGACGATATGTCATATATGCAATTCCCGATAAATCTGAATGGACTGTGGGGTTCAATACAGATTTAGGACGCTGGGGATATTCTGAGGTAGATTATGAGAAGGACGTATTGCAAGTTAAGGTTCCATCGATGGCATTAGATGAGCCGATAGAACAGTTTACGATTGATTTTGCTAGTCAAGGGGAGGATATCATCATGAATCTCAAATGGGATAACACCTTAGTCCCCATAAGCATACGGCCCATCTAGGTAAGTAAACAGAGGCTAGGGAAAGGACCTTTCAAATACAAAAGGAGAGAATTAGGGCTCCTTATGCAATCTTATCTCAATTCTAGCCTCTCTCCTTTGAGTTCTCAACCAAAGGTATTCACAACCAAACCACTTCTAAGTTTGGGCTCAAACCAGGTAGTTTTGGGAGGCATGAGCATTCCTGCATCTGCAATATCAATTAATTGGCCCATGCTAACAGGATACATGGAGAAGGCGACTTTCATTTCTCCACTGTCTACTCTTTTTTCCAGTTCTTGAAGTCCTCTCATTCCTCCTACAAAATCAATTCGTTTGTCTCTGCGCAGGTCTATAATTTGGAAAAGAGGTTCTAGGATAAATCTAGACAACACACTTACGTCCAGTACCTTAATGGGATCATCAGGATCATACGTATGGGCTTTGGCAGTGAGTTTATACCACGTGCCTTTCAGATACATTCCCAATTCGTGCAACTTTTCCGGCCGTACAGCATCTGAGACTTCCTGAACCTCAAAATTGGGCGACAACCGTTGTAAAAATTCCTCTGGACTTAGGCCGTTTAAGTCTTTCACAACCCGATTATAGTCCATGATGTAGAGTTGTGTATCGGGGAAATGAACGGCCATAAAATAATTATATCCTTCTTCTCCTGTATGGTTCGGGTTATTTTCTTTCATTTCTTTTCCCACCAAAGCCGCAGCGGCCGTTCTATGGTGTCCATCTGCAACATACGAAGCCGGAACTTTGTCAAACTCAGTAATGATGAAATCAATGGCTACAGAATCATGGATACGCCACATTCTATGAAAAATCCCATCTTCTGCTTGGAAACCATACATAGGTGTTTCCTCAAGTAAAGATGCTATATAGGATTCTAAAGGAGGATGAGAAGGATAGGCAAAAAAGACAGGTTCTGCATGCATTTTACCTACTCTTACGTGGGTTTTGCGGTCCTCTTCTTTTACCGGACGGGTGAGTTCGTGTATTTTGATCTTACCTGAAAAATAATCTTCAATGGCAGCCAGAGCGAGAATACCTGTTTGAATGTGTTCACCCATCTGTAGCTGATACAGGTAAATACTAGGCTCATTATCTCGAAAGATCAAGCCCTCTGAGATAAGGTTTTCAAAATTGCTCTTTCCTGTATCATAGACTGCCTTTCCATAAGGGTCATGGTCCAAGGGAAGATCTATCTCTGGTTTGATGACATGAAGGAAGGAATGAGGATTACCTTGAGCAAGTTCCCTTGCTTCTTTTGATGAGATAACATCATATGGTACAGAGGCGATAGCTTTTGCATGCGAGGCTTTGGGTCTCCACCCCTTAAATGCCTTAATTTCTGGCATAGACCTATTGATTTAGAAATTCTTCACAGAATTACTGGTTTTTTTAATAAAATGGAAGAATTTTGTGTTAAGATGAAATTATTAAATGTATATCCGCTTTTTGACCTCGAACCTGTACGGGCAGAGGGCAGCTATTTTTGGGATAAGAAGGGGGTTAAATACCTAGATTTATACGGTGGCCATGCCGTTATATCCATTGGCCATAGCCATCCCCATTATGTGGAGCGAATTACTGAGCAGCTACAGAAGATTGGCTTTTATTCCAATTCGGTTCACAATAGCCTCCAACTGGCACTCGGAGAGAAATTATCGAAGCTATCTGGCTTGACAAACTTTCGATTATTTCTAGTAAACTCAGGGGCTGAGGCTATCGAAAATGCATTGAAGATGGCTGCCTTTCACACGGCGAGAGGTACCCATACGCCTCCGAAGAAAGTTATAGCAGTAAAGGGAGCCTTTCATGGTAGGACCTCTGCAGCAGTTGCAGTAACTGATAATCCCAAAATTCGAACGGCCCTTAATCCTGCGGACCATGTAGTCCATATCCCTTTTAATGACATCCAGGCATTAGAGAAGGAAATGGAAAATTCTTCGGTCTGTGCAGTGATTTTAGAAGGGATTCAGGGAGTAGCTGGTGCATATACTCCGACTCAGGAATTTTGGATAGCCGCTCGAAGATTGTGCAACCAGCATGGTGCTGTTTTGATAGCTGATGAAGTGCAATCAGGGTTTGCAAGGAGTGGTAAATTTTTTGCTTTTCAACATGCTGGTGTAATACCCGATATTATTACGATGGCTAAGGGTATGGGCAATGGCTTCCCTATAGGAGGAATTCTTGTCAACCAATCGTTTGACGCTTGGTATGGGATGTTGGGTACTACTTTCGGCGGGAACCATTTGGCGATGTCCGCCAGTTTGGCAGTACTAGAGGTTATTGAGGAAGAAAACCTCATGGAGAATGCAAAAACTGTGGGAGAATACCTAGAGAAAAGCTTACTACAGATCCAAGGTATTCGAGAAATACGGGGAATGGGGCTCATGCGGGGAATTGAACTGGATCGACCTGCAAAGGGAGTAAGAAAAGAACTGCTATTTGCGCATCAAATTTTCACGGGATCTTCCGCTCAACCCCATACCTTAAGGATATTGCCTCCCTTGAATATTAAGCAAGAACAGCTAGATAGCTTTGTATCCGCTCTAGATACAGTCCTTAAGAAGGAATATGTAAGTATATGAAACACTTTACCTCTGTCAATGACGTC
>JBCCTX010000405.1:0-5959 GCA_039197765.1 Bacteroidota bacterium
TAGATGTTGATCTTTTGGATCAACCACGCTTCCTCTCACAAACCTTCCTCTTCTAAACTTCTCTACGTAATACTGCCGTCCATAAATTTTCCTTTGGATACCTCGTAATTTTAAGCCTTTAGAGGCAGGGCAACTGTAGTTCCTCTTTAAAAGTATATCATACACTGAGAAAGTTCTCATAGAATCAAATGGCCTAATTGATTCATCGACAATCCATTCAATAAATAGAGTAGAGGAAATAGGTCTAAATTAATTTAATTCGATAAATAAAATTTAAATCAAATCATTAAATTTATATCTTTACTAACGAAAAGCTGCATTTTCTTCCTTAGTATGTATTTAGCAAAAAGACCGAAATGGCTGTATTAAGTCCATTTTGGAGTACTTAGTAATTAATCTCACATCAGATGAAGCGAAAACTTATATTTAGAAAGTCGCTCCCACTACCCATATTCAAACCATTACTTAGTCCACTACTAGGGCTTATTGCATTAAGTACGCTGGCCTTTATTCCCCTTTTAATTGCTCCTCCTGGACTTACAAATCCAGAACCTGTTAGGGCCTACCTGAATGGGAAATTTCCTAAATCTATAGGAGGGGATGTCGACCTTGTCCCAGCATATCCCAATCTCATGTTTGACAGCCCCTTGACCTGGGCTGTACATCCACATGATAATAAGGTTTTTGTAGGTCAGCGGGACGGCAAGGTCTACTACTTTGAGGATGAGGAAAATGCTCAGACCAAGGAATTGTTCATCGATATGAGCGATCGAGTAGGAGTGGTCTGGGATGGTGGTTTCTTGGGTTTCGCCTTTCACCCCAATTTTGGAAAGGCTGGTGCCAATGGCCGAAATTATTTCTTTAGCTACTACTCTACCAAAGATCAAACTGGAGCAAATTCGAGTCCTACTCCACAAAGGTGTCCTGAAGATGCCCTATATGATGGAGCCTTCCTGGTATTACAGCGTTTTGAGGTTTTCGAAGGTACCCTCACAGTTGATGAAACTAAAACCATCGATATGTTTAAAGTGCGCTTGTATAACTCTACACATAGAGGAGGTGGACTTATTTTTGGAAAGGATGGCCTACTATACCTCACTACAGGTGATCAAGCCCAACATTCCACTGCACAGGAATTGAGTACCAACCTGGATGGAGGAATTTTGCGCTTTGATGTGGATATGGACCCTACGAGGAGTCATCCCCCAACCTATGTAATGCCTAAGGACTTTCCTAGAGCACCTGATGAGACCAGTGGAAACGGATACTATATCCCCAACGATAATCCCTATGTCGGGTGGGCAAATACGTTTGAGGAGTACTACGCCATAGGTCTCCGAAATCCCCATCGAATGACGATGGACCGCCTAACTGGCAACATGTATATTGGAGATATTGGGGCAGGGACCCATGAAGAAATTAATGTAGTAGGAAAGGCTAAGAATTATGGATGGCCTGTATGGGAAGGTCCAGTGAGGAAGAATACCTGTACGAGTGAATTGTATAATGACAACTCTCATCAACTGCCCCTTACCGCCTTTCCGCGTTCTAACGCCAATTCTATAATTGGAGGCTATGTTTACCGAGGCACTCAAATACCAGACTTATCTGGGACCTACATATGTGGAGATTGGGGAAGTGGAAGAGAGGTATGGACCATAGACACTACTTCAGGGGAATTTACCCAAATTAGTGCGGCACCTGCTCCGATCATTTCATTTGGAGAAGGAAAAGATGGAGAACTTTACGTGCTCACACAAGGAAGCGATAGACAACTCCTCAGAATGGAGTCTAGTGGGACACCCAATGATTTGCCCCAAACCCTTTCTGAAACAGGAGCTTTTACTAACCTCACAAACTTAAGCCCAGCGCAAGGCTTGATTCCCTACGAGATGTATGAATCCTTTTGGTCGGATAATGCTGAGAAAAAAAGATGGCTCATCGTACCCAACGATGGGAGCTATGATAGCCCAGATGAGCAGATTACCTATTCCGAAAATGATATCTGGCGTTTTCCCGAGGGCACTATGTTTATCAAACATTTTGAGTTGCCTGTAGACGAGAGAAACCTCTCTATTACAAGGAGGCTTGAAACACGCTTTACTATAGTAGGCAAGGATAAAAAGGTATACGGTGTAACCTATAAATGGAGAGCCGATGGTAGCGATGCGGATCTGGTCGCAGCGGAAGGCTTAGATGAAGCCATCAACATCAGGACCCAATCTGGTGAAACACGTACGCAGGTTTGGCACTATCCGGGTCGCTCAGAGTGTCTGACTTGTCACACGGAAGCAATGGGAGGAACCCTAGGGCCCCGCACCCGGTATTTGAATATAGATTACACCTATCCCTCTACAGGTACTACCGCCAATCAATTGGTTACCTTAAGCCACCTGGGAGTTTTAGATGCAGCGATCACCGATGCTGAGGTAGACGCATTACCTCGTAATTCAACACAGGATGATCCCTTTTCTTCCCTTCAAACTCGTGCCCGGTCTTATCTGGATTTGAATTGTAGCTATTGCCACCAACCCTTTACAGGGAATCGCGCCGTTTTTGATTCGAGGATCTCAACGCCCCTCCATTTGTCTAACCTGTTTTCCAGCCGCTTGAATGAAAGCCTGGGAATTGAAGGAGAGCAGGTGATTGCTCCTGGGGATACAGGGAGATCGGTTTTGTATAAACGCATCCACTCTGTGCTCCCTGCTGTTATGATGCCTCCTTTGGCTAAGTCTTTGATCGATCAGGAAGGGGCAGACTTGATTGCCGAATGGATTCAAAGCATGGATCCCAATCTTGAGGTTGAGGAGTGTATTTCAAATCTAGCCTTAAATAAGCCTACGCGTCAGTCTTCTACCGGCTACTCAGGTGTTTCCGCACGTGCAGTTGATGGAAATAGAAATGGTGTCTATGGAGGAGCTTCTGTAACCCATACGAATAATGAAAACCAGCCTTGGTGGGAAGTAGATTTGGAGGCGTCCCAACTGGTAACAAATATCCTACTTTACAACAGAACGGATTGTTGTACAAATAGATTAACGGATTTCTATGTACTTACTTCAGAAACTCCCTTTACATCGGATGATTTGACCACAATACTCAATCAACCTGGAGTAAGTACCCAATTTTATGGAGGGAGTGCTGGGGCAGAAACCATACTCTCGGTGAACCAAACCGCTCGATACATTCGCATCCAATTACAAAACCGCGGAATTTTGTCTTTGGCCGAAGTAGAATTGACAAGCTGTCCACAGGAACCCCTCCAAATGGATTGCAGAAATATTGCCTTGGGAAAAGAGGCAAGCCAGTCCTCTATGTATACCAGTCGTCTTAGTTTTGAGGCTTCCAATGCTGTCGATGGAAATACTTTGGGCTTTGATTTGGATAATTCCATGACCCATACCCTCTTCGAGCAAAATGCCTGGTGGGAGGTAGACCTGGCTGAATCCTATCCCTTAACGGGAATAAAATTATGGAATCGCGATGCAGCCAATTGCTGTGAGGATCGGCTTTCAGATTTTTATGTAATCAGTTCGAATGTACCCTTTACCTCCCAAGACTTGAATACCACTTTAGCACAGGAGGGAGTAGATTGGATTCACTATAAAGGTACGGCTGGTCGCGAGACCTTTCTGACCTGGGAAAATGAAGCGCGCTACATTCGGGTCCAATTAGCAGGAACGAATGCCTTGAGTCTGGCTGAAGTAGAAATCTATACGGAATGCTACGATCAACCCAGACGCGACTGCGAGCAGGAAAATTATGCACTTGGTAAACCCGCCTCTCAATCGAGCAATTGGAACACGGTATTTACCGCCGATAAGGGAGTAGACGGAGATACAGATGGGTTTGATGAAAATGGAACCATGACGCATACCCTTTCGGAATTTCAACCTTGGTGGGAGGTCGATTTGGAGGAATTGAAGGAGGTCGATCAAATCCATTTTTGGAACAGGGACATGCAGGATTGTTCTTGCTATGATCGACTTACAGACTTTTATGTAATAAGCTCACCTGTTCCTTTCACTTCACAGGCATTGTCAGAAACACTCGAGCAGCCTGAAGTTACTTGGGTAAGACACAAGGGGACCGCAAGTAGCAAAACGATTTTGGATTGGAATCAGCAAGCCCGCTACGTCCGATTCCAGCTAAATGGAAACAATCCCCTTACCTTGGCCGAGGTGGCGGTAATGGGTTGTAAGGATATAGCTATTCCAGATACGGAAGCTCCAAGCATTCCTCAAAATATCGTTGCATCTGATATCACAGAAACAGGACTAAAGCTTAATTGGAGTGCTTCTACAGATAATGAGGGTGTACAAGGCTATTATGTATACCAAGACGGCAATGCAACGCCAGTTGGCACGGTAAGTAATCTCTTTTTCAACGTTTTGGGGCTCGAACCGGGAAGTACACATTTGTTTGCAGTTGCTGCGTTTGATTCTGCTGGAAATATATCCGCGCAATCTCAAGCAATTGAAGTAACGACCCTCCCTATTGAACCTGAGCTACCTACCAACTTCTTTGCCCACTGGCCGTTAGATGATGACACGAATGATGCCATTGGAGATGCTGATGGGGTGCTTCAAGGCGGAGCTTCCTTAATAGGGGATGAGCAAAGAGGGAAAGTACTTTCCATAGCCAACAATGGAGAACACGTCTTAGTTGCCCCCAAACCCCAACTCCAAGTTGGGAAGGAAGGGCAAGACTTTTCAGTTGCCTTCTGGATGAAGCTCACCCAGGATAAAACCGGTACTTGGCGCTCTGTGATGCACAAAGGAGAAGAAAACTACCAGCGGACCTTCGCCATGTGGATGCGGCCAAGTGATAACCGACTCCATTATCGGATAAGTACAGATGCGAGTGCAAATGAAGGGGCAGATTCCCAATCTGAACTACCCCTAAATGAATGGACACATATTGCCTATGTGAAAGAGGGGCAAAGCCTAAGACTGTACCTAAATGGGGTAGTGGATCATCAAGTCGCATTAAGAGGAACTACCCTTTCTAATGTGGGCAATCTATACTTTGGAGATACGCCCTGGTACGTACCCGCTCAGGGCATGATGGATGACATCCGACTCTATGGCTATGCCATAAGCCCTGATGAGATATCTGATCTCATGCTAGCTCCAGCTTGTCAACACTTTGAGACCCTTGCTGGAGCAGGGCTTGATATTGGATCTGGGGGAGGAGTAACATACGCAATTGGGAATACCAATTATGTCTACAAATGGGATGAGTGTACTAAGAGTTGGGAAGTATTTTCTACCACTCCACTGGCAAGTCGAATAGATGTGGATGGGGATGGAAATCCTTGGATTATCGCCACAGATCAGAAAATCTACAGATGGAATGGAACGGCTTTTCAGCAACTTCCCGGAGCGGCTGTAGAGATTGGTATAAGTGGGAATACCGTGTTTGTAGCCAATGCTGCGGGTAATCTTTACCAATTCAATGGAAGTAGTTGGAATGGACTTTCCAGACCTGACTTCGTCTCACGAGTAGATGTGAGAAACGGTCAACCTTGGGTTATCACCCAAACTAGTGAAGTGTATCAGTATGCGGGATCAAACTGGTTAAAAAAGGGAGACTTCCAAGCCAAGGATATAAGTATTTCGGATAAGGATTCGTCTATTTTCGTCCTTTCACAGTTAGGAGAAGTATATACATATACGGGGAATGGCGTTTATACAAGAATTGGCGCATCGAACGGAGAAAACCTAACTGTAGGAAACGAAGGCAATATCTGGGTACTTCAGTCGGATAGGACCATCCTTCGCAAACGAGATTGTGAAAGCCTTCTAGGAGAAGATCCTTGTAATGGTTCCTCTGCCTGTGAAACTCCTCAAAACTTAGCCTTAGGCCGCACAGCTCGCCAATCCTCGACCTATGGGAATGGAGTGGCAGCCCTTGCCGTAGATGGTAATCTGACAGGCACTTCTCCCTGGTCAGCAGA
>JBCCTX010000406.1:0-5920 GCA_039197765.1 Bacteroidota bacterium
TACTTAAACGAGCGAGAATACGGGTTAGAAAGTATTTGGTACAAAACCTCTTCTCTCTGTCTCAGTGCCTCTGTGTTAAATTCCATCCTGAAAAAGTATCTATAAGATCAAGACTCCCTAAAACTCAACGGGCCTAACCGTATACCCCTCTTCTCGCAACAGCTCAACCACACCTTGTGGCCCTGGCAAATGTGCGGCGCCCACTGCCACGAAAATTGGCTGGAATTTCATCCAGGCTTCTATTTTGGGAATCCAGTTTTGGTTGCGATTGTCCAGTAGAGTAGCGGCCTGGCTTTTGATAGAAGGATCTTCGTCGACCATGAACATGAGGCTATCCAATTGCTGGGAATTGTAGAGATCGTACATGTGCTGGTACTCCTGACAAATCCCTCCGGAGTTTCGAACGGTTTCCATGAGGCTCTTGGCTTGTTCTTCTAAGGGGATGGCTTCTACGAAACCCAGTTGATCTTCTAGTGATTCTAAGCCATAAATAGGGATGTCCTTTTCCTGGGCTTTTTCCCGAAAATATAATTCGTAGGAGTTGGGAATCCCCTCCATACAAAGGGAAATAGAAATTTGTTCATTCAAAAACATGGGTTTGAACATTTGGAAAAAGGGAATAGGTGTAGGAAGGCTATCTCGCATGAAGCCTTCTAGGTACGCATAATCTTCTTCTCCCAATAGGCCCTCCAGGCTTTGTGGAGGTTTTAGCATAATTTCTGACAGCATGGACATAATTTCTCCAAAGTCCATGTCCGAGTTTCCTCCCATTCCCATATCCATCATGTCCATATCCATTTCCATAACCAAGCGCTCTGTTTGTGCGAAACGGTTCACAATGGTGTCTGAGACAATAAATTCAGAAGCAGGAATAATGTGGATGGTTCCATATAAGTAGGAAGGGGCTTTGAGGCCTTCTCCGGTTACCTCCCAAAGCAGGTGGTTGTAATCTGATTGGGGATTAGCTTGGACAGTAAGCTCTTTAGAGGATTTACACGCGCCTACTAGAAGAGTCAGCCCAATTATTAGGTAAAATGGAACACACAATTTAGACAAGTTCATACCTGTATAAAAGATCTTATCCATAATATGTTTTGTGTAAGCAAAGGTTATGTAGATTTCTACCTAACCAAATGTAATCCTAGTTAGCTTTCCTTAGAATAATTCACAAGTGTATTCCGAATGATCTCACAGGCGTCTTCTAGTTGCTCTTCTGAAATAACTAGGGGAGGGGCGAAGCGAATAATGTTGCCATGCGTAGGCTTCGCCAGGAGCCCATTTTCCTTTAAACGCATACAAATTTCCCAAGCGGTGCTGCTGTCTTCTGTATCGTTAATTACGATGGCATTAAGTAGCCCTTTTCCCCGTACAAGTTGAATGAGGTCGGGCCGCTCGGTTCGAATGGCCTGCATGCGCTTGCGGAAAATTTCTCCCATTTTTTGGGCATTATCAGCCAAGCCTTCCTCTACGAGTACTTCTAGGGCTGCCATCGCTACTGCACAAGCTAGGGGATTCCCCCCATAGGTGGAGCCATGCTCGCCTGGTTTGATGCTCAGCATAATTTCATCATCGCATAGCACGGCAGAAACGGGAAAAACACCACCGGACAGGGCTTTTCCTAAGATAAGGATGTCGGGTCGTACGCCTTCGTGGTCACAACAGAGCATTCTCCCGGTTCGGGCCAGCCCGGTTTGGACTTCATCTGCGATAAACAAAACCCCCCTTTCCTGGCAAATTTCATAGGCTTTTCTGAGATAGCCTTCCGATGGAACCACTACACCTGCTTCTCCTTGAATGGGTTCTACCATGAATCCAGCCACATCCGGGTCTTTTACTGCTTCTGCTAGCGCTGCTAGATCATTGTAAGGAATGACCTCAAAGCCCGGCATGTAGGGACCAAAGCCTTTGAAACTACTGGGATCGGTTGAAGTAGATATAGCAGCAAGCGTCCTTCCCCAGAAGTTTCCGCTTGCAAAGAGGATTTTTGCTTGGTTACCGGGAATTTCTTTGTGTGTATATGCCCATTTCCTGCATAGCTTCAGGGCGGTTTCCCCTCCTTCAACTCCCGTATTCATCGGTAGCACCTTGTCATATCCTAGCAGACTGGTTATGTATTTTTCATAAACTCCGAGCACATCATTGTAGAACGCCCGAGAGGTAAGTGTCAGTTTCTGCGACTGGCTGTATAACGCATTTAGGATTTTGGGGTGACAGTGTCCCTGATTGACTGCACTGTACGCGGAGAGAAAATCGACATACTGTTTTCCCTCTACATCCCAAACATATATCCCTTTTCCTTCCGCCAGGACTACAGGAAGGGGGTGGTAATTATGGGCCCCATATTTATCTTCGAGTCCAATAGCAAGTTCCGAGCTGAGTGTAGAAGAAAATACAGACATGTAGAAATTATGTAATAATTAATGAGGTGTCAAAAGAGAGACCAAACACAGAGAAAATGAGGTAAAATTAGGAATACAACCAACTGTAAGCTGCTTAACTATAAAGCTTTCACCAGGGTTTTAAACGTAAATGCATATTCATTCTTTTCATCCGCTTGTCGGGCATCTACTTCCGTAATTTTCCAGTTGTTTTCATTGGGGAGAAAAAATATGACATCTCCCTCTACTTCAGCATGAACCGTCGTAAGATACACTTTGTCTATGAGGTTGTTGGCAAATGCTTCTTCGAAAAGTACAGCTCCCCCAATGATAAAAACTTCTTTCTCTGCTTTGGCCAACGCTAGTGCCGCATTTAGAGAATGTACCACCTCTATTCCCTCCGCGGCATACTTGGTATTCCGAGTAATTACAATATGTCTTCGGTTAGGCAAGGGCTTCCCTAGAGAATCAAAGGTTTTCCTACCCATTATAATGGTTTTCCCTTGGGTATGACGTTTGAAATGGCGAAAATCTTCTGGCAGGTGCCACGGGAGGTCATTATTTTTTCCAATCACCCCATTTTCTGATGCCGCATAGATCGCAATTACCTCCTGTTGCATATACTGCAAATTACTATCTTTGAGATATGCAAGCAAAATTATACATGTTATTAATTCTAACACTGTTATCAGGGCTTTTCTTAATTTCCTGTGAAAAAGATCCCATTCCCCAGGACCTGATCAGTGAAGAAGAAATGGCAGAAATTCTCTTTGATTTTCATCTCGCAGGATCTTTCGTAGATCAGCAGAATGAACCTTACCAAACTCAACAGGTTATGAAGCAGGAATTAATAGATGGCGTTCTGAAAGAACGCCAGTTGAGTCGAGAGCGTTTTTATGAGAGCTATACCTATTATGTTGCACACCCTGTAATGCTGGATTCCATTTATGAACGTGTATTCTATAAAACCGGGGACCTCCAGACAGAGTACAATCTTCGACCATGAAGTTGTATAATCCGAATACCCTAGAAAAATTAGGGTTTGACACCGTACGAAAGGCCGTAGAAAGACGACTAAGTAGTCAAGATGCTCGAGATGCCTGGGCAATGCGAGAGCCCCTTGCTGATTGGAAACTGCTACAGATAGACTTAGGGCGTACGCAAGAGTTACTGAATTTGCTCACAACTGGCACTTCTTTACCCGCTTTTCGCTTTTTGTCAGTTAAGCCCTACATCCGGAAGTTGGCCGTAGAAGGAAATTGGTTGAGCTTAGAAGAGCTATATGAATTGGTTTCTTGGATGAAGGCGGTTTATCGCATTAGGGAGTTTTTCCATAAGCAAGAGGAAGAGGTGTACCCGTTGCTCAAAAAAATGATTGGCGAGCCTATTTTCCAGCAAAGTCTCACGTTGCAGATCTCTGCCCTTTTTGACGACAGGGGGAAACTCAGAGATAATGCTACTCCTGAGCTTTTCCGAATCCGCCAGTCCCAACAACAAGTGGCAAAGGAACTCCGCAATTTGTTGTACAATGTCTTAAACAAAGCCCTAAAGAATAACTGGACGGTTGAAAGGGAGATCACCATTCGAAATGATCGTTTTGTAATCCCCGTAAAAGCGGATTCTAAAGGCAGGGTACCTGGATTTATCCAGGATGTTTCCCAATCTGGCCAAACCGTTTTTGTAGAGCCTGCCGAAGCCCTTCCCTTAAATAATCGCTCTAGAGAACTCCAGTTTGAAGAACAAAACGAAATTGTTAGAATCCTTGTGGATTTGTCTGATCGCCTGCGTGTGGAACTTCCTATGCTGGACCGCTTTCAAGCGATCATGCGGGAATTTGAAATTATCCGTGCAAAGGCACTCTTTGCCCAGGAGATCGGAGCTATTTATCCCAAAGTAGATCCAGCGGCTAGCTCTTTTCACCTAAAGAAGGCCTTTTATCCCCCCTTGCTAATGAAAGCCAAAGAGGAAGAGCGGGAAGTCGTTCCTTTGAATGTTTCCTTTTCCCCTAAGGGGCGAATTATCCTCATATCCGGCCCTAATGCTGGGGGAAAGTCCGTATCGATGAAGACGGTCGGTTTACTTCAAGTTATGCTTCAAACAGGGATGTTGATTCCTGTAGATGAAGGGTCTGTATTTAAAATTTTTGACAACCTGTTTATTGATATTGGAGATGAGCAATCAGTTGCAAGCGATCTGAGTACCTATACCTCTCACTTATTCCACTTGCGGCAAATGGGGGATCACATGAATCAACAATCCCTCTTCTTGATAGATGAGTTTGGCAGTGGAACAGATCCAAAGCAAGGGGGAGCCATTGCAGAGTCCTTTCTAGAGCGTTTTATTCGGGTGGGAGCTTATGGAATTATCACCACGCACTACGGAAATATCAAGAAATATGCGGAACTCCATGCAGGCGTAGCGAATGCTGCAATGGAATTTGATACAGAGGAACTTAAACCCACCTTCAGGCTTTTAGAAGGAATCCCCGGACGTAGTTATGCTTTTGAGATTGCCGAAAGGGTAGGGGTGCATCGGACCATTATCCGGAAGGCACGCAAAAAAGTGGGCACGGAGGAGGTACAAGTAGAAAAGTTATTGGAAGAACTAGAGCGTAAAAACAGTAAATTGGAACAACAGCTTCGGGAGAATGCTCGCCGCGAACGCAAACTCGAACGCTTGGTAAAAGAGAACGACAGCCTCCAAAGTGAATTGGTGAGAAAGCGAAAACGGGTTGTAAATGACGCAAAAAAGGAAGCCAATGAACTCCTTCGTAAAGCCAACAAAGATATTGAGCGCACCATTCGAGAGATACGAGAGAGCCAAGCAGAAAAAAAGTTGACAAAAAACCTACGGGAAGTACTCCAAACGAAGCAGCACGAAGTGGAAGAGCTTGTGGAAGATACACCCAAAAAGGAAAAAGCGGCAGATTCCCTCCAAATTCTTCCAGGACCTATCGAAGTGGGAGACTGGGTGAAACTCAAAAAAGGAGATACACAGGGCGAAGTAGAAGAGCTTGTAGGCAAACAGGCGTTTTTGATCGCGGGAGGGATTCGCCTGAAAGCCAAGCTGAACCAATTAGAAAAAATCAAACGCCCCAAAGATTCCAAGAAACGAAAAGCGGGTACCTCAGGCTTTCGTATGTCACAGGCTCGAATGTCCCTGGATGTTCTGGGAAAACGACCAGAAGAAGCACTTGTAGAATTGGATAAAGCCCTAGACGAGGCTTTATTGGCAGGCTTTAAGCAATTTAAAATCCTCCATGGGAAAGGTACTGGGGTTCTCCGGGACCATATACGGTACCATCTTTCCAAACTCCCCTTCATAACGGCTTTTTACGATGCATCCGAGGAAGAAGGTGGCTCAGGATGGACGGTGTGTGAATTGAAGAGTTGATACCCACTTCCAATCCATTGATCATTGGGTTATGCTCATTATATATTGTGGAAATTAAAATGTGAAAAAATGACTAGGTCGATTGCCAAGCAAGAAATCGCCACTTGAGGTAGTTTTTGACTCAAAGCTTGAATTCTATTCAGGCGATA
>JBCCTX010000407.1:0-5919 GCA_039197765.1 Bacteroidota bacterium
ATACTCACTTGGGCATCAAATTCATGGCGAGACTCTTCTGGGCCGTTGTGTACCGCGTAGTGTTTGGCCATAGCGGCAGACTTTAGATAGCGGGGATGGTCCCCTTGTAAGCCCTTGACAAAGGACACGCCCATTCGAGAGGTTAGAAAGGGATCTTCCCCATAGGTTTCCTGTCCCCTTCCCCAGCGAGGATCTCGAAATATGTTAACATTGGGTGTCCAGAAGGTAAGCCCCTGGTACCGTTCTCTATGGCCATTTGCTGAGAATACATTGTATTTGGCGCGACCTTCCGTAGAAATTACTTCTCCAATGCGCTGCATCATGTCTACATCCCAACTCGCTGCCATACCGATCGCTTGGGGGAAAACTGTGGCACGTCCATTTCGGGCAATTCCGTGCAGACATTCATTCCACCAATTGTATTCCGGTACCCCTAAACGCTCTATGGCAGGGGCATTGTACATCAACTGCCCAATTTTTTCCTCTACCGTCATGCGGGATATCAAATCATCTACTCGCTCAGAGAGGGAAAGCGCGGGATTGAGGAAAGGATATTCATAGGGTTGAGAAAAAAGGCCTTTCCCCATAAAAACCAGGATAAGGCTGAGAGAAAGAGAACGTATTCGAGAATTCATAAAGAGAGTGTAGTTTTTTAATCGATGCAAAAAAGGTCTTTGTGTATAGGAGCCTTTCACCAAATTAACCTTTATTGACAATTTAGCCTAACGCAATCATAAAGCATGGACTTCAAAGAGGATTGCCCGCTGCGTAAAAAAGTGTATCTTGAGTAGTTAGTCCTCTTCGAATATGTGCTGTGGCAAACCATTCCTGACCATTTGTTGGGTATTCTTCTGTACACTCTTTCTCTATACCCCTGTATTTTCACAAGTGGATGAGGCCTATAATCCTGTATTCGAGGTATTTGAACTCCCTGGTGGCAGCCCCAATAATCAGGTTCAACAAGTCATTCAGGATACCAGCGGCTACCTCTGTTTTGCAAGTGTAGGAGGACTTCATCGATGGGATGGCCACAACTTCAAGAGCTACGTACACGATCCGGAAGATCCTAGCTCTATTTCTTTTAATTATGTAGAGCGTCTTTTTATCGATAGCAAAGGAGGCTTATGGGTAGGAATGAATGGAGGTGGATTGAATTTTTTTGACGCTTCCACCGAAACCTTCATTCGATATGAACCAGACTCTACGAACCCAGGCAGTATATCTGAAGGAATTGTCAATGCCATCTCTGAGGATACACAGGGAAATATTTGGGTGGCTACACGTGGGGGATTGAACAGGTTGGACCTAGAAACCCAGAAATTTACGCAATATCTCTATAATCCCAACGACTCGACTGGAATTAGTGGTTCCTGGATTTGGGAACTCGCACCTGGAGAGGATGGGGAAATGTGGTTAGGGGTCTCCTACCTCCAAGGAGGGAAAGCGGGGCTCAATCGCTATGATCCTAAGACCAATTCCTTTACCTGGTATTTGCATGATTCAGAAAATAAGACCAGCCTTACCAACGATACACATGTAGCTGCCCTCTTGAAAGATTCCCAGGGGAGATTTTGGGTTCCTGCTGGTCCGGTACTCCATCAAATGGATACGAAAACAGGTGATTTTATGGCCTTCCCGGCTTACCAAAAAGCTACTAAGCAGCATCCCAGTTTTAAGGAATCCTGGATTTCCTGCCTAATGGAAGCCCAATCGGGCCACATTTGGATAGGGAATTACAGTGATGGCCTGCACCGGTACGACCCCCAAACTGGAAAGGTCGATCGCTTCACTGCAGATTCAAATATCGAGGGAAGCATAGCCACAGATTTGATATGGAATCTCTTCCAATCTCGGGATGGAACCATTTGGGTCTTGACGGGTACCCAGGGAGCTGTTATGCGAATTCGGCCGAACATGGCGGAAAATGCTCAAAAAATCAGCCTTTATCCCTTAGAAAACTACGATCCTTCAGAGGAACCCTTTATGATCAGTTCCATTGACTCAGCAGAGGATATTTGGCTGAGCACCTACTACCGAGGACTCATACAGTATAATTCACAGCAGGGAATCGTAAATGCCTATACACATGACAGTACCAATCCCAACAGTATAGCTTTCGATCGCTTGGGCTGGACCTATGAGGATAGAAGGGGAGACTTATGGATTACTTTTCGTGGGCGTAGCCTGACCTTGGATCGATTCAACAAGCGGACACAGACCTTTACGCACGTTATTAAAGAAGCCCCACTCAACATCCTTCCTACCACAAATTATCCTGTTTTCGATATCATCGAAGATTCTTCTGGGATTCTCTGGATGACGGGTCAATATGGGGGAATTACAAAAATAGATCCATTTACCTTAGCCTATACTAACTACCCCAGTAAAGATTCAAGTGCTAGTAGACCCTCTGGTAGCTTAATCCAGGATATGATCATTTTACCAAATGGGGATTTTGCGATTTGTGGGACTGATCCTGAATCATCTTCTGCATTTCTGGATCGATTCAATCCTACAGAAGGCACCTTTACCCCCATTCCCCTTGATAAAGGAATTATTCGAGATAAGAATTTCTATCAAATCCTTGTCGATAGAGAGGGAAACTGGTGGGTCGTATTCGCCCCTGCAAATTATTCAGCTGCAGGCTTATTAAAAATGTCTACTGATGGGGAAATAACCGAATACAGCCTGGAAAAAGGAAATTTTCCTGTAGCAAGTTTAATCCGTATGACTCAGGCGGCAGATGGCTCCTTTTGGATGGTTCCTCCTCCTGGTGATAATCTCCTACGCTTTGATCCTATTACAGAGGACTATATGTACTACATATTACCTGAAGGTCTGTATGTCCTGAATTTTTTCCCCCTTATTTATTCTAATCTAAATGGGCAGATAGCCTTTGGGACAACAGAAGGCATCGGCATATTTGATACCCAAGACTACCAATCAGGGATTTCGCCTAATCATTCGCCCATTATTACGGATTTTCGCATCTATTCTCAAAGTCAGAAACCCTCCTCTTCGGGACCCTTGAGGGAACTCATCCAAGATGCATCCACTGTTTACCTGAGTCATCGAGAGAAGGCTTTCGGGTTTCACTTTTCGATTATGGACTTTCTCCACCCAGAGGAGATAGAGTACTATTATCGATTGTCGGGATATGAAGAAGCCTGGAATCAAACGCTATCCATCGGGGAGGCGAATTATGTAGAAGTTCCTCCGGGTACCTACGAGCTTCAGGTAAAGGCTATGAATGCAGAAAAGATCGGAAGCCCCAATATTGCCCGTATACAGGTGATAATCGCTCCCCCTTGGTGGCAGACTACTGGGGCCTATGTCATGTATGGATTGTTAGGGCTGTGTATACTAGGAATCTCCATCTATTTCTACAGCCATGCCCAGCGTAAGCGAATCTCCCAGCAGCAGGCAGAAATCCAGCGCCAAGAAGAGGAACTCATACGTGAGAGAAAGTATAGCGAACGGCTCAAGCATGTCGATGCCCTCAAAGACCAGTTTTTGGCCAATACTTCCCACGAATTGCGTACACCCTTACAAGGAATTATCGGCCTTGCTGAATCCCTAGTTGATCGGGTAGAGGACCCTGACCAACAAGAGGACTTGGATATGGTCATTTCCTCTGCCAAGCGATTGAATTCACTAGTCAATGATATTCTGGACTTCTCTAAGCTCAAGAACTTTGACATTGAATTGTCGAAGAAGCCCCTAGGGGTCTCTACCCTGGTAGATATTGTGCTAAAAAACAATGCGCCCTTGATCAAGGGGAAAGAAGTACAACTTATCAACCAGATCCCCAATAATCTTCCTTTGGTCTCAGCAGATGAAAATCGCCTCCAGCAAATTCTGTATAACCTCATTGGGAATGCGATTAAGTTTACAGAAAATGGAAAGATAACGGTAGGAGTCGGTTCTCAATATTCCGAGGGTCATGAACCTGAAATTACTGAGAGACCGCATCCGCCGTCTACGAACCCTTCCCCTCCTAGGGGAAACTCAAAGGAGTCTGGACTATTAACCCTTTATGTACAAGACACGGGCATCGGTATCCCCGAAGAAAAGCGGCAGAGCATTTTTCAAGCCTTTGAACAAGGAGATGGCTCTATTTCCCGCGACTATGTAGGGACTGGGTTGGGGTTAAGCATTAGCAAGCACCTTATTGAATTACATGGAGGAACCATGTGGGTAGAATCTGAAGTCGGAAAAGGATCTACTTTTTATTTCACCTTACCCAAAGCTCAGGGGCTTTTCCCTGAATCTTCGGTTGGTGAGCCGACGGGTTTATCATTTGGAGAAGAACTCAGCCCTCCTGCAAAAGAAAAGATAACAAAGGAGACAAATGCTATACCCAACCCTTCCATAAGTCCCATAGGCGAAGAAGGATTTCGAATCCTGGTAGTAGACGATGAGCCCATTAATCAGCAAGTCCTAAAAAACCACCTTTCCGAGCAGGGATTCCATATCACCCGGGCGATGAATGGAAAGGAAGCTATGCGAGCCCTAGAAGAAGATGCTTCTTTCGACTTGGTGCTGTTAGATGTCATGATGCCCAGGATGTCAGGGTATGAAGTGTGTGAGAAGATTCGAGAAAAATTCCTCCCTTCCGAACTTCCCATCATCATGGTTACGGCCAAAGATCAATTAAGGGATGTGGTACAAGGCCTTACCCTAGGTGCTAATGACTATTTGCCTAAGCCCTTCCACAAGGATGAACTCCTGGCTCGCATTAAAACCCAATTAGACTTGAGGCGAATCTTTGGTGTTTCGAGTAAGTTTGTCCCCAATGAATTCCTTCGGTCCCTCAACAAGGAGCGCATTACGGAAGTAGCTTTAGGAGACCATACACAAAAGGAGGTAACGGTGCTTTTTGCAGATATCAGAGGCTACACCGCCCTGGCTGAAACCATGTCCCCAGAGGAAAATTTTGGTTTTGTGAATGCCTTTCATGGGCGCATGGGTCCTATTATTAAGCAACACAAAGGCTTTGTGAATCAGTACCTGGGCGATGCGATTATGGCTATTTTTCCAGAAAATCCTAGAGATGCTCTTGAGGCTGCTGTAGCAATGCAACAAAAACTTCACCTCTACAACACACAGCGCCTGAGTCAGGGTCGCAAACCTATCAAACTTGGCATTGGCCTACATACCGGACCCCTAATTATGGGAATTATCGGAGACCAAGGAAGAATGGATGCTGCCACTATCGCTGACTCTGTCAATACAGCTTCCCGCATTGAAAATCTTACCAAGTACTACAGCGCTCAGATTCTCCTCAGCGAAGATTGTCTTCACAAAATGGAGAACCAAGAGGATGTACCCCCTTACCGATATTTAGGGAAAGTGCGTGTAAAAGGGAAGGTGGATCCCCTGAAGATTTATGAATGCTTAGCAGGCGCACAAAACGAAAAATTAGCCATAAAGCTTGCCACACAAGATAGGTTTGAGCAAGGCCTTAAGCATTATTGGTCAAAGGAGTTTGCAGAGGCCGCAGGAGAATTTAGCAAGCTGCTGAAAGTAGATCCAGAAGATCGAGTGGCCGAACATTTCCTCAAAAAAGCCAGCCGCTATATCTTGGATGGGGTTCCGCCTGAATGGGATGGTGTAGAGGAGATTGGGTTGAGCTAAAATGGAATGCACAGAAATCCCTTAAATAAAAATGAAACGATGTAGAAATTACCGAAAGGTAGTGCTGGTTCATCCCATAGTCTCGGAATTGATGCCCTGGGTCTTGGACGGGTTAGAAGAGATAAAGGCTTAATTTTTTATGGCTAACCATAAAAATTCAAGTGTTAATTTATGGTTTACCATAAATTTTCTAGCTTTATGTGTTATGATTCCACGAATTCTTGAAGTAGAACTCATCCACCGACTAGAATCCCTGTCGAAAGTTCTAGTTATATATGGAGC